>DAIEGL010000075.1 GCA_027356255.1 Geobacter sp. | reverse complement strand
AACGCCACCCAGATACCGACCGGCATCCAGGTGGGGCTCGGCTCCAAGGCCGCCGCGGTGAGCAAGATATTCACCGCCGGCAACATCACCCAGACCGGCAACGAACTGGACCTGGCCATCGAGGGTGACGGGTTCTTCCAGATCCAGATGCCGGACGGTTCCACCAGTTATTCACGGGCCGGTTCGTTCAAAAAGGACAGCCAGGGGCGCATGGTGAATTCCGACGGGTATCCGCTCATCCCCGAGGTGGTGATCCCGAACAATGCCACCAGTATCACCATCGGGAACGACGGGACCGTATCCGTGATGCAGTCGGGTCAGAACACACCGACCAGCGTCGGCACCATCCAGCTCGCCACCTTCTCCAACCCGGCCGGACTGTCGAGCCTCGGGCACAACCTCTACCAGCCGACCGACTCTTCGGGGGCGGCCACGACCGGCACATCCGGCCAGAACGGTATCGGCACCATCAGCCAGGGGTTCCTTGAGATGAGCAACGTGAGCGTCATGGAGGAAATGGTCAACATGATCGTCGGCCAGAGGGCCTACGAGGTGAACTCCAAGGCTGTGCAGGCGGCGGACGAGATGCTCCAGACGGCCAACAACCTGAGACGGTAGTAAAGGGCGGGGGAACCGATGAGACGTGTCTTACTGGCAGGCATGCTGATCCTGACGCTGTGTCTCTCCCAGTCATGGGGCGCCGGGCAGGTCGTGGTGAAGGAGGCGGAGATCCGCCGGGTGATCGGCGACTATCTGGTGCAGAAGAACGAGAACCTGGGGGTGGCGACAAGCGTCAGGAAGATCGGCTACAGCGGAGACATGACCCTTCCTGCCGGCACGGTCAGTTACGAGGTGGTCGCCCCGGACCGGTGGGAAGGGTGGGGGAGCACCAACCTGGCCCTCATCGTCAGGGTCGATGACCGGGTGGAACGTAACATCCCGGTGCGGGTCGAGGTGGAGGCGCTGGCAGACGTGGTCGTGGCGGTGCATCCCCTGGAGCGGGGCGATGTGATCGGGAACGGCGACATCGTCCTGCAGAAGAGGGACCTGGCCAGGACCCAGGGAAAGGTCTGCCGCCTGGCTACTGATGCGGTCGGGAAAATGGTGCGCACGACCATCCGTGCCAACAACCCGGTCCGGGCCGATTACCTGGAGCGGGTACCGCTGGTCAAGAGCGGGCAACTGGTCACCATCATCGTCGAGAACGACGCGCTCCGCATAACCGCAGCGGGCAAGGCGAGAGGCGCGGGTGCCGAAGGGGACACGGTCATGGTGCAGAACCTCGCTTCGCAGAAGGAGGTCGCCGCCCGCGTGGTCGATGCCTCAACCGTCAGGGTGGATTTTTAGGCGAGGAACATGAAAATCACAACACGCACGAAAATTATGTCGCTCCCGTTACTCTTCCTCCTGGCAGCCTGTTCGGTCCAGAAGTCCGAGGTGAGGACGCCGGCGTTCGACGAGCAACTGCAGCGGTCACGTCCCAATTACGCCAGCGGTTCCATCTGGCAGGATTCATCCAGCGGTTTTGCCGAAGATTTCAAGGCGCGCAAGGTGGGTGACACCGTTACCATCGTGATCAACGAACAGGCGAGCGCCAGCAAGCAGGCGACCACCGGCACTTCGCGCGGGAGCAGCATGTCCGCCGGGATTCCCAATCTGCTCGGGCTTGAGACCAACATGACCGGGATAAAGAACTGGATGGACCTGAACAACCTGATCAACGCCAGTGCCAGTTCCAAGTTCGACGGCAGCGGGAAGACGACCCGGCAGGAGAACCTGAACGCGACCATTACCGCCAAGGTGGTCGATGTGCTCGCCAACGGCAACCTCCTCATAGAGGGGAAACGCAACGTCAACGTGAACAACGAGGACCAGGTCATTGTCCTGACCGGGACGGTCCGGCCTCGGGACATCAGTGCCGATAACGTGGTCAACTCGATCTATATCGCCGATGCGAGGATCAACTACAGCGGCAAGGGGATCATCAGCGACAGACAGAAACCGGGGTGGCTGATGGGGCTCCTCGACACGATCTGGCCGTTCTGAACGGCGGTCGGCAGTCGATGGTCGATGGTGAGGTGTGATGAAAAGTGTCTTTCTGAAAATGATTTCGGCTTTGTTGCTGCTCCTGGCCCTGCCGCAGTTTGCCCTGGCGGTGCGGATCAAGGACATTGCCGCGTTCGACGGGGTGCGGGATAACCAGCTCATCGGCTACGGGCTCGTCGTCGGCCTGAACGGAACCGGCGACAGCGACCAGACCAAGTTTCCGGTCCAGTCCCTGGTGAACACCCTGGAGCGGATGGGGATAACGATCAACCGCGCCGATATCACCGTCAAGAACGTGGCCGCCGTTATGGTGACGGCGGTGCTCCCCCCGTTTGCCAAGCAGGGGAACAGCATCGACGTGCTGGTTTCGTCTGTCGGGGACTCGAAGAGCCTGGCGGGGGGAACGCTCCTGATGACGCCGCTTAAGGGAGCCGACAGCCAGGTCTACGCGGTGGCGCAGGGGGGGGTGCTGACCAACTCCTTTTCCTACGGCGGGCAGGCGGCGTCGGTGCAGAAGAACCATCCGACCGCCGGCAGGGTGCCGGGGGGAGCGCTCGTCGAGCGGGAACTTCCCAATGTGCTCGCCGGCCGGAACCATCTGCGGCTGAATCTCCACCAGCCGGACTTCACCACCGCCGCGCGGGTGGAGGCGGTCATAAACAACAGATTCAAGAGCGCGGTGGCGTCCCTCACCGATCCCGGCTCTGTGCAGCTCACCATTCCCGAAGAGTATCAGGGGAAGCCGGTGGAGTTCGTGGCGGCACTGGAGCGGCTTGAGGTGACCCCGGACGTCATGGCGCGGGTGGTCCTGAACGAACGGACCGGCACCATAGTCATGGGAGAGAACGTGCGCATCTCCACCGTGGCGGTTTCGCACGGCAACCTCACCCTCTACGTCAAGGAGACGCCGCAGGTTTCCCAGCCCGCGCCGTTCAGCAGCACGGGCGACACAAAGGTTGTGCCGCGTACCACGGTCAAGGTGACGGAAGAGAAGAAGAGCCTGGCGGTCCTGCAGCAGGGGGCGAACATCGGCGATGTGGTGAGGGCGCTCAACGCCCTGGGGGTGACCCCCCGCGACCTGATCGGCATCATGCAGGCGATCAAGGCGGCAGGGGCCTTGAACGCGGAATTGGTGGTCATTTAGAGGCGGTCGGTGATTGGTGATTGGTGATTGGTTGAAATCGGGGAGGGGGAATCGTGGAAATCAAGGCGACACCGGCGGCAGTTCTACCCGTCACGGATGCGGGCATTCAATCGCTAAAGTTGCAGCCGCAATCCGCCGAAAAGGGGAAGGCGGCTGCGAAAAAGGTGGCCCGCGAGTTCGAGGCCATGTTCGTCGGCATGATGCTCAAGTCCATGCGGGAGACGGTCGGCGAGGACAAGCTGACCGGCGGCGGACATGGTGAAGAGGTCTACCGCTCCTTGCTCGATCAGGAATACGCAAAGGGGATCGCCGAAAGGGGCGGACTGGGGCTGGCCCAGATGATCGAAAAGCAGCTGGTCGTTCAAGGTGCTAAATCGGAGCGCAAAAACGCCAAGTTGCAAAATGTTTACTGACCGGCGGGGTTTGGAAAGGGTACGACGTGAAAGTCGATAACGAGGTCTTGCTTTCCAGGAGGAGCATCCGGCCGGCTGAGCCGCTTGAGACCGCCGTTGCGGCGGGGCAACAGAGTAAGGGCGTGCCGAAGGCGGGGCCGGTGGACAGATTCACCCCCAAGGGGGGGATTGAAACGCTGAAAAAGATGGTGGCCGAACTCCCCGACGACGGGGAGGAGAGGGTCGCCTCGCTGAAACAGCGGGTCAGCCTCGGGACGTACCGGGTGGATACCACCCTAGTGGCGGAAAAGATGCTGGGCAGTCTCGGTATGACGAAGTAAAGGAGATGGCGATGGCGAGCAGTATCCCTGAACTGATAGAGGTACTTTCCGAAAAGGGGAGCATGATGGAAGAACTCCTCCGGATACTGGAGGAAGAGCATCGCAGCATCGTCCGGATGGACATGGCGAATCTCGAAGCGCAGGCGGGGAAGACAACGGAGCTCTTCGTCCGGCTGGAGACTTCCGGCAACATCAGCCGGCAATTGATGCGGCAGCTGGCAGCTGAGCTCGGTCTCTCCGAAGCCGCGAGTCTCTCCCTCCTCCTGCCCATGGTCGCTCCGCCGCACAGGGAAACTTTGGCGGAACTGCAACGAAAGCTTCTTGAGACCGGCGCCACGCTTGACCGGCTGATGGCGTTCAACGGGGAGCTTCTCCATGGCGCCTTGCGCACGGTAAACCACTCCCTGGAGTTTTTCGGTCACATTTTAAACCGCAGCACGACTTACGGTCAGGCGGGCCGGATGCTGGGCGGCGCCCCGCAAGCCAGGATCATCTGCAAGGAGATATGAGATGAGTATCAACAGCCTGTTGGAAACCGGGAAAGTGGCGCTCAATGCCCAGAAGCTGGCGCTGGAGGTGACCGGCGAGAACATCACCAACGTGAATACCCCGGGATATTCCCGGCAGACTACGATTCTCGAGACCGCGCCCACCACCCTGGAGCGTGGTTTTCCGCTCGGCAGCGGGGTCGAGGTGGCGGCCGTGCAGCGCACCTACGATGCATTCCTGGCGAGGCAGATCAACTCTCAAAACGCCATCAACGGCCAGGGACAGAGTTCCAACGCGGCGCTGCAAAGGGTCCAGACACTGTTCAACGAGTTCACCACTTCGGGGCTGGGTCAATCGCTGCAGGGTTTTTTCAATGCGTGGCAGGACCTGACCGCCAACCCCCAGGGGGTGCCGGAGCGACAGGCGGTCCTGTCGCAGGGGCAGCAGGTGGTCGATAATTTCCATAACATCTCCACCAGTCTCAACGGCGTAAAGAACGACATGGACTTTTCGCTCAGCGGGACCATCTCCACCATGAACAACTCCTTGCAGCAGATCGCGACGCTCAACCGTGAGATCAAGGTGGTCGAGATCCAAAGCGGCGGCAATGCCAACGAGATGCGGGACCAGCGCGATCTCCTGATCCGGCAGCTTTCGCAGAGTGTGGGGGTGACGTTCGCGGAACAGCCCGACGGCCAGGTCAACGTAACCCTGCCGAACGGGGACGCTCTGGTCACCGGGGATAAGGCCGCCACCTTCTCGCTGCAGCCCAACGCCGCCAACTCCGGGTACAACGACGTCATGCTGACGCCCCCGGGGAGCGTCGCAGCGATCAACGAGACCACCTACCTCGAAAGCGCCATCACCCCGGGCGGGACCATAGCCGGGTCGCTTACGATCCGCGATACCAAAGTGAACCGTTATCTGTCCGACCTGGACGAGCTTGCCGCCAACCTTGCCACCCAGGTGAACACGGTCCATGCCGCGGGATTCGGTCTCACCGGCGCCCAGAACAACTTCTTCACTCCCCCCGCCTCTGCGCCTCCCGTTGCGTCCCCCGGATACAGCGCGTCGATAGCGCTCAACATCAGTTCGGTGAACGACGTCGCCGCCGCCGATGCGGACCCCACCACTGCCAGCGGTCCCGGCAACAACGTGAACGCCCAGAATATAGCGGACATCTACAACAAGCCTGTCGCCATGAGCAGCGGAACCATGACCCTGGAGTCCTTCTACAATGCCTTGGTGGGGAAGGTCGGCGTAGACGTGCAGAAGTCGGGACAGGCGGAAACCCAAAGCAGCGGGGTGCTCCAGCAACTGGACAACCTGCGCGAATCGAACTCCGGCGTTTCTTTGGACGAGGAGCTCTCCAACCTGGTCAAATACCAGAAGGCGTACGAAGGGGCGGCGAAGCTCATCAATGTCGGTACCGACATGCTCGATACGGTGATCGGCCTCATAAGATAACAGAAACATGCGGGGCGCAAGCGTCCCGCCCAAGGAGCTAATCATGCGCGTCACACAGAACAGCACTGCCAACCTGGTCTTGAACAGTCTTCAGGCCATCCGGGAGCGCCAGGACCAGCTGGAGCAGTACGCTTCCACCGGGGTCAAGGTCAGCGCGCCCGGCGACGATCCGACCGTCGCCCAGCAGATACTCCACCTCAAGTCGCTCTCAACGGCCAGCGACCAGTACACGCGCAACATCACCAACGCCACATCGCTCCTCACCATGAGCGAATCTGCCATGTCCAATATGGGGAATGTGCTGGAAAGGACCAAGGAGCTCGCCCTGTCCATGGCCAACGACACCAACAACAGCGATTCCCAAACCGCAGCCCTGAACGAGATGACGCAGTTGAAGGATCAGCTCATCACCCTGGGCAATACCCAGTTCAACGGCAAGTACATCTTCGGCGGCTTCAAGAACGACACCCCTCCCTTCGATGCTTTGGGAGCCTTCAACGGCTCCGGAGATGCGATCTCCATCGAGGTAAGCCAGGACGCGAAGGTGCAGGTCAATTATCCCGGCGACACCCTGTTGAGCGGCGCGGGGGGGGGGACCAACGTCATGCAGATCTTCGACAACCTGACCACCGCCCTCACCGCTGGGAACACCGCCGGGGTCCGGGCCGAGCTTTCCAACCTGGACAGTGCCATGAGTCAGGTCCTCGATGCGCGGTCCGTCGTCGGGTCCAGCCTCAACCGACTCACCAGCGTCGGCTCGGTCAACGACGACCAGAAGCTCACCACGACCAAGGTGCTTTCCGGTCTGCAGGACGTGGACTATCTGCAGGTGGTGAGCGACCTTACCAAACAGCAGACCGCCTACCAGACGGCCATTGCTGCGTCAGCCAAGGTTTCCCAGATTTCGCTGCTCGACTATCTGAAATAGAGTTCCATCTTGCGCCAGGGAGGGCGCCTTTATGCTGGTTCTGACCAGAAAAACCGGGGAAGCCGTCACCATCGGCGATCAGATAAGGATCAGGGTGGTGGAGGTGAAGGGGAACCAGGTGCGCCTCGGCATTGAGGCGCCCCAGGAGATGCGCATCTACCGCGAGGAGATATATCTGCAGGTGCAGGATGAAAACAGGCATGCCGCCGACTGGAATCTGTCCGATCTGGAAAGCGCCGTCAGCTTGCTCGGCAGCGGCGGGAAGGAGTGACATGATGCAAGTGGACACGACACGTTTCGGGTCGCTGGATATTGAAGACAGCAAGGTCATTCACATGCCGGAGGGCATGCTCGGCTTTGCCGAAAAACGGTTCATCCTCCTCACGCCGCCGAACCTCGGGCCGTTCTGCTGGCTGCAGGCCGTGGACAACCCGGACCTGGCTTTTGTCGTTGCCGATGCAAAGAGCTGCGCTCCCGGCTACACGTTTGCCCTTACTGCGGAAGAATGCCGGGCGCTGGAGCTTGGCGAACAATCGGAGGTGATTTTCCTCCTGGTGGTCACCATGGCTTCCGACCCCAAAGAGATCACAGTGAACCTCAGGGGGCCGATTGTCCTCAATCCCGAACGCCTGATCGCCAGGCAGATCGTTCTCGAAGGGGAAAAATACTCGACCCGTCATCCCTTTTTCGATGCCGCGGAGAAGATGAACTGCACCCGGCAGCGCCCGAAAAGGGGGGCGGAGAAGGGCGCCGCCGTGAACGGTTGATGCATGGCAGTGTGGCAATGCAGTTATGAAGCCTCCCGGTGAATGCCGGGGGGCTTTTTACGGTAAAAAATTTTCTTTGACATTTTTTTCTAAAGTTTCTGTCGGCGCCTCCGATAAATGAACTAACGGTCAGGATCAAAGCCGGAATGGTTCCGGAAGATGGAAGTAACAGACCACAAGCCGCGGCCGGGGCGAGAGGTCGGCTGCTACTGTCACGATCCTGGCTGAACAGTCAACCAAAAGGGTAAGGAAACCCGAAAACAAACTCACGGAGGAATCAAGTCATGGCACTAACAGTCAACACCAACATCGCATCACTCAATGCACAGCGTAACCTCAACTCTTCCCAGACTGCCCTCAACACCGCCATGTCACGGCTTTCATCCGGTCTGCGCATCAACAGCGCCGCCGACGATGCAGCCGGTCTCGCCATCTCTGAGGGGATGAAGGCCCAGGTCAACTCGATGAACCAGGCGATCCGTAACGCAAACGACGGCGTCTCCCTGGTCCAGACGGCGGAGGGCGCCCTCAACGAGGTGAGCAACATCCTGAACAGGATGCGCGTACTCACCACCCAGGCCGCCACCGGTACCGTCGCCCAGTCGCAACGTTCCTACATCAAAAGCGAATTCGGCCAGCTGGCCAACGAAATCACCCGTATCGCCTCGGCCACGACCTTCAACGGCATCAAGCTGACGGGTTCGTCTGCCACTTCCATCAAGATTCAGGTCGGAACCGGCAATGCAGCTTTTGACACGATTAAAATTATCAACAAGAAAATGGATGCCAGCACCGGGCTGGGTATTCATGTTGCTTCATTTGGTGTCTCAACCCCTGGTTCTGCTCAGGTTATGCTTGCCAAGCTCGACTCCGCCATTTCCAAGGTTTCCGCGCAGCGCGCCAGCTTGGGTGCAAGCCAGAACCGCCTCCAGTCGGTCATCAACAACCTGCAGGTCGCCTCGCAGAACACCGCAGCCGCTCAGTCCCGTATCGCCGATACCGATATCGCTGCTGAGACTGCCAACATGACTCGGGCGCAGATTCTGACCCAGGCAGGCATCTCCATCCTGTCCCAGGCCAACCAGGCCCCGCAGGCCGCATTGAAACTGCTGCAGTAAGCGATCTATTTGCAAAATTCTCCAAAGGAGGGGCTTCGGCCCCTCCTTTTTTCGCTTTAGCTATCAGTTGTGCTGCCGATAAGCTTTAACAGGGGAGAACTGCGGCGATACCCGCGACGGCCTGGGGGCGACCCTGCTGCGGCGGGCTGGCCCGGTAATTGCACTTCAAGTGGCTGTCGAGGTTATCAGACGAGGAGGCACGAGCCATGTCGAGTATCACCTTTAGTGGTCTGGCAACGGGGCTGGATACCGCATCTATCATAAGCAAGCTGATGGCTGTCGAGCGCCAGCCGGAAGCCCTTTTGCAGGCCCAGCAGCAGAATAACAGCAACGAGATTTCTGAGTTCCAGAAGATCGAGGACGCCCTGACCAACCTCCAGACGGTGGCGCAGGGATTCAACACCTCGTCAACCTTCTCTGCCGTCAAATCGTCCGTAGCCGACAGCTCGGTGCTCACGGCCACCGCAACCAGCAGCGCCACCCCCGGTACCCATTCGGTGCAGGTGGTTTCCCTTGCCCAGAACCAGCGACAGGTCTCCACGGGTGTGGCGAGCGATACCTCCCTTATTTTCAGCACAGGGAGCTTCACCATTGACGACGGTGCCGGCAAAACGACCACGGTCAACGTCGCCGAGGGACAGAACTCCCTGCAGGGAATGGTTGCGGCCATCAACGCATCGGGGGCCAATGTCTCCGCCTCGATCATAAACGACGGCTCCGGTACTCCCTATCGGCTGGTTGTAACCGGCAATGATACAAAGAACTACACCCTCAATTTCGGCGGCCTGACGACCGCTCCTGCGGGAGGGACCGGCGCACTTGTGCCGACGCTTCTCGGGGCGGGAGATCCGACATACCAGGCCGGTGCCAACGCACAGCTGGTTGTGGATGGCGTCACCATGACGAAAACGTCGAACACGGTGACCGACGCCATACAGGGGGTCACGCTCAATCTTCAGACGGGGGGAGGGGCAACCACCAATATCACGGTCGCGACCGATACCGACAGCGTCACGCAAAAGATCAACAGCTTTGTTGCCGCTTACAACTCGGCAATTACGCTCGTCAACTCGGAGTCTGCCTACGACCCTAAGACCAACAAGGCCGGAGTGCTTTCAGGCGACATGACAGTGCAGGGCATCCAGTCTCAGCTTCAGTCGCTTTTGACAACCACGGTATCAGGGACAAGTGGCACCTTCAATACTCTGGCCGACCTCGGCATTAGTTCCGACGCACATACAGGAACCCTGTCGGTCGATTCGACAAAGCTGTCCGCTGCCCTGGCCAATCATTACAACGACGTGGTGGATTACTTTACCCACAACGGGAACTCTGTTGCCACGCTTCCGACCGACCAGTACGGCATTGCCCAGCAGTTCAACATGGTCATCGATACCATGGTGCACCCTTATGTTGCGGATGGCGATCCGAAGAACGGACTTATCGAGAACGCCAAGAAGTCGTTGGCGAACACAAATTCCAGCATTGATCAGCAGATCAGCGATATGGAAGACCGCATCAGCCAGATGCAGACCAACATGCAGAACCAGTTCTCCGCAATGGAACTTATGGTTTCCAATCTGCAGTCCCAGGGTAATTCGCTTCTCGCTTATCTCGGGAGCACTAGTAGCAGCGCCAAGAGCGCCTAGGGAGGCTCAATGTACGCGCCTATCAACCAGTACCAAAATACCCAGATCACCACGGCCTCACCCGAAGGGATTCTCCTCATGCTGTATGAAGGTGCAGTCAGGTTTTCCCGCACCGCCCTGGACAGGATGAATCGGGGGGACATCAGCGGGAAAGGGATCTACATCGGCAAGACCATTGCGATCGTGAACGAGCTGACCTGTACCTTGAACCATGATGTTGGAGGCGAGATCGCTGATAATTTGGATCGGCTTTACGCCTACCTCATCAGCGAGTTCTCCAATGCTAACATCAACAACGACTCTAAAGCCCTGGAAAACGCCATAACGATTCTCTCCAATCTCTGTGACACTTGGACAGAGGCGGTGGAGGCGGTGAAAAAGGAACGTTGTGCCGGTAGGGGTGTTGAACAGCAAGTTCGTGTGGCGGGGTAGCCGATGGGTGCCGAGGAGCTGGAGAAGCTGATAGCTGCCGGGCGGGAACAATATTCCCGCCTCCAGGAAGAGGCAACGGATCTTCTCAGAAACCTGGATACGCTCTCCCCAAGAGCGTTGGGCGAAGCGGTTCAGAGGCGTCAAAATCTCGTTGAGAAGCTTCAACAATTTGACGCTCGGTTCGATGAAGCGTACCCCGGGCCGGATTACGCCCTGGCGGAGTTCCGCAGGTTCCAGGAGAAAATCACCAAAAAAATCCTGGAAATTGATGCCCTGGTCATCGCCCTTGCCCAAGGGAAGCAGGCCGCGTTAAAGGGGAAGCTCGCGTCGATCTCGAAATCCCACGCCGCGTTTCGAGCCTACGAGAAGAGGGGGCCAGCTCAGCGGCGCCCATGGCTGAACGATTCGGTGTAGCCGAAGAGAGACATGCAGGGAACAAAAAGGGGCGACATCTGAGATGTGGCCCCTTTCTTATAGCTCGTTAAATAGGAGCTTTCCCTGGACCGAGAATCGCTTGGTCAGGTTGGTCTATGGCACCACCTGTCGATTCACCGGCAGCGCACGATCACTCATGCTATGCCGGACCGGAAAAGGAGGCTGATGACCGAGCTCTGCCAGCATCCTCTGGGCAGCACCGTTTTTGGGATCTTTTTCCAATGTGCGCTGGAAAAGTTCAGCCGCCGCGTCGTCAAGCCCGGCTTCCCTGCAGAAAATGCCAAGCACAACGAGAGCACCCACGTCATCGGGAACCAGGCCGATATAGCGGTTGTAGGCGTTGAAAGCCTCTTCGAACCGGCCCACTGCTTTGAGAAGCTCGGCGTATGGGGGGAGATAGGTCGGTGAAATATCCACTAGACACTCAAGGCCAAGGAGAGCGTTGTCCAGGTCGTTGAGGGAGATGGAAAGCTGTACAACCTGCAACAGGGCGTCCTCGGTCAGTTGATGGGGGGGGGTAGTAAACAGGTTCTGGTAATGAGCGATAGCTTCCGCTGGTTCTTCGCGCAGCTCGGCCAGAAGACCGTCGACGAAGTGGAGGTAGGAAACGGCTTTCTCCTGATCGGGATGCCCGGCCAGACCTTTTGCCATCCCCTCCAGCTCGGCAATCTCCCCCCGTTTGAAGAGGAGCAGCGCCTTGCTCCGGGTGTGCTTCAAATCGTGGACATTTTCAATATGCATGATGTGTGAAGTGCGCTCCTCCGTCATCACGCGTGTGAACTCTTGCTCCATCTTGTCCAGCATATCCCGTTCGCTGCCTGTCAGAAGGCGGATTTTGTCCATGTTCAGACGGCGCCAGACGTGCACGCGCCCGGATTGGCCATCCCTTTCCCACTGGACCGCCATCTTCTCGAAATCGGGCGATTCCTTAGTCTCTTCGATGCGTGCCTCGATTCTCTGTGCGGTACTCTCCATTAGACCGATCAGGTACTCGGTTCCCTCCACGTAGGTCTCATAATACTCACGCGTAGCATTCTCCAACTGCTCATCCGTCATCTCGTCTGCCATTGTTGTTTTGAGACTCAGGAGGAACCTTCTGAAACCGAATTGTTTGACCATTATCGAGAAATCAGCGAAGCTGCGATCCAGCCGCCGTTCGATCTTGTCCATCCTGATTTTGTGGCGGAAGTCGCGCTTCATGCCGTTGCGACCGAAGAGCCCATCTGCACATTTCAGCGCTTCGCGCGCGAGATTGAGAATCTCCTGATATTTGCTGCGCGCGCGGTCGATTTCCTTTTTTATACGACGGTAATGCGCAAGGCGCTTCGGTTTGGTCGGGTCGGGTAGGAGACGGTTGATGACGTCAAAGGGGGTGGCTTCGAAATCGGGCAATTCCATCTCGTCGAGCGATATGTAGTCGATAGAAGGTATTTGGGCAGCATTGAGGGAACAGTTGTAGATCTTAATACCCTTTTCCCGTACAGCTTTAGCCTGCAGTTTGAGGACCTCGATGGATGTTATGAAACTTTGGTTTGTTTCCGCCTGCCAGCCGCCGTAGGTCTCGATGCGGGTGGTGATCTGGCCCAGATCGGGCCCCACCTTGCTTTCGTTGCTCCCAGCGGCATGGGTCTGGCCTTCAGCCGAAAAACAATTGTTGACTCCCGCCAGAATAATCGTCTTGCATCCCATATGCATGCATAGGGAAATGGAGTAGTTACTGACGGTTGGGCCGTTGTAATTGAGAGTATCGGTGTTCAGCGGAGTGCGCCAGGGGAAGAGGGGGCCTGTATACACGAACTTCCCGGGCCACTGCCCAGCCAGGAGAGGGGTGACATGATAGCTGCCGATGAAAAGTGGCGGGCAAGGGGCCTCTGCCAACGCAAGCATCTCTCTGCTGATTTCGAAGCTCAGCACGGTGGGGTCGACGGAGGCGATGATGTGCGGGACGATCCCTGCCTCTCGCAAGGTTCGGCTGATGCGCGAGACGGCGATTACGACGAGGCGGTCCCTGTTCTGCCTGACCCACGGCAAAGCCTCGTTCAGGGAGGGCCCGCCGGCCAGGATCACAGCGGTACGCCCGGGGAAAGCATCTCTAAGCGAGTCACCGAAGCAGGTCTGGTTCTCGGTCAGATTTTCAAACTGGCGGAGAATGAAGGGAAAGTTGTTGGAAGATATCAATATTCGGTGGTTAATGGTATTGATTTCAACGCTGAGGTTCCACGCCAGGTCTCTGTAGTCAGGAAGGTTGGCATCCCTGGACCCTATGGATTCGGTCACCCTGATAGCGCCCAGGAAAACATAGTCGCTCAGTCGGGATTCTTCGGCCTTTCCAGCAAAAAAATCCATGGTAGTTATGGATATTTCAGGAGGAAGGTCGTCCAGTGCCAGATCCTGGTCGAGAACCTCGAGGATTTCCGGCAGTTCTAAAAAAAGATAGCGCGAGCCCGCAGGGACACCGCACTTTGCGATGTACTTCGGCAACAACCCGGAATCGGTGCCGATGATGATGTTGAACTGAAACTCTTTGAATAGCTCATCCCCAAATAAAGAGCGGTAGAGGGAGTCCGAGCCGATCCTGTTGAACGCGTTGCGGTTGACTGGATACAGGTATCTATCGCCGAAATCGTTGACCAGGAAACTTCCCAAGCTGCTTTCAATCGTAGCCATGTTTATCCTTTTAACCCTGAAAACGATCCTGAACCTCGAATGACATCAACTCTGCCTGAAGCCACGGAACGAGTTGTCCCTCTCCATGTAGAGCGTTCTCGCCTGCCCGATGGTAGAGGCCCTCTTCTTCGTGAAGTAGTTGTCGAGGAGGAGCGAGTTCGCCTCGAAAAGGGCCGCGTGGAACTCCTCGTCGCTCATGTCGGTGAAGTTGACGGCGAGGAGGTCCGAGTTCAGGTGCTTGTTGGCGTAGAAATCCTCGCAGTCCTTGACGAGCCCCTGCTCGATGGCGTGGTAGTAGAGCGGCGCGCCGGGGTAGGGGGTGACCGGGCGGATGGTCCTCATCTGGGCGCCGTCGTCGTACTTCAGGAGGAAATCGACCCCTTTCTGCAGCGATTCCCTGGACTCGCCGATGTTGCCGAAGATGATGTTGAAACCGGGACTGATGCCCACCGCGAGGGTCGCCTCGATCCCCCGCACGATCTGGGTCGTGGTGAGGGCCTTGTTCATGTTTTTCAGGATCCGGTCGTCGAAGGCCTCGATGCCGTAGTTGATGAATACGCACCCGGCGCGCTTCATCAGGGAGAGGACCTCGGGTTTGGCGTAGTTGAGCCGGCCGTTGCAGTCCCACTTTATCTGCAGGTTCTCACGGATGAAATCCTCGCAAAGCGACGTCACCCTGGCCTCGGACGACATGAGGAGCTCGTCGGAAAAGGCGATGTAGGTGATGCCGTAGTCGCGTTTCAGCATCCTGATCTCTTCGATGATGCTTGCGTTGCTCCGCGGGCGGAACCCTTCGTCCAGCCGGTAGCAGAAGTTGCAGGTGAACGGGCACCCCCTCCCGGAGAGGACCGGCATGACGAAGTCGGCGTTGCCGGCATGTGGCATCCGCAGGAGCCGGTAATATTCGATGGGGAAGAGGTCGTAGGCCGGGAAGGGGATGGTGTCGATATCCGCGATCAGCGGGCGGCGCTCGTTGATCGCGATCCGGTCCCCGTCCCGGTAGGCGATCCCCTTGATGCCGGCAAATGAAGCATGGTTGCCGACGGCGCGCAAAAGCTCGACGATGGTCTCTTCGCCTTCGCCGATGACGGTGACGTCCGCGCCGGTCTTTTTCATGAAGAATTCCGGCTCTGGAGAGGGGCCGTGTCCGCCGATGACATAGAGGGGGCGCCGTTTTGCCCGGTTGATCGCCTCTGAGACGGCGAGGGCCTTCTTGTACTGGTAGTAGCCGGCGATGAAGCTGAAACCGACCATGTCGAAGGGGTTGTCGTCAAGAAATGCGGTCAGGTGCCCGTCGGGATAGTGGTGCAGGTCCTGGCTGTAGATGGAGACCTCATGCCCCGCGTTCCTGAGCACGCTTGCAATGTAGGCCAGCCCCTGGGGAAACCAGTGGATGTATGAATCGTTGTCGTAAACTACGAGCAGAATGCGCATGGCGTCTCCAATCATTGGTAGCTTTGAGCCCTGGAGCCCAAAAGGAATTCACAGAAGGCGAGGTCCTGTTCCGTATCGATGTCCACGGCGTGCTCCCCGGCCATGACGCAGCCGCGCGTTTCCGCGGTTATGAACGTCCTGTTCTTCAAGAGCCACTCAGTTTCCGCCACATAGACCGCGCCGTTCAGTGCATAGACCTGCGGCAGGTCCTGTCGCCGGAAAAAACCCTCGGGCGGCGGGAGGATGGGGGTCATTCTCGTCTCCCCGTCAAGGGTGTACATCCAGAAAGGGCTCTTGTCCGGGTGGGTGACCGAAACGCAGGCGGGCGCGCCTTTTGCGGCGCACGTCTCGATGCAGCGGTCGATGTCCGCGGCGGTGCGGAATGGCGATGTCGGCTGCAGGAGGACCACGTAGTCGTAACCGGGGAGCATCTCCAGCGTGTGCAGCACCGGCTCGATCCCCGGCGTGTCGTCCCGGGCGAGCTCCGCAGGCCGGACGAAGGGGACTTCGCACCCCGCTTCGCGGGCGACCCGGATGATCTCCGCATCATCGGAGGAGAGTACCAGCCGGTCGATGTAGCGCGACCCTCCGGCCGCCTCGATGCTCCAGGCTAGGAGCGGCTTCCCCGCAAGGGGCCTGATGTTTTTCCGCGGCACCCCCTTGGAGCCCCCCCTGGCGGGGATCACGGCCAGGACCTTCCTGTCATTTACCATTGAACACCTTCTCGTATTCCACGTCTGCCCTCTCGAAGTCATCCATGCGGCCTATGTCGAGCCAGTATTCATGGATGGGGAAGACGGCGGTGTCTTCTCTCCGGTTGATGAGCTCCCTGAAGACGTCGGGCATGTCCACGCGATGGTTGCGGGGGACCAGTTCCAGGGCCTTCGGGCTCAGGACGTAGATCCCCGCGTTGACGAAGAAACGCTGCACCGGTTTCTCCTCGATGTTCATGAGGCGGTGCTTGTTGAGCTGCACGACGCCGTAGGGGATGTGGTGGTCGTACTCCCGCACGCACATGGTGGCCAGCACCCGGTGTTCGTTGTGGAAGTCGAGGAGCTGCTGGAAGTTGACCCTGGTCAGGAGGTCTCCGTTCATGACCAGCACCGGCTGCGTCGGGGTCTCCGGCAGAAGCCCCAGGGGGCCGGCGGTGCCGAGCTGCTTGTCCTCGTGGAGGTAGTCGATCTTCACCCCCCACCGGGACCCGTCCTGGAAGTAGTGCTTGATCATCTCCGCCCGGTAGTTGACGGCGATGTAAAAGCGGTGGAAACCGTGCTCCACGAAGCTCTCCATGATCGTCTCAAGGATCGGCTTGGAGCCCACCTTGAGGAGCGGCTTGGGGCACTCGTTGGTCAGGGGGCGTAGCCTGCTCCCCAGCCCTCCGGCCATGAGGACGACGATGTTCTCCCGCTCACAGGGCTGGATCAGGTTGTTGAACAGCTCCAGGCCGGCGACGACCCCCTGGCCGTCAACGATCGGGATCTGCCGGATCTTGGTCGCCCGCATGATGGCGAGGATGCTCTCGCGGCTGTCGTTCAGGTCGGCCGCGATGGGGTTGGTGTTCATCACCTGCCGGACCGGGTTTTCGAGCTGGAGCCCCTTGAGGAGAGCCCGGCGAACGTCGCCGTCGGTGAGCGTCCCTATCAGCTTGTGGTTTTCATCGACCACCAGCGCTATCTGGAGCGCGCTGTCGTCGATGATGCGGATCGCCTCGATGATCGGCGTTTCGGGCGGTACAAGAATGCTTTCCCAATTTTTCATCTTCGTCCCTCACGTGCGGGGACCCCGTAGACCGTGGCCCCTTCTGGTACATTGCGCAGGACGACCGA
>DAIEGL010000068.1 GCA_027356255.1 Geobacter sp. | reverse complement strand
CGGATAGCCCTTGATGTATCCTGCCAACTTATTGATGAAATCGTCCCGCGGCCCGAAAATAATGGACGGGCGGAAAATGGTGTAATCCAGGCCGGAGGCGCGGACGTATTCCTCTGCGCTAAACTTGGAGCGATGGTATGCTGAGGTGGCGTTCGGCCTGGTCCCCAGGGCGGACATCTGAAGGAAGCGCTTTATCCCAGCCCCTTTCGCCCCATCGACCATGTTTCGGGTGGCCTGCACGAGGAGTTTCTCGAAGGTTATGCCCTGCGCCGGAAACTCACGGATTATCCCAACCAGGTTGATCGCGGCTTCGCACCCGTTGAGATGTCCGGCAAAGGTTTCAGGGCGGGTCACGTCCCCTTCCACCACCTCAACACCGTCTTCGAAACCATCCCCTCTCTTGTGGGCAAGGAGCCTGACCCGGTGCCCTTTCTCCAGCAAGGCCTTCCTTAGATGGCCGCCGACAAAGCCGGTGCCGCCGCTGAGAAATACGTTCATCCGCCACCCCCTGTAAATTTCCGTTCTTTGGCTTCAATTGTACCGCACAAGCACGGCATTGCCAGCCTCAGTGGCGCTCTCCGCCCGCTCCCCCAAGCACAACGAAAAAAGCCTGCAAAAGCAGGCTTGTTCCGTTTCTGGTGACAATCTGGTTCAGAAGCTGTACCCCAGCTCCAAGAGGTGCATGTTAAGGCCCGGATTACAGTCGTAGATACTTGAGTTGGACATGTGCTGGAACCGGTATCCGGCGGAAAAGTTTCTACTGAGTCGAACACCGAGGCCGGCATGGGTGATGAAAAAAAGCGGGCCGCCCAGGTCTTCACTGCCGAATCTGTGCCTGCTCAGAAGGGCGATACGCACTCCACCTTCCAGCGAAACCGCACCGTCGAAACCGCTAAAGACCAGGTTCGGTCCAGCAGAGCCGATGACACCCGTCTCCCCCGCGCTAGTCATGGCACCGGCCGTCCCCTCCACGCGGATACGCAGGTCCGACGCCTTGGTCAAATGCCAGTGCCAGGGGAGGTCGCGCATGATGAACGCCTCGTACTGCCGGAAGCTGCTCTTGCGGTCGTCCAGGGCCATCCCCCCCCTCAGACCGGCAACGGTCCGGACTGCTTCATCGCCGGACGCCTGTCGTACGATCCCCAGGGCGAACAGAAAAGAGAGTATGAGCAGCTTGCGCGCATATCCCATGGCTCTGCCTCAGATGCCGCAGTATTTTACCTCAGATGCCGCAACATTTTTTGTATTTCTTGCCGCTGCCGCAGGTGCAAGGGTCGTTGCGGCCGACCTTGGCGCTGGCCAACGGTTTCTGGGGGACGCCTTTGCCGTCGGTAAAATACCAGCGCCCCTCTTCCTTCTTGAACTCCGCCAGCTCGTGGTGGACCTTTTTCAACCCCTTCTCACGAAAACGGGCAATGAACTCCACCCGCCCTTCACCGTCATCCGGCCCTCCTTCAGCCGCGACTATCTCCAGCCCTTCCCACTCCGCACCCTCGGCCCATCGCCTGGTCCCTTCATGGTCGTAACCCTTCCGGTGGGCCGGATGGGTGGTCTCAAAGATGTAATCGGTTTCCACATTCACATAGGCCGCATAACGCGACCTCATCAACTGCTCTGCGGTCTCTGCCCGGCGCTCGCCTCTGATCAGCGGTTCGCAACACTCCGCATACGGCCGGCCGGATTCACAGGGACATGACTTCATTGTTGGCTCCTTGTCAATTCATTTTGTTTCGGTCTGTTTTGTCAGGCAGGCAGTCAGTTCCGGATGCCGGCGGCGGAAGTCATCCCTGAGTTCCTCCACTCGGCATCGGCCCGGTTCTGTCCGTCTGCCGCAGCAACATAGCCGTTGTACAACTTGTCGTACTGGCGGGACCAACGACCCGCAGCACCCTTTGCTATAATAATAGCTCGGGTGGATTTGCCTGTCCATGTTCACCAGGGCTAAATTAATATGAGGCCGTAGAGCCGCCCCGCCGACGCAAATGGGCAGGCCGCTACTGCACCGGCCTGCCCATTTGCTGCCCGGCGGAACGGGATCAGGCACCGATCTTCAGCACGATCTTGCCGAAATGCTTGTCCTCTTCCATCATCCGGTGGGCATCGACGACCTGGTCGAGGGGGAAGACCTTCTCGATGATCGGCACGATGGTCCGGTCGGCAAACTTGGGAAGCGCCCGTTTGGTGAACTCGGCGACGATCTCCCCCTTCTCGCTCACCGGCCGGGAACGGAGCACCGAGCCGATGATCTGCTGCCGCTTCACCATCATGAGGGCGAGATTGAGCTCGGCCTTGATGCCGCTCGTAACGCCGATGACAACC
>DAIEGL010000063.1 GCA_027356255.1 Geobacter sp. | reverse complement strand
CGGGCATTGGCACGTATCGCTGGAATAGACCTACCGAGGAATAAACGTATTGAGATCGCTTTAACGTACATCTATGGTATCGGCAGATCAACTGCGCAGAAGATACTTTTAGAAACGGGAGTGGATGCGAATACCCGGAGTGACAATCTGACCGAGTCAGAGGTCGCGCGCATTAGAGAAAATATAGATAAAAATGTCAAGGTCGAAGGTGATCTTCGTCGTGACATTTCTATGAATATAAAGCGATTAATGGATCTGGGGTGCTACCGGGGGCTTCGTCATAGGAAGGGGCTGCCGGTTCACGGTCAGAGGACCAAGACCAATGCACGAACAAGAAAAGGGCCTGCGCGGACAGTAGCAGGCAAGAAGAAATAGTAACTGAGTCTCTGGAGGAATAATGGCTAGTCCCGCTAAAAAGATAGTTAAAAAGAAAAAAGAGAAGAAAAACATACCTAATGGTGTGGCCCATATTCAAGCCACATTTAACAATACCATGATAACTATCACAGACCCTGTGGGGAACGTAGTTGCTTGGTGTACGTCTGGGTGCAAAGGGTTTAAGGGGTCCAGAAAGAGTACTCCTTTTGCTGCGCAGATGGCTGCTGAAGATTGTGCAAAAAAAGCACAAGAGCATGGGATGCGTAGTGTTGAAGTATTTGTTAAAGGCCCTGGCTCTGGGCGCGAATCTGCATTACGTGCTTTACAGGCTGCAGGATTCAGCATCAGTTTCATTCGGGATGTCACGCCTATACCTCATAACGGTTGTCGCCCGCCTAAAAGAAGAAGAGTCTAAACCCATAGCGTTAATAGTTTAAGGAGGTCTTCATTGGCTAGATATACAGGCCCATCTTGCAGATTGTGCAGAAGGGAAAATACGGAGCTGTTTCTGAAGGGTGAGCGCTGCTACACTGACAAATGTGCCATCAAGAGAAGAAATTATCCCCCGGGTCAGCATGGACAGGGGCGGTCAAAGACTTCCGATTATGGTGTGCAGCTGCGTGAAAAGCAGAAGGTTCGGCGTATTTATGGAATTCTTGAAAATCAATTTCGCGGATACTTTGAGCGTGCTGACAGGCTTAAAGGCGTTACAGGCGAGAACTTACTTTTCTTGCTTGAGAGGCGCCTGGACAATATAGCTTACAGGCTTGGCTTCGCCTCTTCCAGGATCGAGGCACGCCAGTTGGTAAGACATGGACATTTTACGCTCAACGGCAAGAAAGTAACCATACCTTCCATTCAGGTCAAGGCAGGCGATGTGATGGAACTAAGGGAGAAAAGCCGTAAAGTTGCATGTATAAACGAATCTCTGGAAGCAGTAGTAAGGCGCGGAATTCCGCAGTGGCTTGAACTTGATAAAGGAGCTTACAAAGGGGTGGTGAAGACTCTTCCTGTCCGGGAAGATATTACGATGCCAATCCAAGAGCAGCTGATAGTAGAGCTCTATTCCAAGTAAAGGCTAACAAGACCCCGCTACAGGGAGGAAATACATGTATAGGAATTGGCGCGACCTGATCAAGCCAAAGAAGTTGCAGGTTGAGACTGAAACGCTTACAAATACGTATGGCAAGTTTTATGCTGAGCCTTTTGAGCGTGGTTTTGGAACTACACTCGGGAATTCTCTGCGAAGGGTGCTTTTGTCGTCATTGCAGGGCGCTGCAATTACCTCTGTTAAGGCCAAGGGTGTGCTACATGAGTTCTCTGCAATACCAGGTGTAACAGAAGATGCAACTGACATCATCTTGAACCTTAAAGGCGTTAGATTCAAGATGCATGGGCATGAATCAAGAGTGGTTCGGATTGTACAGAAGGGTGAAGGCGTAGTAAAAGCCGGAGACATTATAACCGACCCCAATGTGGAAGTTCTAAATCCTAATCATCACATAGCTACCTGCTCTAAAGATGCGAATCTGGAAATGGAAATGGTCGTAAAGTTGGGCAAAGGTTATGTTCCAGCTGATCGCAATCGTGATGAAAAGGCACCAGTAGGAACTATTCCCATTGATTCTATTTTCTCTCCCCTGACAAAGGTGAATTTTACGGTATCTAATGCTCGTGTGGGACAGATAACAGACTATGACAAGCTGATCATCGAGGTCTGGACTGATGGAAGCGTTAAACCCCAGGATGCCGTAGCGTATGCTTCGAAAATCCTAAAGGATCAGCTCACCATATTCATAAACTTCGATGAGGAAGTTGAACCTTTAGAAGAGATTGAACCCGAAGAGGAACGTGAGCGCTTTAACGAGAACCTTTATCGCTCTGTCGATGAGTTGGAACTCTCTGTACGTTCTGCAAACTGTTTAAAAAACGCTGGAATCAAATTGATCGGTGAACTAGTATCTCGTACCGAAGCGGAGATGCTGAAGACTCAAAACTTTGGCAGAAAATCTTTGAACGAGATTAAGGATATTCTTGTAGACATGGGCCTTACCCTCGGGATGAAGTTGGATAATTTCCCTGATCCTGAGATTATGCGCAGGCTGCGTGGCGAGCAAAACGAAGAAGAATAATTCGCGAGGCTTATAAGAGAAAGGAATTTGTAGTCATGCGTCATAATAAAGCAGGGAAAAGATTAGGAAGAACCACCAGTCACAGGATTGCCATGTACAGAAACATGGTTACTTCCTTCTTAAATCATGAAAGAATTACGACGACTGATGTGAAAGCTAAAGAGCTGCGTTCGATTGCTGAAAAAATGATAACCCTTGGTAAAAAGGGTGATCTTCATTCGATGCGCCAGGCAGCTTCTTACATTCGCGACAAAAAGGTGGTCACCAAGTTGTTTACGACAATTGCACCCCGTTATATGGAACGTGCTGGTGGCTACACACGAATCATTAAGCTGGGTATCCGGCCTGGTGACAATGCACCTCTTTCAGTTATTGAGCTGGTAGAGGAAGAATTGAAGGCGCCTAAAGCGACTAAGAAAAAGAAACCCGAGGTTAAGAAGGCTGTGCTCAAGGCAGCTGCACCCATGGTAGAGAATACTTTGCCGGTTGAGCCGGTTGAAATTGATGAAGAGAAAGCTGTTCAAGCATCTTCTGTGACTGATCCTGCAGAAGAGTGTGAAGCCACGGCTGACTAAGTTATCTATTTGATTATAGCCAAACGAAAAAAGGCACAGGAAACTGTGCCTTTTTTCGTTTGTATCCGATAAACAATTGCTGCAATCAGTGGGGCAATATCAGCTGTTACCGCCTGTATCTTTGACTTTACAATAAAAGCTTGTCTCTGTTACTATACGCCATTTATGAAAATCAAACGGCTGGACATATTAGGTTTTAAATCATTTCATGACAGAGTGTCCCTGGATTTCCAGCAAGGTATTACGGGGATAGTCGGTCCCAACGGTTGTGGTAAATCCAATGTGGTAGATGCCATCCGCTGGGCGATGGGGGAGCAGTCCGCTAGGAACCTCCGTGGGAAGCAGATGGAGGATATTATCTTCGGTGGCAGCGAATGCCGAAAGCCGCTTGGTATGGCGGAAGTGTCTTTGGTATTTTCTACCGAAGACGGCCGCGTGCCGGCGAAGTATTTGAATTACAGTGATATTCAAGTTACAAGACGTTTGTATCGTGATGGAGAGAGCGAATATCTGCTGAACAAGTCGCAATGCCGATTGCTCGATATTGCGGAGCTTTTCATGGATACCGGTGTGGGCGCCAGGGCATATTCAATCATTGAGCAAGGCAAGATTGGTATGATTCTTCACTCTAAGCCGGAAGAGCGTCGTGTACTTATCGAAGAGGCTGCGGGCGTCACCAAATTCAAGGCACGCAAGCAGGTGGCGTTGAAAAAGATCGATGTCACCAGGCAAAACCTGTTGCGCATCAGAGACATATTGGCTGAAATCAAGCGGCAACTGAGCGGGTTACAGCGCCAAGCGAAAAAAGCAGAAAAGTTCCGAGAGCTTCGGGAAGAATTAAAGGAGATTGATCTCCTGTTTTTCGTGAACAAATATCATGCCTTGAAAGACGATAAAACCCTGGTAGATGAAGAACTTGCAGAGCTCAATAAAAGAGTGGCATATCTTGTTGCCGATCAGGAAAATGAAGAGCTTGCGATGGAGGGGAAACGGATAACCCTTGTTGAGCAGGAAGAGGCGCTTGCAAGGTCTCAGGAAGAGATATACCGGGTTAAGGGCGATATTCAGGGGGCGGAGAATCTCAGGGAATATCAGAAAAAAGAGATGATGAATCTGGACCGCATGGCGGACCGATTCAACGACGACCTGGCAAACCAGACGCAGCAACTGACCGATGCAGAAAGCGAACTCGGGTCTCTCCTGGAGCACAAGGATGGATTCATTGCAGAGCTTGCTGACGAAGAGCAGAGTCTGCTGGAGAACGAAGGCCTTCTGGAAGAATTGACTCGTGCGGAAATGGCCGTTTCCGGCCAGGTTGAAGAGCATCGCAGGGAACTATTTGCGATTCTGTCGGAAATTGCCCAGTTCAACAATAAATATTCCAGCACTGCAAAACGGCTTGACGCAATGGCGGAACGCTTAGAGCGAAACCAGCGGGAAAGCCTCATGCTGGGAGAAAAGCATGCGGAGGCGAACGAGCGGGTTGCGGACCTGGAAAGCGCATGCAAGAAAATTGTTGTGACAAAACGCGCGACCGCTGATGAGATGACTGAACTCAAGCAGCGCGAAGATGAGCTGAAGGTAACTCTGGCAGCTAAAGAAAAGGAGCTTCAGGTTCAGCGTGAACAGTTGAGTGCCAAGTCGTCACGACTCTCTTCCATACAGGAACTGGAGGCCCAGTTTGCCGGTTATGGACAGGGGGTCCGAACCCTTCTCCAAGCCGATGGCTTCATGAACCGCTTCCGAGGCATGGTTGCCGATATCGTTGAAACAGATGAGGCGTACGAGGCCGCTGTGGAGGTCGTACTCGGTGAGAGACTTCAGTGGCTTTTGTGCGATCTGGATGATGACGCATTGGATGCAGTGGCCTATCTGAAGGAAGTTTCAGGCGGGCGGAGCAGTTTTGTCCTCCAGAAATTGCAGGCCGCACAGGGGCCACTCGTGCCAGGCGCAGACGAACTGCTGGAGAAGGTAACGGTTGCAGACGGTTTCAAGGAGTTTGTCGCGCCTTTGCTGGCGCATACCTATCTGGCTGACACTCTTGACAAGGCGCTTTCCCTTGGTAAACAACATCCGCAGCTTGCCTTCGTTACCGCCCATGGTGACATGGTTCATTCGGGGGGGATAGTCACCGGCGGATCGCTGGAGGCGGCTCAGCACGGGCTGATCCATAAGAAGCGCGAAATCAAGGAGCTTTCCCGTGAGGTGACGGTTGCCGCTGCTCGGGTTAAGGAACTGGCGGAAACAAAGGCCGAGCTCGGGGAGGAAGCAACCGCTGTCGAAAAGGGGCTGCGCGACGTCAGGCAGAGGCTGCACCAGGCTGATATTCAGTCACTCAACAGTGAAAAGGATTTGATCCGTGCCCAGGAAGAGCTTCAGCGGATTGAGGAACGAGCCGCCATCAGAAGCATGGAGGATGAGCAGCTTAACGAAGAGAAGTTGCTCCTAGAAAAGGAGCTATCGGATACGAACTATAGAAAGTCTGCCGGTGAAGAGCGCAAGGCTGCCTACGAGTCGCATTTGAACGAACTGCAACAATCCCTGGCAGTGAAAAAAGAAGAGAAGGAATCGGTGCGCGAATCGGTTACCGCGCGTAAAGTCAGGGTCGCTTCGCTTAAAGAAAAACGCGAATCCAATGTGCAATCGATCAGAAGGATGGAAGACCTTATTAACTCCTTGAGGCAAAAGATTGCCGGGCATGGTGCCGAACTGGAGAAATCGGCCGAGGAGCGCGAAAGGCTGATTTCGGCCATCAATCAAAGCGATGAGTCCATCGGGCTTTTGCTGCAAAAGCTGGCAACCGCGGAGACCGCTTTTACAGCGGTCAAAGAGCGTTATGAGCTGGAAGCAGCGACTTACAAGGAGGAAGAGACAAGGCTGAAAGGATTGCGCAGCCTGGTTATTGATGCAAAAGAGGCCATTACCGCAAAGACTATAAAGTCCTCGGAGCTTACCCTGCAACTGACGCATCTGGAAAACCAGTTGCAGGAAAAATACCATCTGGATATAGCAGTGCTCCTTCCCAAATATTGGACCTACGATTTCGATACAAGGGAGAAGGTTGCACGCCAGGGTGAGCTGCACAAACTCATTGAAGAGATGGGTGATGTGAATCTGACAGCCATTGACGAGTACCAGGAGCTCGATAAGCGGTTCGTATTCCTTGCCGGGCAGAAAGAGGATCTGGAGGAATCGCTCCATTCGTTGCAGAAAGCCATACAAAGGATCAACAAGACCACTCGTAAGCGTTTTCTTGAAACCTTTCAGCTCGTCAATGCCAAATTTCAGGAGGTGTTTCCCCGCCTCTTCTGCGGCGGGAGGGCCGAACTAAAGTTGACCAACGAAGAGGATCTGCTGGAAACGGGGCTGGAAATAATCGTGCAACCGCCTGGGAAGAAGCTACAGAATGTAACACTTCTGTCGGGCGGGGAGAAGGCCTTGACTGCCGTGGCATTGATATTTTCGATTTTTTTGATCAAGCCGACGCCGTTTTGCTTGCTTGATGAGGTTGATGCGCCGTTGGACGATGCCAACATCGGCAGGTTCAACGATATGGTGCGCGAGATGAGTACGATTTCCCAGTTTATCATAATAACCCACAACAAAACGACCATGGCCGTGGTCGATACCTTGTACGGCGTTACCATGGAGGAACCCGGGGTGTCCAAACTGGTGTCGGTAAAGCTTAATTAGTCAGAGGGGGAAGGGCGCCAGGGTGTATCTCCCTTCTTCCTTGCTGTGACCGGCCTTTTGAGGAGGATTCATTGCCTTTCAAAACTATTCTCAAGGAATTGGTGGAAACCACCCCCGGCGCGAACGGCGCTATTCTGGCAGACTGGGAGGGGGAGGCGGTTGAGCAGTACTGCATGACGGATACGTTCGAATTGAAGGTGACGGCAGCCCACAACGGGATCATTCTCAACCAGCTGAAGGATGTGCTGGCTAATTTCCCTGCCGGAGGGTTGAGGGATGCCGTCATAACCACTGCGAGCCGGCATGCCATCGTTGGCCCGGTAGGTTCGGACTACTCCCTGGTCATGACCCTTGACAGGGCGGCGGTGATTGGCTTGGCGCTGAGCAGATTCACGCGCACCGTGCGATTGTTGATGAAGGAGATCTATTAGATGACTGGGAAAAAAGGCTTTTTTAAGGGGTTGCTCGATAAGATTGCCGGAACAGACGAACCGGCTTCCGACGAAACGGTTGCAGTCCAAGAGACGGAGCAGGTGCCGGCACCCGGACTTTTCGAAAGGCTGAAAAGGGGACTTAGCAAGACCCACGAGAGCATCGTTGGCCGGATCGATACCCTGCTCTTGGGCAAGAAGCAGATAGATGCCGACACCCTTGAGGAGCTGGAGGAGATACTCATTACCGCTGATCTCGGGGTGAAGACGACTGTAGAGTTGATCAAGACCCTGGAACAGCGTCTGAAGAGAAACGAGCTGCATGATGGTGATGCCTTGAAGGGGGCGCTCAAGGACGAGATTACGGCAAGGCTGAGCCGGCACGCGACAGCCCTTGATGTGAATGCCGCGTCTCCCTTCGTGATATTGGTTATTGGGGTAAACGGCGTGGGCAAAACCACCACGATCGGCAAGCTTGCTGCCAAGTACAGGTCTGAAGGGAAAAAGGTGCTGTTGGCCGCCGGCGACACTTTCAGGGCTGCGGCTGCTGAGCAACTGGAGGTGTGGGGAGACCGGGTTGGCGCAGACGTGGTGCGGCACAAGGAAGGGGCTGATCCTTCCGCGGTTGTTTTTGATGCCTGCAAGGCCGCCCTGGCAAGAGGGTGCGACATTCTGCTGATCGATACGGCAGGGCGTCTGCACACCAAGGTTAATCTCATGGAGGAGATGAAGAAGATTCGGCGGGTGCTGGAGCGGGAAATACCAGGCGCACCCCATGAAACCCTGCTGATCCTCGATGCGGCAACAGGGCAGAATGCCATTTCCCAGGCAAAGTTGTTCAAGGAGGCGGCCCAGGTCAGCGGTGTGGTTCTTACCAAGCTGGACGGCACGGCCAAGGGGGGGATTGTGGTGGCCGTCAGTCATGAGTTTTCAATCCCAGTCCGGTACATTGGAGTGGGCGAGGGGGTGGATGACCTTCGCGAATTCGATCCGCTTCAGTTTGTCGAGGCGATATTTTAATTGTATCCAATAATCACCTTGACTTTTGCAGGGTTATTACTTAAAATTTTGCGCTGAAAAGGTACTTATATGGATGCTGAGCTTATTGATGAGCTGGAAAAACGCATTGAAAAGCTGCTAGCGGCGTATGGCACGCTGAAGAGTGAAAACCAGTTGCTTAAAGATGAAAACAGCCGGCTGCATCATGATCGTATCGGTTTAAGGGATCGTGTCGATGCCATCCTGAACAAGCTGGAATGGGTTGAGCCCAGTTGAGCACATTACACCGGATCAAGGTGTTAGGTCGAGGCATTCAGGTCAGGAGTACGGCTGACAAGGAAACCGTCAGCGAGGTCGAATCGTTTGTCAACGGGAAACTGGCGGAAGTTGCCGGTTCTGTCAGGTCGGGCGATTCGCAGGTAGTTGCCATTCTGGCACTGATGAATATAGCCGAGGAATACTTGGCACTTGTTAAAAAAGCTGAAGCAGGCAGAATGTCGGATCACGACAGGTTTCAGCGGTTGATGCAGCGGATCGATACGGATTTAAGGTAGCGGTTTAAGGTCTCCCGGGAGATTTGATCATATACTGGTAGTGGATGTCGGGTTCGGAAGTTTAGCCGGTTTTGCGGGGTATCCAGTTTCTGTTGTGTCGCCCCGTTTTGCTGATAGGTAGCCTGAAAAAACATATTCATTTATGTCATAGGGGTTTAAAGGTCGCTTTATACAAACAAGTCTGATGCGCTTTTTCTGAGCGACTATACCTGACAGTCCTGTCTAACCTGATTCCCGTCCCCATGCGCCCTCCTGAGAGCCTTCCTCTACCGGTGTTACCCGGAGAAACCTGTCTGCTTCGGTCTTTGATTGTATCGGAGAGGGGCAGTATGCCAAAACGAACTGTTCGGCAACTTATGCTGGCAAAACGAAGAGAACTCTCTCCGAGGCAGGTCGAAGAGCTTGGTCTGCTTGTGCAGCGAACATTTCTCTCTTCGGCGGAGTTTGCCGGTGCAAAAACTCTGGCGCTCTACGCGCCGATCCATAACGAAGTCGGTACAGAGGAATTGATGTGTCAGGCCTTGTCTGCCGGCAAGGCGGTGCTTTACCCCGCTGTCGCCGCAGGCACATTGGTTTTCAGGCAGATAAGCAAACCTGCAGATTTCCACACGGGGGCGTTCGGCATTCATGAGCCGAGGAGTTCCTGTACGATATACGCCCCCCATGATATCGATATCATCGTTATTCCCGGTGTGGCGTTTGACCGGAAGGGGAGGAGGATCGGCTACGGCAAAGGCTTTTACGATAAGGCACTCCATACCCTGGAAGGGACCGGCCGGTTTGTCGGCTTTTGTTACGATTTCCAGCTGTTGGACGAGATTGCCGGCGAGCCACATGATGTGAGCATGGACTTGATTGTCAGCGAGACAAGGGTGATTCGCCCTTGATTTAACCATATAGAAGGGGAGGTACACTGCATTGAAGATAGATATGATGACGATGATTTTTGCAGTAATAGCAGCCGCCATCGGTTTTTTCATCGGTAATCTGCTGCGCAAGAAATCTTCCGACGCCATAGTGGCTTCGGCTGAGGAACTGGCGGCAAAGATGGTGGAAGAATCCAAACGCCAGGCGGAGACCATTACCAAAGAGGCGTCCCTGCAGGCAAAGGACGTCGTTTATCAGGCCAAGGCCGAGTTTGAAAGGGAAACCAAGGATAAGCGCCGGGACTTGCAGGCGATGGAAAAGCGCTTGCAGCAGAAAGAGGAAAATCTAGACAAGAAAATCAACCTGTTCGACCAGCGTGACGCGGAGCTGCTTAAAAGGGAACAGGGGCTGGTCACGAAAGAGCAGGTGCTGGGACAAAAGGAAGAAAAACTCAATCAGCTGATCGGTGAAGAGCGGACGAGGCTGGAAAATATTTCAGGGATGACGGCTGCTGAGGCCAAAAAGCTCCTGATGGAAACCATGGAAAACGAAGCGAAGCTGGATGCCGCAAAACGCATCAAGGCGATCGAAGAGGAAGCCAAGGAGACTGCCGACAAAAAGTCCAAAGAGATCATGGCCCTGGCCATCCAGCGTTATGCGGGCGAATATGTCGCCGAGCGGACCGTATCCGTGGTCGCTCTTCCGTCCGACGAGATGAAGGGTCGCATCATCGGTCGCGAAGGGCGCAACATCAGGGCACTGGAGGCTGCGACCGGCATCGACCTCATCATCGATGATACACCGGAAGCGGTTATCCTCTCTGGATTCAACCCCGTCCGGCGTGAGGTGGCGAAGCTTTCTCTGGAAAAGCTGATAGCGGACGGCCGCATCCATCCGGGACGTATCGAGGAGGTTGTGGCGAAGGCTGAAGAAGAGGTTGAACAGGCGATGAAGGAGGCGGGCGAACAGGCGGCCTTTGACCTGGGCGTTCACGGCATTCACCCGGAAATCCTCAAGCTGATCGGCCGGCTCAAGTACCGGACCTCATACAGCCAGAACGTCTACCAGCATTCCCTGGAGGTGGCGTTCCTCTGCGGTATCATGGCGGCCGAACTGGGGATCAATGTCAAGCAGGCCAAAAGGGCCGGCCTTCTCCACGACCTCGGCAAGGCGGTGGACCATGAAGTGGAAGGGTCCCATGCCGTTATCGGCGCGGAACTGGCCAAGAAGTACGGCGAATCTCCCAAGATCGTTCATGCCATCATGGCCCATCACGAGGATGAAAAACCGGCGACAGTACTGGCGATACTCGTCCAGGCCGCCGATGCCCTTTCCGGTGCCCGTCCCGGCGCCCGTCGCGAAATGATGGAGACATACGTCAAGCGTCTGGACGATCTGGAACGGATCGCCAGTTCCTTCGGCGGCGTGACCAATTCCTTTGCCATTCAGGCCGGTCGTGAAATCCGGGTCATGGTCTCCAGTGATGAGGTCAGCGATGAACGGACCCTTATCCTGGCAAAGGACATTGCCAAGAAAATCGAGACGGAGATGACCTATCCCGGTCAGATCAAGGTCAATGTAATCAGAGAGACCCGGGCTACTGAGTATGCCCGTTAAGCTCCTGTTTATCGGCGACATTGTCGGCAAGCCGGGACGCCAGGCCATCTCCTTTGAGCTGCACCGGCTGATCGACCGTCACATGGTCGACCTGGTTATTGCCAACGGCGAAAATGCCGCCGGCGGCTTCGGTCTTACCGAGGAAACCGCCCGGGACCTTTTCGGCTGTGGGATACACCTGCTGACCAGCGGCAATCACATATGGGATAAAAAGGACGCCCTCGGTTTCATTCAGCGTGAAAAGAAGCTCGTCCGTCCGGCAAACTATCCGGAAGGAACGCCCGGACAGGGGAGCGCCGTGGTAAAAACCGCCGGCGGAGTCAAGGTGGCGGTGTTGAACCTTGAGGGACGGGTTTTCATGAACAACCTCGACTGTCCCTTCCGGGTTGCGGACCGGGAGATCGAACGGCTGAAGCAGGAAACGCCCATAATATTCGTTGATTTTCATGCGGAGGCAACCTCGGAAAAGGCTGCGCTCGGCTTTTACCTGGACGGCCGGGTGAGCGCCGTCATTGGTACTCATACCCATGTGCAGACCGCCGACGAGCGGATACTGCCGGGGGGAACCGCTTACATGACGGATGCCGGGATGTGCGGCGCCTTTGATTCGGTAATCGGGGTGCGCAAGGAAGAGGCGATCGGTCGGTTCCTCACCCAGTTGCCTGCCAAGTTCGAGGTGGCGAAAAAGGATATCCGGCTGAACGCCGTGGCAATCGAGGTGGACGAACTGAGCGGAAGGGCCACCAGGATCGAGCGGATTGTCGTTTTGTGCGGTTGAGAAACCGGCCTGAAACAATAAGCCTTACGGGAGAATGTCCAAGATGACGGTAACAGATCAACTGGAGATAATCAAACGCGGAGCGGTGGAGATCTTGCTGGAAAAGGAACTCGTCGAGAAACTCGAAAAATCGGTCAAGAGCGGTGTGCCGCTGAAGATAAAGGCCGGATTCGATCCCACCGCCCCTGACCTGCACTTTGGTCACACGGTGCTGCTCCACAAGATGCGCCAGTTCCAGCAGCTCGGCCATGATATATACTTTTTGATCGGCGACTTCACCGGCATGATCGGTGACCCGACCGGCAAGTCCGAGACGCGCAAGGTGCTGACCAGAGAAGACGTTCTGAAGAACGCTGAAACCTACAAGGAACAGGTCTTCAAAATCCTCGATCCGGAAAAAACTAAGGTGGTTTTCAACTCCGAATGGCTCGGCAAGCTGACCGCCTCAGACATGATCGGTCTTGCCTCGAAATACACCGTTGCCCGGATGCTTGAGCGGGAGGATTTCAGCAATCGTTTTTCCAACCAGCTCCCCATCAGCATCCACGAATTCATGTACCCCCTTGTCCAGGGTTACGATTCCGTGGCCCTCAAGGCGGACGTGGAATTGGGAGGGACCGACCAGAAATTCAATCTGCTCGTAGGACGCGAGTTGCGGAGGGAATGGGGGCAATCGCCCCAGACCGTCATCACCATGCCTCTCCTTGAAGGGCTTGACGGGGTCAACAAGATGTCCAAGTCCCTGGGCAACTACATCGGCATAAATGAGCCGGCTGACGAGATATTCGGCAAGATCATGTCCATCTCCGACGAACTGATGCTCCGCTACTATGAACTGTTGAGCGATATGTCCCTTGCCGAACTCCAGCAGTTGAAGGAGGATCTCAAGAATGGCGCCGCCCATCCGATGGAGGTCAAGAAACGGCTTGGTCGGGAGATGGTGGCGAGATACCATGGCGAAAAGGCGGCCGCTGAGGCGGAGGAGAACTTTGTCAAACGGTTCAGAGACAAACAGACGCCGGATGAGATGGCAGAGATAACCCTGGTTGCAACGGGCGAAAAAATCTTGCTCGGCAAGCTCCTGTCAGAGGCCGGCCTGGTGAAATCCAACAGCGAAGGACGACGTGCCATCCAGCAGGGGGGGGTGAAGGTCAACGGGGAGAAGATCGCCGATGAAAACCTGGAGCTTCCCTGCAATGAGACGTACATACTTCAGGTGGGCAAGCGGCGCTTTGCCCGGGTCCTTTTCGGGTAAGCAGAAACAATCTTTTCATATCTGTTCGGCTATTCAAAAATAGCGCGGCATCATGCCGCGCTATTTTTTTTGCCTGCAGGCATCGTTTGTAGACTTGGCTAACATCCTGCTTATTAAATGTAAATAATGTTGACAAGGGTTTGGAGTTGGATACGCTCACTTCATGTTAATGAGCATAAGACAGAGTATGTACAGGTTTTTAACGACCGGAAAGGAGATCAGAGATGAGTAAATTACACACGGCGATTATAACCTTAGTCTTGACGGCGCTTCCCCTTTCCTCTTTCGTTCTGGCCGAGGAGAACAGCATCCCGCCCGCGCCTGCCGAAAGTGCCGCCCCAGCCGATAATGGAGTGCCGGCTGAACGGAATGGCTCCGATCCGGAGAACGGCTCATCTGCAAAGCCTCCCAGCAGGGCGGCGCTGCGCGCCAAAGTCCGATCGTATCGTCTTGAACAGATGGAACTTCTCCGGCAGCAGCAGATGTCCCAGACCCCGTCAGGCAAAAAAATTCCGAACTGACCAGAATCAAACCTCTGGCATCCATATTGAACAAAGCAAGAACAGGTGAGGTGAATCATGGATAGGTGTAATTACTGGAGGGTATTCTATTTGTTGTTGGCGCTTATGACCATCCCCTGGCGCATCGAACCGGCCCACGCCGGACCGGGGGGCGGGACCTATTACGCAAACAGCCCGGCAGGGGGGGCTTCCGGGATCGCGCTCAGAAAGTTTGTCGATTCACTGCCGGGGCTTGGGCTTCCCGGGTGCAGCACGCCTGCGGCGTGCAATGCAAACAACCTCGGTCAGTACATCCCCATTGCAGCGCCGATAACGGGACGTGCGGGCGTTCCCAACGATGGTGATTATTACGAAATCGGGCTGGTCGAGTATTCCGAGAAGATGCATTCCGACTTGCCCAAAAAAACCAGGCTGCGGGGGTACAGGGATTTGAACCCTGCCTTTGCGAACATGTCTACCCAATACCTGGGGCCTCTGATCATAGCCCAGCAAGACAGGCCGGTGCGCGTAAAGTTCACGAACATGCTCCCCACCGGCGCAGCGGGTAACCTCTTCATCCCGGTGGATACCACGGTCATGGGGGCGGGTATGGGGCCGTACACCGCGGCTGGGGGGGCGTGTGATCCGGGCGCTCCGGGAGCCGCGTGTGCCATGTACACGGAAAACCGCGCCACCCTCCATCTTCATGGCGGCAATTCGCCCTGGATCAGCGACGGTACCCCACATCAATGGACCGCTCCTGTCGGAGAGACGTCGGTTCCATTTCAAATGAGAAAAGGTGTGTCCGCGAAGGACGTACCTGACATGCCGGCCAGCGGCGATGGTTCCTTGACGTTCTTCTGGACCAACCAGCAGAGTAACAGGCTGATGTTCTACCATGACCACTCCTACGGGATCACCCGCCTCAACGTCTATGCCGGCGAGGCTGCCGGTTACCTGCTCACGGACCCGGCCGAGGACGGGCTGATCGCCTCCGGCGTCATCCCCGGCCAGGACATGGTGAATGCCGGCCACCCGGAATACAAATACGGCATCCCCCTGATCATCCAGGACAAGACCTTCGTGCCCCAGAACATAGCCGTGCAGGATTCCAAATGGACCAACCCGAACTGGGGGGGCTACGGCGATCTCTGGTTTCCCCACGTGTACGAGCCCAACCAGGACCCCAAAAACCCAGATGGGGCAAATCCGTTTGGCAGATGGGACTACGGCCCATGGTTCTGGCCCCCGGTTGCAATCACGGATCCGGCAAAACAGACGCTTCCCGATCCGTCTGTCACACCGGAAGCCTTCATGGACACCCCGGTCATCAATGGCACCGCCTACCCATACATTACGGTGGAACCGAAGCCGTACCGTTTCCGCATCCTCAACGCCAGTAACGACCGTACTTTCAACCTCAGCCTGTTTTACGCCGACCCTTCCGATCCTTCCGGCAAAGAAGTGAAAATGGTCCCAGCCGGGCCGAATCCGACCTTCCCCCCCACCTGGCCAACGGACGGCAGGACTGGCGGTGTTCCTGATCCCACCCTGGCGGGCCCCAGCATGATTCAGATCGGCTCCGAGGGGGGCTTCCTGCCGGCGCCGGTGCTCATCCCACCGGTACCGCTCGGCTATGAGTACAACCGCCGGAACATCGTCGTGCTGAATGTCTCGACCCATGCGCTCTTTTTGGCGCCGGCGGAACGGGCGGACGTCATTATCGACTTTTCACAGGTCCCCCCCGGCTCTACGCTCATCCTGTACAATGACGGGCCGGCGCCAAATCCGGCGTTCGATTCGCGCTATGACTATTTCACGGGTGACCCTGACCAGACAGCAGGCGGCGGCGCTCCATCGACCCTGCGCGGCTACGGCCCCAACATGCGCACCATCATGCAATTCCGGGTAGCGGGAGCACCCTCCACCCCATTCAATATGGGGGCGTTGCAGGCAGCATTGCCGGCCGCCTTCAAGGCTACCCAGCCGGCCCCGATCGTGCCCCAGGCGACCTATCCGGCCGCTTCCGGCGGGAATGCCCCTACCGATCTTTATGCCAAAATACAGGACTACTCCTTTACCTTTAATCCCATCGGGTCGACCGTGCCGACGACCATCCCGTTCCAACCCAAGGCCATCCAGGAGTTGTGGGACCCGTATGGGCGGATGAATGCTACCCTGGGGGTCGAACTGCCGTTCACCAATAACCTGACCCAGACCACTGTCCCCATGGGATACGCCGAGCCGGTCACCGAGTCGATCATCGACGGTCAGCCCCAGATATGGAAGATCACCCATAATGGCGTTGACACCCACCCGGTTCACTTCCACATGGTCAATGTTCAGCTGATCAACCGGGTCGGCTGGGACGGTGCCATACGGCCACCGGACCCGAACGAGATCGGATGGAAGGAAACCATCAGGATGAACCCGCTGGAGGATGTGATTGTTGCGCTACTCCCCAAGAGCCAGACGCTTCCCAGTACCTGGACGGCCTTGAATCCCGACAACAACGGTTTGCCGCTGCCGGTGAGCAAGCGTCCGATCGATCCGACGATGCCGGCTACGGCCCAGATTGCCACCACTCTGTTCCCAACCCCGGCAACTGCAGTGGCGGGTACCGTTCCCAACGTTCCGGTCGGCGATCCTCAAGGGTATGACTACGGTTATGAGTATGTCTGGCACTGCCATATCCTTGGCCATGAAGAGAACGACTTCATGCGTCCGTTGGTCTTTTCCATTTCCCAAACAGTACCCCCGGCGCCTGCAGGGCTTAACGCCTACCCGGGGGGGACGACTGTACCGGGCAAGCCGTCCTACGTCACATCTTACGTCAATCCCGCCGTCAACCAGGTCGTTCTTCAATGGACGGATGGCTCGACCACAACCCCGAGCAGTTTCCGGGTAGAGCGCTCTGTGGGCGGCGGAGCTTACCAGACCATGGCGACCATGTCTTTCCTGCCTGGCTATCCCCCCATGTACACCGACACGTCGATTGCCCCGGGCACGACCTATTCGTACCGTATCTTTGCCTTCAACACAAAAGGCGATTCACCGGCATCGAATATCGCGACCGTATCGACAGGCACCTGGACCGCGGCCACCGGCCTGACCGTCACCCCGGGCAAGCCGACCCCGCACGTTGTCGGTACGAACGTTCAGTTTACCGCACTCGGTACGGGCGCCACCACCACGGTTCCCAACACCACCCCCGCTTACCAGTACCGGTTTTGGCTGAACAGCGGCGCCGGCAACGTGATGGTGCAGGATTATGGTTTCGGCTCTTCGTGGGCATTGCCTGACAGCACCCCTGTGGGCAGCTACACGATCACCGTCGACGTGCGGACCAGTTCGAACGTGGTTTATGATGCGACTACATCCTTATCGTATCAGGTCATACCGCCGCCCAATCCACCCGTAACGGTTGCCGCCCCTGTCCCCGGCATTTACACAACTCCGCCGGTGACGGTTACCCTTACCGCCTCCACGCTCGCTCCACCGGCAACCATTTATTACACCACGGACGGGAGTCTGCCGACCACGGCTTCTCCCAAGTACACTGTGCCGATAGTCGTGAATGCCACCACCACCATCAATTATTTCGCCGTCGATGTCAACGGCGCTGCCGAAGCGGTGCATTCAGACACATGGTATATCCACAGTGCGGACATTGTCGCCAGCGTCAAGATCAACAACGGGGCAACGGTTACCAACAATGCCAACGTCATCTTGTCCCTGAGCGCCGTGGACCCGTCGGGTGTCGCCACCATGCAGTTCTCCAACGACGGGATCACCTACACGGCGGAAGAGCCGTTCGCATCCACCAAGGCATGGACCCTTGCCCCCGGCGGCGGGCTGAAGACGGTTTTTGTCCGCTTCCGCGACAAGTCTCTACCCAATGGCTTCCTCTATCCGCCGGTCACGGCCAGCATCACCCTCGACTCGCTGATCCCGACAACCACGGCCAGCCCGATCCCCGGCGTCTATTCCACCGGGCCGGTCAACGTGACCCTGACGGCGGACAAGCCGGCGATCATTTACTATACCACTGACGGGAGCATCCCGACCACGGCCTCTGCCGTCTATATTGCACCGATACCGGTGACAAATATTGCAGGTGCAAGCACCACCATCAACTTCTTTGCCGTTGATTCCGCCGGCAACACGGAAGCGGTCAAGTCCGGGACCTGGATCATTCACACCCAGGATTTGGCTGCAAGGGTCCAGATAAACAACGGCGCTGCTGTGACCAACACCACAGCCGTTACCTTGGACCTGAGCGCTACCGACCCCGTGGGTGTTGCTTCAATGCAGTTTTCGAACGATGGCGTAAACTGGAGCGCCGAAGAGCCATACGCAACCGTCAAGCCCTGGACCCTCGCTGCGGGTGACGGCGCCAAATCCGTATACGTCAGGTTCCGTGACAAGACCCTTCCGACCGGCAACCTCTATGCCCCGATCACGGCAGGCATAACCCTCGATACCACGCCACCGGTGACCACAGCCGGACCGCTCGCCGGCGTTTACTCTGCTGTCCCGGTGTCCGTGACCCTGGCCGCCAATGAACCGGCGACGATTTACTGCACCATAGACGGGAGCGCGCCGACCACGTCGTCTCTAAAGTACACCGCGCCGATTTCTGTAGCGGCAACGACCACCATCAAGTACTTTGCCGTCGATACCGCCGGCAATGTCGAAATGGTCAACTCCGGCACCTGGGCCGTTCATGCCGCGGATATGGTGTCGAGCGTGAACATCAACACCGGTGCGACCCTCACCAATTCGCCGGCCGTCACTCTGACTCTGACCGCCGTTGATCCGGTGGGCGTAGCCTCTATGCAGTTCTCCAACGACGGGGTCAACTATAGCGCCGAGGAGCCCTTTTCGACCACCAAATCATGGGCCCTTGCATCCGGCGACGGGATAAAGACCGTCTATGCCCGGTTCCGCGACCAGTCTTTGCCAGCCGGCAACCTCTATCCGCCGGTTGTTGCCAACATCATGCTGGATACCACTTCGCCCGTCACAACTGCGGGCCCCATCCCGGGCACCTATTCCAGCGCACCGGTATTGGTGACACTTTCTGCCGACGAAGCTGCAACCATTTACTACACCACCGACGGGACCACACCGACGATCTCCTCGGCGGTGTACACCGCCCCGATAGTCGTTACCGGAACCGTTACCATAAAATACTTTGCCGTCGACACTGCCGGCAATGCCGAGGCTGTCAAGGCCGGAACCTGGGCCATCCACGTCCCGGACATGACGGCCGGCATGAAAATCAACAATGGCGCGGCGTTCACCAACAGCGCTGATGTGACCCTGAACCTGAGCGCCGTTGACCCACTGGGGGTTGCCACCATGCAGTTCTCCAACGACGGCGTAACCTATACCGCGGAGGAACCGTACAACACCGGCAAGTCATGGACACTTGCAGCGGGGGACGGGCTCAAAACGGTATATGTGCGCTTCCGGGACAATTCGCACAACGGGGGTGTTCTCTATGACCCGATAACAGCCGGCATCACCCTTGACACGACGGCGCCGGATACCACCGCAAGCCCGATTCCCGGCACTTACTCCAACGGCGCGGTGTCCGTTACCCTGGCCTGCAATGACCACGCGGGGGTCGGGTGCGGTAAAATCTACTACACCACCGACGGGAGCACACCGACCACTGCCTCTGCCGTTTATGCTGCGCCGATAGCGGTGGTCAACGTGCCCGGAGTCAGTACGACCGTCAGATACCTGGCGATGGATGTCGCCGGCAATGCCGAATCGGTCAAATCGGGGACCTGGACCATGCATGCCAATGATATGACGACCAGCGTGCAGATCAACAACGGTGCGATATTCTCGAAAGTCCCTGCCGTTACCCTGTCCATAAGCGCTGGCGATCCTTACGGGGTCGCCACCATGCAGTTTTCAAATGATGGGGTCAACTATACCGCCGAGGAGCCTTATGCCACATCCAAAGCATGGACTTTCGATGCGGCCGAAGGGTTGAAGACCGTCTATGTGCGGTTCCGTGACAAGTCACTGCCCGACGGAAATCTTTACCCGCCGGTCACAGCCTCAATCCTTCTCGGCACCAAGGACGGCCTGTTGCCGGGCACCAGCAGCTATCTGGCCAGTGCCCTGAAGTCACTGCGGATAGCCGGCGGTCTGATGGCACCGTCCCCGCTGGACATGGTCCATGCTGACGTGGCGCCATTCGTCAACGGGGCTTCTCAGCCGGACGGCAAGATAGATCTCATGGACGTCTATGCAATCATGCTTCGTACGGTGGGTCTCATCGCCAATTTTTAGAAATAATGCCGCCCCGCAGGGATGGGCGATACATGGGAGGACTTTTAAATATGAAACGGTATATTCTGACAGCGGTGACGGGGCTCTTCTCAGTTTTGGCGCTGGCCGGGTGCGGCGGAGGAGGGGGGGGGGGCTCTTCTCCCGCGACAAAAGCGGTCACCAAGGTATATCTGTTCGGCAACATTACTTCCGCCGATAAGATTGTCGCAACCGTACAAACTACGATGAATGTGCCAAGCGGGGTGATGTTGAACTATTCATCGGTGCCGGGCGCCACATCCGGCCTCTGTACCCTGCGCAAGGGGGTTGTCGTGCCGTCCGGTCCGGTCCAGGTTTCTCCATCCGACTTCAGTGCAAGCACGTACGACATTGCCGGCAGAGTATTGACCGTCAGGATGGTAAATAACGGCAGGCTGCCCTTGAAGAGCAGCTCGACCGCCAACGGGGGGAAGGGAACGGAAATAGCGATGATAAACTTTTCACTGGCTACTCCGGGGGGGACCCCGTCCATGATGCCGGAAGAAGATCTCGTTCCCACGGTCAGCCAGGAGGTGCTCCTGGTCCACGACGTGACTCTTTCGCCCGGCTGCAAGATCAGTTTTGCGACAACCTATCAATAGGCGCAACTTACCGACAGAGGTGTTTCCCAACCATAGCGCGGCTTCATGCCGCGCTTTTTTTTGCCCGCGTATAAACTACCCCCTCCTTGACATGCGTTAAAACTTTCTTATTATTTCTATTGTATCCAGACAAAGCCAACCCCTTCGCGAGGGGGGGGACGGAAAGCCACGGGCCTCCGAAATGGAGACAGCCGAGCCGCCAAAGGATGGGAATCTTTTGCGTGCTCGGCTTTTTTGATTTGGAGATCATGCTGCCGCGGGAACGATCTCTGCGGTTTTGAAAGGGGGGCGCATTATGAAATTCTTCTTTCCCTGTCTTGTCTCGTTCCTGATTACCGCCGCTGTCACACCGCTGGTCATCCGCTTTGCCTGCCTATGCAACTGCCTGGACATACCGGGCGGACGGCGGCAACACAAGAAGATAACCCCGCGGTGGGGTGGGCTGGCATTCTTTGCCGGCGTACTGCCGTTCCTGTTTGCCGAAAACGGAAGCGGTGCACTGACATCTTACATCCTCGCATCGTTTCTCCTGGTCGGCATGGGGGCAATAGACGATCTTAAGTCGCTTGGATGGAAAACGAAGTTTGCCGGGATGGCGGCGGCCGCCACGATAGTCATATTCGGAGGGAATATTACCATTCATCATATCGGGACCTACGGTTCCCTGGGGAGGATTGACCTCGGCTGGTTCAGTATCCCCTTCACCTACATCAGCATCATCGGCATAACGAACGCTGTCAACCTCCTCGACGGTCTCGACGGCCTGGCAGGGGGGGTCTCGCTCCTGGGATTCATGTTCATGGGGATTGCCGCAGTCCTCTCGGTAAACGTCATGGTTGCTCTGCTCTGCTTCACCTTCGTGGGAGCGCTGGCCGCATTTCTCCTGTACAACTTTCCCAATGCCAGGATCTTCATGGGGGACTCGGGAAGCGTCTTTATCGGTTTTTCTCTTGCCCTCACGGCCGTATTCCTGACGCAGGGGGCGGGTTCTTCAGTGGATGCGATGTTTCCTGTACTTGTGCTTCTCATCCCCATATTCGACACGCTCCGGGTGTTGTTCTCGAGGCTTATGAAGGGGAGAAACCCGTTTCAGGGTGATGCCCTTCACCTGCATTACCTGATCGTAGGAAAAAACATCCCCCCCGTTTACGTGGTACTCCTGTTTTGGGCATTGACGGTGGTATTCGGCGTTATTGCCTTCATCCTGACAGGCAAGACTTCGATGCCGTATCTGATCGTCGTGCTGTATGCCTCCTTATTCCTGGGCCGGTTTGCCGCCAGACTGACGCAGGAACTGCCGGTCGGTATGAACATGGGAGTGGACACGACCAACCCGGACTTTTCTCGCAAAGGAGGGATGATGTCGCTTAAATGGCTGGTGGTCCTGGGCGTTGTGCTCCTGGCTGCAGAGGTCTTCGCCGGGGAGCCGCTGGTTCTCAAGACTAGGGAGGACAGGGTTAATTACAGTATCGGGGTCAGTATTGTCAGGAACTTCAAGCAGCAGGGGATGGCGATCGATCTGGATGTCGTGGTCCAGGGGATGAAGGACGCGCTTTCGGGCGGAAAGCTTCTTATGACCGATGAAGAACTTCGAAAAACCATGATCGCCGTTCAGGCCGAGGTGAGGCGGAAGCAGAAGATGGCCCCCCTCGTGGCAGCTAAAGAAGGACTGGCATTCTTGTCAGAAAACAAAACGAAGGAGGGGGTGATCTCTCTTCCAAGCGGGTTGCAGTACAAGATCCTTAAGGCTGGTGACGGCAGGACGCCCACAGATGCAGACCTCGTCGTTTGCAACTACCGCGGTACCCTTTTGAATGGAGCCGAGTTTGACCGGTCCTATCCCGGCCGGCCGGTAACTTTCAGTGTTCGCGAAGGAGGGGGCATCCCTGGTCTGAGCCAGGCGTTGAAACTCATGCCGGTGGGTTCCGCATGGCAGCTCTTCATTCCCCCGCAGCTTGCATACGGAGAGCGGGGACGGAGCAGTGTCATCGGATCGCCTGTCGGTCCGAATGAAACGATCCTTGTGGAGGTAGAGCTCCTCGCCATCAAGTGAATACCGAATGAGAAGTCTATAATTACATTCATGGAAAGGAGAAAATGGATCATGAAAAAGTTATTGATATTGGCAGTCGGATTTTCCTTGTCGGCTTTGTCGGTCGCAACAGTGAACGGGGGGGCGAACGACGGTTCCGAAACCAAGCTGCAGAAGATCGAACCGGGCAAGCATGGCGATAAGCGTGCGTCTGGAAATGCCGCCTTGTCCAAGCGCAATCGGGCCAAGATCGAGGTAGAAGAAATGAAGAAAATCAAACAAAAGGCGCAATCCGAGGGTATGAAGTAGTCACGGTAAGGACGAAGATCGGCTCGCGGAGGGAATACGATGAAAAACACAGCAATTCAAAGGAGGAATTTTATGGTCAGGCGGGAATTTATAATAATTGCTAGTCTGGTATTCGCAATAGCTGCCCTTTGTTTGGCTATCAAACCTGCCCACGCAGGGCCGGGAACTCTGGCGACGTCGCCTCCGCCCGACTACCCGGCGTCGGCGACGCCAAGCGGCGGCACATTTTACGCCAACAGTCCGGCAGGCCCATGGAAGTACAGAAACGCCATGGGGACTTACAGCAGTGCTTCCAGCAATTCCGGGACCCCACTCCGGAAGTTTGTCGACAAACTCCCGGGGCTCGGCCCAACGAACGCAAACCTTCTCGGCCAGTATATCCCCGTTGCATCACCTGATACGGCAAAATACAGCGGCTCGGATTATTACGAGGTAGGTGTGCGCGATTTTCGGGTTCGGATGCATTCGGACCTCCCTCTCACCACGGATGCAGCGGGTATCGGGACGAAGATCAGAGGGTATTACCAGAAAAACGGCACGGACCATACTTCGCAGTACCTGGGGCCTCTGATAATTGCCCAGAAGAACAGGCCGGTGCGCATCAAATTCTTCAACGAGCTCGGCGTTAACGGCGCGGGCGATCTCTTCATCCCCATGGACCCCACGTACATGGGAGCGGGGATGGGGCCAGACGGCATGAATGCCTACACGGAGAACCGTGCCACCCTCCATCTCCATGGCGGACATTCTCCCTGGATCAGCGACGGGACCCCACACCAGTGGGTCACCCCGGCCGGGGAAACCAGCACAATCTATACGAAAGGGGTGAGTCAGCAAAATGTTCCCGACATGGACGGCGGGGTCGAGCCGGCCGGCGTGTCTACATTTTTCTGGACCAACAACCAAAGCGACCGGTTGATGTTCTTCCATGACCACTCATATGGGATTACACGCCTTGACGTGTATGCCGGCGAGGCCGCCGGTTACTTGATCGTTGATCCGACGGAAGAAACGGCGCTGGCCGCCACGGGCGTTCCCGGGACTATCCGTAATCCGGCCAATATGGCGGATACGGCAAATAACGATCTGGCGCACCTTATCCCATTGGTCATTCAGGACAAGACCTTCGTCCCCCAGGACGTGGCTGTCCAGGATGCAAAGTGGACCAACCCCAAATGGGGGACTTACGGCGATCTCTGGTTCCCCCATGTGTATGAGACGAACCAGTGGCCGACCAACCCTGATCTGAGCGGCGCGAACAACTTCGGCAGGTGGGACTACGGTCCCTGGTTCTGGCCGGTATTCCCGGTCCAGTTTCCCGGCCTGCCGACATTCAACGTGTCCGGCGTGCCTGAAGGCTTCATGGATACACCGGTGGTCAACGGTACGGCGTACCCGTACATCGACGTGCAGCCGCAGACGTACCGGTTCCGCATCCTGAACGCGGCCAATGACCGGATGTGGAACCTCCAGCTGTATCAGGCCGATCCTACCATAAGCCCGTTCGATCCGGTCACCGGCCTGCCGAATCCCGGTTATCAGAAGGAAGTCAAGATGGTTGCTGCGGTCCCAAGGCCGGCCTGCAGCGCAACGGTCACGACGAACTGCGTTTGCAGCGGTGCCTTTACCCCGGCAGGTTGTTTCCCAGCAACCTGGCCGACCGACTCGCGGGCTGGCGGTGTGCCCGATCCGGCCCTGGCGGGTCCGTCGATGATCCAGATAGGGACGGAAGGAGGGCTTCTGCCGCAGCCGGTGGTGCTTCCCAACCAGCCGGTCGACTACGAGTACAACCGCCGGAATATCGTGGTCCTGAACGTCACCAGCAAGACCCTCTTCCTAGGGCCGGCTGAGCGGGCCGACGTCATTATCGACTTCTCCCAGTATGCCGGCAAGACACTCATCCTTTACAACGACGCACCGGCTCCCGTGCCTGCCTTCGATCCACGCAACGACTACTACACGGGATGCCCCGACAACACCTGGATGGGTGGCGCCCCCTCCACCAAAGCCGGCTACGGCCCGAATACCCGCACCATCATGCAGATCCGGGTAGCGGCGGGAGCCCCAGTCCCGTTCAATCCCGCGCCGATGAACGCTGCCTGGCCGACCATTTACGCCGCCGTGCAGCCTCCGCCGGTAGTGCCGCAGACCACGTACCCTGGGCCCTACTCCGCGGCCGCCGATACGTACTCAAGGATACAGGACACCTCCCTCACCTTCACCCCGGTCGGCGCAGCCGCCCCGCTAACGATGCCGATGCAGTCGAAGACTATTCAGGAGTTGTTCACGAAGGATTACGGACGGATGAACGCCACGCTCGGGACAGAGCTGCCGTTTACCACCGCCCTGATCCAGACGACGATCCCTCTGGGGTACATAGATCCCCCTACCGAACAGGTTACTCCCAACAGACCCCAGTTGTGGAAAATCACCCATAACGGTGTCGATACCCATGCCATTCACTTCCACCTGTACGACGTGCAGGTGATCAACAGGGTCGGCTGGGACGGGGCCATAAGGCCGCCCGACGCCAACGAACTGGGGTGGAAGGACACCGTCAGAATGAACCCGCTGGAGGATATCGTTGTCGCGTTTAAGGCAACGACACCGCCTATACCGTTTCCGGTTCCCGACAGCGTCCGACCGCTGGACGTGACGATGCCGCTCGGTACCACGACACAGTTCACCGGAATTGATCCTTATACCGGTAATCCGATGACCGTCACCAACCAGACGACCAGCTTCGGGTGGGAATATGTTTGGCACTGCCATCTCCTTGGTCATGAAGAAAACGACATGATGCGGCCGGTTGTCTTCAAACCCAATGACCGTGTTGGCGTTTTCCAGGGGGGCAGCCAATGGTATCTCGACGCAAACGGCAATAGAGTGTGGGATCCAGGGATCGACAAGAACTACACTTTTGGGGCGCCGGGCGACGTTCCGGTGAGCGGCGATTGGAATGGTGGTGGCCAGAGCAAGATCGGCGTGTTCAACGACGGCACCTGGATACTTGACATGCACGGCTACGGCACCATGGGCGCCGACAATGTAACTTACTATTTCGGCTATGCAGGTACCAATCCCGTAACTGGCGATTGGAACGGAAGCGGTACTAGCAAGGTCGGTGTCTATGACCCTGCTACCACCACGTGGTATCTGGACTACAATGGCAATGGCATCTGGGACGGGGTTCCAACCGATAAAGCATACTACTTCGGCATTGCCGGCGGTATTCCCGTAACAGGGGACTGGAGCGGTAGTGGTATTACCAAGATCGGCGTCTATGACCCTGCCACCACCACGTGGTATCTGGACTATAACGGCAATGGTATCTGGGATGGTACTCCGACCGATAAAGCCTACTACTTCGGCATTGCCGGCGCCATTCCCGTAACGGGTAACTGGAGCGGTAGCGGCGCTACCAAGATCGGCGTCTATGACAATGCCACATGGTATCTGGACTTTAATGGCAACGGAGTCTGGGATGGTGTGCCGACGGATGCCATGGCTGTATTCGGATTTGTCGGCGCGACACCGATTGTGGGTAACTGGTAGCGATTTCTAACGTACGATCGTATCTTATGTGGATATTGGGGACCCGCTCCGCAACTGGAGCGGGTTTCTTTTTTTGGAGAGTTTTCCTGCCCAAGTTTTTTTCGTCACACCACTGGATAAATTAAAATGATGTAATATAATTTTACAACTTACCAAATCCCATTCATGAAATGAATCCATGCTCATATGAAAAGACAAAACAAGATCGTCGTCATAATATTCGCCCTCATATCCCTTCTTTACAGCATACCCTTTGCTATTGCAGGAGATGGTGGCGCCTCGGCTTCAATTACTCCAACTGCCAAGCCTGTCCCGCATCAGGGTGATCGTGTGGAATCAGATCTCTCCCGTTCAGTCGCTACGGAGGCAGCGTCTTCTCAAGGATGGGGAAAAAACTCTGAAAACACTGCCAACAAGGCACCGCTTGCGAAAGACGGGATGTCCGAGTTTGAGAAGTATATCTCCGGTAAGGTTTCAGCATCGACATCGCTCGATATCAAGCAGTTCGGCTATGATTTGTTCGAGAAGCCTCCTTCCACGTTCGCGCCTGCCCAGCATGTGCCGGTAGGTCCCGATTATGTCGTCGGCCCCGGCGACACTATCAGAATCGAGGTATGGGGAAAGATCGAGAGGAGCTGGCATGTCTCTGTGGACAATGACGGCAAGATAATCCTGCCGAAGATCGGCGTTCTCGGCGTAACGGGACTGACCTTCAGAGAGCTGAAAGAGGTCCTCCAGAAGGAGCTTTCCAAATATTATACAGGCTTTGAAATGAACGTGAGCATGGGGCAGCTCAGGTCGATCACGGTCTACGTCGTGGGGAATGCCCAGTGGCCGGGGGCTTACACCATATCTTCGCTTTCGACCATCATTAACGCCCTGTTCGAGAGCGGCGGCCCTTCCAAGACCGGCTCCATGAGGAATATCCAGGTGAAGAGAAACGGCAGGACCGTGGTCACCTTCGATCTCTACGACTTCCTGTTGCAGGGGGACAAGACCAAGGATATCCGCCTCCTGCCGGAGGACGTGATCTTTATCCCGCCGGCGGGGCCGCTTGCGGGGATTGCGGGAAACGTCAAGACTCCGGCGATCTATGAGCTTAAGGGTGAGACCCGCCTCCTCGATCTTGTCCATATGGCCGGCGGCATCACCGGTATCGCATTCACGGGGCGGGTGCAGATGCAGCGAATCCAGGACCATCAATTCAGGACCTTGTTCGAAGGGGACCTGATAGACATCGAGAAAAACCCGGAAAAGAATTTTGTCCTTCAGGACGGCGACCTGGCAAAGATATTTACGGTCGCCGATACGGCGAATACCGTCACTATTGCCGGTGCGGTCGCCCATCCGGGCAATTTCGGCGTCAACCCCGGCGTGACAAGGGTGAAGGATGTCATCTCCCTTGCAGGCGGGCTGCTCTACTATACATCGAATCAGGCAGAGATGACGCGAATAACGGTGACCCAGGCAGGGCCAAAGACCGAGATGTTCGTCATCGACCTTGCCAAGGCGCTGGAAGGCGATCCCGCCAACAATGTCCCCTTGCAGATGAACGATTATCTCTTCGTGCGTACCGTTCCCGAATGGAATCTCTACCGCACTGCGACCATCAGCGGAGAGGTGAGATTTCCCGGGACCTATACGATCAAGAGGGGGGAGACGCTTTCGTCGCTCATCGAACGGGCGGGAGGGTTTACGGCGCGTGCGTACCTGCGCGGGTCGGTCTTCACCAGGGAGAGGGTGCGTGCGCAGCAGCAGAAACAGATCGATGAAATGGCCGAACGGCTTGAGCGGGAACTTCTCGGCTCCGGCACCTCGCAGATCGCCACCGCGACCAGCCCGGACGATGCTCGTATGGTCCAGATGGAACTGGAGCAGAAAAGGCAGTTTATAGAGCAGCTCAAGACGGCCAAGGCAAAGGGCCGAATAGCGTTGCGACTGTCGGATCTGGCTACTTTCCGGGGGTCCGCGTACGACATCGAGCTTGATCAGGGCGATTCCATTTCGGTGCCTTCAGACCCCAGGACCGTGCAGGTCATCGGCTCGGTATACAACCAGAGTGCCTTTGTATACGATGCGGGAGAGCAATACGACTACTACGTGGAGCTTGCGGGGGGGTATACGTCAAATGCGGACGAGGGTAACTCCTACATCCTGCAGGCGAATGGCACTGCGGTCAAGGCCGGAGGAAGCTTCCTCGGATTCGGAGACCACCTGAATTCAGGAGATACCATTGTCGTTCCGGAGAAGCTGGAACGTGTCGGCTGGCTGCGTAATATCAAGGACATTACGCAGATCCTCTACCAGATTGCCGTGACAGCGGGCGTATTGCTCGTTGTTCGTTAGAGGAGGAAGCCTATGGAGCAGCACAAGGCACAACCGCCAAAAGAAGGTGTTACCGCCCTGGATTATCTGATCTTCGTGATGAAGTGGAAAAGACTCATCACGCTTATCACGGTGTCCTGTTTCGCAGCAATCGTTATTATCAGCATGTTCCTCCCGAAAAAATACCTGGCTGAAACGAAGGTTCTGCTGCCGCAGCAGGGCAGTCAAAGCCTGTCTCTCCAGGTACAGAGCCAGATGGGTTTGGCAGCTTTGCCCAACGTCCTGAGCGGTGGTGTGCGGACGACCAGTGACCTCTACGCCGCTTTGTTGAAGAGCAGGGCCGTGCTTGATCGCGTGATAGACCGCTTCAACCTTATGAAGGTGTACCGGGAAACCTATCGCGAGGACGCCCGACAAAATTTGGTGAAGGCGCTGTCGATCCAGGATATGAAGAAGAGCGGCATGATCATCATCGGAGTCGAGGACAGGGACCCGGCGAGGTCCGCCGAATTGGCAAATGCTTTCGTCGAGGAGCTGAGGAACCTTACCCAGTATATCGCTGTTACCGAGGCGTCCCAAAGACGGCTCTTTTTTGAAGAGCAGCTCAAAAATACGAAAGAAGCTCTTATACGTGCAGAAGAATCGATGAAAGGATACCAGGAGCAAACGGGGGCCATTGAGATCAAGGAACAAACTAAGGCCATCATAGAATCAATAGCACAGTTGCGGGCGCAGATTGCGGCCAAAGAGGTTGAACTAAAGGTGCTCAGGTCGTACGCCACTCCCAAGAACCCGGATTTGCAGAAGATTGAAGAGCAGCTGCGGGGGATGAGAGAACAGCTCTCGAAACTCGAAGCAAAGGGGGGAAAGAACCCGGATACCTTCATGTCCGCGGGGAGCATGCCCGAGGCAGGCACCGGGTACGTCCGTAAATTGCGGAACCTGAAATATTCGGAGACGCTCTATGAACTTATGGCTAAGCAGTATGAAATGGCGAAGATCGATGAGGCAAAAGATGCGATGGTCATCCAGGTCGTTGATAAAGCCGCCCCTCCGGAGAAACAGGTAAAACCCAGGCGGGTTTTCCTGGTTGCAAGTGTCACACTTCTGGGTTTGCTGATCTCATTCGTTACGGCGATTATCCTGGAGTATCGGGAAAGGGTTTCCCTGGACCCTGCGAAACGGGAACGGATCGAAAGATTGAAGGCGTACGCTGCCGGCCGCTCGATTAAGGAAAATAATTAATGGATGCGGAAATGAGTCCCCAGCGACCGATTGCGCATGAATAACGAGCATATTGAAAGAAAAGAAAAGCGTTGCGAGTTAAAAAACAAGTTCATCGGATTTATTTCGCTCTTGGGCTCGGGCGTCGTGGCGGCAGTCGGCTTCATGCTGATAGCTTCCCAACGCTGGTCACTTTTTGATCGACATCTCGCCGCTTTCATCATTTTATTTGTCCAGTGGCAGACATTGGGCTTTGCGGTTTCAAAGATAGGGATCGAACATCTCATATTTGCCGTTGTGAGCAATGATGAAAAGAAGTATTTCGCTGCCGGAAAGTTCATTGTCAAAACTGTGGTGCCCATTTCAGCGGTTTTTTCATTGGCCGTTGGTATCGTGTTTTCTCCATGGGCGGGTTTTGTTGCTTTAGGAAGCATCGTGCTTGATGCCTACTCTCTTATTATTATGGCTGATCTCAACGCACGTGGGTTTTATTCTGTAACGTCGATAGCCAATTTAATTAACTATCCCCTCTTCTTTATAATTTTGTTCAGCCTGAACTATGCGGGATGGTTGAATACCGAGGTGGCATTGGCGGCATTCCTGATCTCGAGTCTGCTCCGCTCGCTTTGGCTGGCAAGAAAAAAATACGTTCCCGCCCATTTTGAGGGATTTTCTTCCGATGTTAACTTGAAAATGGGTGTTCAACAGGCTTTTAATTTCCTCATGTATCGTATGGATCAGATCCTCCTGTCTGTCATGGGGTTAAAAGCCCATTTCGATGAGAATATCAGTATGTATATTTATATGGCGAAATTTCCTGAGACCCTTGCAAGCGTAATAGTAATTCTTGGTACTGTAATATTTCCAAAAGCGTATGTTCAGTATCCATTCACAATACGTTTGATTGGGTCACAGTTCAAAAGATACAAATTGTTTTTTATAGGATATGTGCCGTTGTTTATTGTCTTGATCTATGCATATATGAAATTTTGGAACGGTAAATCAAGTCCTTATTATCTGGCTGTGCCGTTTCTACTCAATTCACTGCTCATAATATTTGCAAACAATATTACGTATTCAATGCTGCGCCAGGGATATTTACAGAGATTGATAGTGAACATGCTGGTTGCGGTTATAACTGGATTGTTGTTAGCACTGACAATAAAGGATGGGATCAACGTCTACGTCTTGTCATGGATTGTTCCGATCCAGATGGTAACATTCCTGATATTATCATTAAGCACAAAATGGGGTAAGAGCATTGAGCTGCATGCGTAATGAACCGCTGGGTAACCAGCTCATAACGTTATTTTATATGCCCAGTTTTTACGGTGCTTTTACCTGGGGTATCTGGCTATCCCTGTATCTGATGCGGCTCATAAGGTTGGATGCCTGTAGCGGCATGGCGCTCGCCATCTATATTGCGACCGAGATATTCTTTGTCTTGTCCATGGCGCTATCATATCCGCATTACCGGGGTACGATATTGGCGGACCATTCTCAACCGGGAGACGTCTTTCCTTCCTGCGAGCGCAGGACGGCGTTGAAGCTGACGCTGCTTCTCTTTCACCTGGCCGGTCTCCTCGGGCTGTCAACATGGCTTATGCACATTGCCGGCTATCTGGGAGGATTTAATCTGGTTTTGCTTGCACTGACAAGCGCAGCGGACACCATACGGGGCGCCTCCGACCTGTCGTCCACGATCGGCATTCAAGTGTCGTTTCTGGGATGGATTGCGATAGCCCTGACGGTATATGCCGTGGCCCGGAAACAGGTATCAAAATGGTGGCTGGTTTTGGCGCTGATCCAATTTCTCGGCAATTTTCTCTATATAGGGAGAACCCAGCCCATATGGATAATGTTTACGAGCCTCCTCATGGTGTTGGCTGCCTTGGTGAGCGTGAACTTCAGGAAGGCGGTCATGTGGACGCTGCTGATTTTAGTGCTGTTTTTTGCGCTGTTTTGGGCGATTGGAGAATGGACGGGCAAGGCATATTACGAGGACAAATTCGAAGACCCGCGCATACCCGGCGTGACGCAGGTAATGTATGCCTATGGCGTAAGCGGTTTTGCCTACTTTAACCACATGCTCGTGCATCATGAACCGGTATCCTACTCGCCGGAAAGGGTTCTTTATCCGGTGTCGAAACTTCTCTCCAGGTTTGGTCTGATCCAGGAACCGCCCAGCCAGATCCTCGAATTCTATGCCGTCCCATTTGAAACTAACGTAGGCTCTTTTCTGGAGCCGTTTTACCGGGACGGAGGGTTGCTTTTCGTTGTCTTTGGCATTCTTGTCTACAGTTTCGGACTGGATATACTGGGACTGAAACTACTGCAATCGGGGAGCCCCATTGCCCTCTTTGCCTGGGCGAACCTGTGCTTCACCACGTTCATGGGCTTTTTCACCCCGCTGTTGGCCGAGTTCCCTGTCTGGCTGTTCATCGGCCTGGGGCTGTTCAGCGTCGTAATACAGTCGCTGAACACGGATATTTTTCAATTCAGGGCTGGTGGATATGAGTCTTGACAAGGCCGAACATACCACTCACGAACATCTGCTCAGTATCATCAACACGGAGCTCGGCCGTTTTGCCGACCATCAGACAGTCCACCTGTTGGATGTCGGTTGTGGAGACGGTAAGCTGATAACGTATCTGACGAATAATCTGCCAAAGCTGAACCCGACCATTGATTGGCAGATTCATGGTTTCGATGTGCATGACCATGGTGTGCAGCAGGACGGTTTTTTAAGCAAGGCAATCTGCAATCTGTCATCGCGCTGTCCCGGGATACCCTGGGAAGAGCGGATTGCGTCGATTTCGGACGGTGATCCCTGGCCATACGGGGATGGGCAGTTCGACATCGTCATTTCAAACCAGGTTGTTGAGCATGTGAATGACCATGACATGTTTTTCTCCGAGGTAAACCGGACCTTGAAGTACGGCGGATATTCGGTGCATCTCTTTTTTCTGAACGAGTATATCTATGAAGGACACATTTGGCTGCCTTATGTGCACAGGATTTACAACCATGATCTGCT
>DAIEGL010000062.1 GCA_027356255.1 Geobacter sp. | reverse complement strand
ACGATGATCGTCGGCACCACGCTCATGCCGATCCGCAGCAGGTGGCCGGGGTCGCTGCTTTTGTCTATGGCTATCTTGATCGGGATGCGCTGGACGACCTTGACGTAGTTGCCGGTGGCGTTTTCCGGCGGCAGGAGGGAGAAGGCCGCGCCGGTCCCGGCCATGATGCTGTCCACCGTGCCGCGGAAGATCCGGTTCGGGTAGGCGTCCACGGAGAATTCCACCTTCTGTCCCGGTTTGACATGGCTCAGCTGGCTTTCCTTGTAGTTTGCCGTCACCCATGAGTCTGCCAGCTGGACCAGGGCCATGAGCGGCTGCCCAGGCTGGATGTAGTTTCCCGTTTCCACCGATTTGCGGGTGATGTAGCCGTCGGCGGGGGCGAAGATCCTGGTGTAGGAGAGTTTCAGTTCCGCTTCGTCGAACTGGGCCTTCTTCTGCGCCACTTTTGCGTCTCTGCCGCCGTTGCCGGACAGGCCGACCTCCGCTTCCGCCCGGCGCAGCGCCTCTTCCGCCTGGCGTTTTTCCATGGCGGCGACCTTGTATGCCGTTTCCAGCCTGTCCAACTGCTCCTTGGGGACGACCTCCTTGGCAAACAGCGCCTTTCCCCTCGCCAGGTCCGTTTCGGCCTGGTCGAGCTTGACCCTGGCGAGGCTGACCGCCGTTTTGGCTGCGTCCACCTTGGCGTATTCGCCTGAGGTCTCGTTCCTCGCCATGTTTATGGATGCCGTTGCGTCGGCCAACCGTGCCTGGTAGTCGGTGGGGTCCAGTTCGACGATCAGGTCCCCCTTTCTCACGAACTGGTTGTCATGGACAGCCACGCTCTTCACGATCCCCGGTATCCGGGCGGAAATGGAGTGGATATGGGCCTCGACGAAGGCGTTGTCGGTCGTGATGTGGGTCTGCCCCTTCAGCCACCATTTGAGGCCGAGGGTGCCCCCCGTTGCCAGCAGGATCAGCAGGATTATACCGGCACGCTTTTTCTTGCCCGGCACCTTCTTCTTTTCCTCAACGGCCGGCGGGGTTACGTCGCCGGTATTGTTCGTTTCCGTTTCTTCTGCCATCTGCTTCCTCCGTTACTAAAGCAGGTTGAGGTTAATGTTGAGACTTTTTTTCTACAGTTCGCCTATCGCCCTTTTGACCCGTGCCGCCGCCACCTGGTAATCGAAGACGGCGCTGAAATATTCCGTCCTGGTCTGGGTGAGGAGGGTCTGGGCGTCGATCACTTCGGTGGCCGTTCCCACTTTTTCCAGATACCGGTCGTTGTTGATCCGCAGGTTTTCCTCACTCTGGCGGATCGCCTTTTCCGTAACGGCGATCCGTTCCCCGGCCACGTTGAGATCGTTCAGGGCCGTTTGCAGCTCCAGCCGGATGTTCGCCGCGAGGCTGTTCAGGCGTTCCTCGTCCCGCGACTTGACCTTCACGGCCTGCCGTTGGCGCGAGGTTGTGGCGAGGCCGTCGAAGAGGTTGATCTTGAAGCCGACGGTGGCCGACATGATCCCCTGTTCCTCCACCTTGTCGTTTTGCGTGTAGTCTAGGGCGAGTTTGGCAAACAGCTCGGGGTAGTAGTTGCTCTTGCTCTCCTTTACCGATGCCTCGTCGGCCTGGATGGACTTCTTCAGTGCGGCGATCTCGGGACGCTTGCGCAGTGCGATCTCCATCATCATGTCCAGGTCCGTCGCTTCCTCGCGCGTAGCCGGCTCTTCCAGTTCGCCGCGGAAGCCGGCCGGCTGGCCGGTGAGGAAATTGAGATACAGCCAGCCGTTCTCCACGTTGTTCGCGGCGGCAAGCCTTCTCTGCTTGCTGTTGGCCAGTTTCACCTGGGCCTGGAGAAGGTCGTTGCGGGTCACGACCCCCTGCTCGTAGAGGGTTTGCGCCACCCGCTGGTGATCGGTCGCCTGTTTGACCTCCTCTTCCGCGGTGAAGAGGAGTTTCTTCCCTTCGAGGATGCCGTAGTAAGCCTGCACCACCTGGAGAAAGACGTCCTGTTCCTGCCCGCGATAGCCATGGAGGATGGCTTCCCTGGTGAGGGACGCCTGGTCGCGGCGGGCGGCTGTGCGGCCGAAATCGTAGAGAGTCTGGTAGATCGAGAGGTTGGCGAAGGCGAAATCGGCTTGCTGGGTCGGTATCGACTCCGGGCCTATCTTCACCGACTGCGGAGACTGTTGCGCCACATACCCGGCCTGGAAATCGACCCGGGGGAGATAGCCGCTTTCGGCGATCTTTATGTTTTCCGCGGCGATCTTTTCGTCGTGGGCCGCCACCTTCAGTACGGTATTGGCTGCTGCCGCCCTGGTCAGGCAGTCACGGAGGGTGAGGGGGGCGGCATGCGCGACCCCGAAGGATAGCATGGTCAGTACTGCTGCAATACAGACGGTTTTATACATTGAATTCTCCAGGTCAGCTGCGGAGTTTCTGTAGAAGCTTCTTGAGCGTTTCCTGCTCTTCCTCTGTAAGCGCGCCGGTGAACCGGCTCTGGGTACGTATGGCAATGACGCTCAGTTCCTCTTCCATGACCTTTCCCCTGGCGGTGAGACAGATGCGGTAGGCGCGACGGTCGTCGGGGTCTGAGAGGCGTTTTACCAACCCTTCCTTTTCCAGCCGGTCGATGAGCCCTCCCATGGTGGTGCGGTCTATCTGGCTCCTGACGGAAAGCTCCGCCTGGGAAAGGCCGTCCTCCTGCCAGAGGAAACCGAGCAGGCCGAACTGCTGCGGGGTTATGTCATAGCCCTCGAACTCTTCCTTGAAGATGGCGCAGCCCCGCTGGTATGCCTTCGCCAGCAGAAAACCGACGCTTTTTCCGATGTCTATCATGAGAATGTCCCGTAACGTGCGAAAGTCATTTTAATATACAGATTTAGTCAGTATGCTGTCAATATTTGGTTTGCCGGATCGCTCCGGTACTCCGGGAATTTCGGGGAAGGCCGTCTGCCGTGACTTCGTCCGCTCGTTCGGTCGCCGGAGCTGCGGACCTTGCATCGTCTCTCAATGTAACTGACTGAATATCCGCTTCCGGCGAAGGTGCTTCTTTCAATTTCTGGCGGGTGTCCGCTCGCCGCTCCGGCTCTGTCACTCACTCCCGAAGCCACGGCAGCCGTCCCCGGAAATGTCGGAAGAACCTATATTATTTGCTTCGTGGAATTCCAGACATGCGAGCGGATCAGGCGGGTGGCGATTGCGGCGGTGGGGTGGGCGCAGTCCCGGGGGAGGTCCGCTCCCCCAGGTTGTAGAAGCGTTGATAGATTCCGATCCCGGCCAGTACCTTCTTCACGTACTCCCGGGTTTCGCCGAAGGGGATGCTCTCTATGAACTCCTCCTGGGGCAGGTCGCCGAATCTCTTCAGCCAGCGGCCGACATTGCCGGAACCGGCGTTGTAGGAGGCGATGGCCAGTACCAGGTTGCCGTTGTGAAGCGTCAACAGGCCTTTCAGGTGTCTTGCGCCGAGGCGGATGTTCGTCTCCGGCCGGGTGAGCCGGTTGGCGTCGAATGCGGCGCTCCCCACCTTTCCCACGGCGGCGGCGGTGGAGGGCATGAGCTGCATGAGCCCGACCGCACCCGCAGGCGACAGGGCGGTTGGGGAAAACGTGCTCTCTGCGCGGATGATGGAGTAGATGAGGCTTTCCTGCAAGTTGTTGGCTGCGGCGTTTTTGGCCACGTATTCCTGGAATGCGAGCGGGTAGTTGATCCCCCAGAGGAGGGAGTTTTCCTTGTCGTACTTGCGGAGCCGTTCCCTCCTGAAGAGGTGGATGGCGCTGTTGTAGTTCCCCATCTCCAGGTAGAGGCGTGCTATCCCCTGCTGCAGTTTCTGCTTTTTGACGCCGGACAGCTCCTTTTTGGCCTCGTCGTAAAATCCCAGGGTTATCAGCGCCTTTACCCGCTCGAAGCCGGCGGGGAGCGGCAGCGATTCGGCCAGGTTTCTAGCGGGGGGGGTGATATCCGCCTCCTTTATGCCGGCCATGTTTTTGTAGGTGAGGGCGTAGTAGCCGAGCGGGTACTCGTTCAGGAGGTCTGAAAAACACTCCTGGGCCCCTTTGGGGTCACCGGCTGCTATGAGGGCGCGCCCCCGCCAGTATAGGGCCTTTTCCCTCATGCTGTCCATGCCGGTCAGCTTGAGAAAGTAATCAGCCGCCGTCTTGAAATCGCGGGAAAGGTAGCTTCCCCAGGCGATCTCCCAGATGACATACTTTGACTGGTTCGCGTTCGGGTAGAGGAGGAGCGATTTCTGGAGGAGCGGGAGTGCCGCGTCCCACTTCTGCTGCTGCTTCCTGATCAAGGCCGCCTCCAGCAGCGCATCGTCGGCAAGGGTGGATTTGGGCGATGACTCCGCCAGCTTCATGTAGGTGTTGAAGGCCTCTTCATCCTTCCCCATTTTCGCGCCGGTTCTTGCCAGCCAGAAACGGACGTCGTCGCTGGTCTCTTTTTTCAGGTTCTTCGTCAGGAGTTCGGAGAAAACCTGCTCCGCATCCTTGTAATGCCTGGACTTGAACAGGGCCTGGCCGGTCTTGAATTGCAGCCTGGTGAGGAGCTCGTCTCCCTGTTCCGGGATTTGCCGGCGCGCCGCATCGAAGGTCTTTATCGCCCGGTCGTACTTTCCCAGATCGAAGAGAATGGTCCCCTGGCGGAAAAGCTCTGACGGGGAGAAGGGGGCCACTTTGTCCCCTTTTCCGGCAATCCTGGCCAGATCCTCGCCGGCCTTGGCAGCCACTGTCGAAGCCGGATAGTTGAGGGTGATGGAGCGCAGAATCGAAACGGCGCCGGGGAGGTCCCCGAGCTGTTCACGGGAAAGCGCCGATTTGTGGAGGGCGGAAAGGGCGTCCGCACCCGCCGGGTATTTTTCGATGAATTCGCCGCAGGCAAGGAGCGCCCCCTGGTAATCACCGCTGTCGTAAAGGGTTTCGCCCAGAAGGAGCGCCGCTCCGCGCGCCACCGGGCTCTCAGGGTAGTTCTTCAACACCTTGCGCAGCGGCGCCAGTGCTTCGGCATGCCTCCCCAGTTTTTGCAGTGCGCGCGCCTGGTTGAAGAGGGCGTAATCCGCCAGAAGGGGGAATTCATCGGCCGCCCGGGAAAGAGAGTCGGCCGCCTCGTCCCACTTTTCAAGCCCGCATGCCGCCATTCCGACCATGAAATCCCGGACTCCTCCCTTGCGGGCCGATAAAGCCGCCTCCCGCGCTCCCTGATAGTCCTTGTCCCTGAAAAGGGCCGATGCCTTGACGAGCGCATCATCCGGCAATGGGTAGAGGTTTATTCCGGAAGCCGGCAGGGTGAGAAGCAACAGGATGATGACGGTGGAAAACGAGCGGAAAAACATCGGAACTCCTTTGGGGAATATTGTTACGGTCTACCGGTTGAGTCGGGCCATTCTCCTGCGACTGTCAACCATCGACCGCCTATACTAGACGCAACTTTTTGTAAAATGCAAAGGGTTTTTGCCGATAATTCAAGTAAACTGTTTGACAAGTCACTTCCGGTTTTGCATAGTCGCATGCAATGTAATCGGGCATGGGATGAGGAGTGTTATGAAGATAAGCAAGGATGCCGTTGTCAAGATGCTGCGCAATCACGCCGGGGTACCCATGGAGTTCAGGGAGCTGATGCTGGCCTTCGGCATAAGCAAGGCGCAAAGGCCCCGGTTCAAGGAGATCATCGACGGTTTCGTGGATGACGGGGTGCTGGTCAGGCTGAAGGGGAGGCTCTATGAACTCCCCACGGAAACTGCGGGAACGGGGATCGTCGGGCGGCTCTCGGTCCACCGCGACGGCTACGGTTTTGTCACCCCGGAGGAGGGGAAGGAGGACATCTTCATCCCGGCCCGCTATCTGCGGGAAAGTCTGCACGGCGACAGGGTGGAGGTGCGGATCGTCTCCAGGAAGCGGGACGGCAAAAGGGAGGGGCGCATCATAAGGACCGTCGAGCATGGTTTCACCAAGGTCGTCGGCCGGTATGAGGCGGCGAGAGAGTTCGGCAGGGTGATACCGGACGAGGTACGGCTGAACCGGGACGTCATGGTTCCGGTGAAGGCCGCCGCAAAGGCGCAGAACGGTCAGGTGGTCGTTGCGGAGATCACCTCCTATCCTTCTGCGGGGAAAGGTCTGGAAGGGAGGATCGTCGAGGTGCTCGGCTGGCCGGATGATCCGGAAGTGGAGGTGCAGACGATCATCAGGAAGTACGATCTCCCCCATCTCTTTTCTCCCGAAGTGCTGGCCGGCGCCCGGGCCGTGTCCCAATCGGTGACCGATGCAGACCTCGACGGCAGGACCGACCTGCGGTCGCGGCCGACCGTGACCATCGACGGGGAGACGGCCAGGGATTTCGACGATGCGGTCTCGGTGCAAAGGGAGGGGAATGTGAACATCCGGCTCTGGGTCTCCATCGCCGACGTTTCCCACTACGTGAAACCGGGCTCCCCGATCGACCAGGAGGCGTACCTGCGCGGCACCTCGGTCTATTTCCCGGACCGCTGCATACCGATGCTCCCCGAGGAGCTGTCCAACGGCATCTGCTCCCTGAACCCCAGCGTGGAAAGGCTGACCATGACGGCGGAGATGCTCTTCGGCCCGGCCGGCGAGATGCTCCAGGCCTCTTTTTATCCGAGCGTGATAAGGAGCGCCGCCCGCCTCACCTACACCATCGTCAGGAAGATCCTGGTGGATGCCGATGCGGTGCTCTGCAAGGAGTACGACGACCTTGTCCCCCATCTCAAGGTGATGGAAGAGCTGGCCCTGCGCCTGACCGCCAAGCGGAGGAAGCGGGGGAGCATCGATTTCGACCTCCCCGAGCCGCAGATCCTCATGGACATGCAGGGGGGTGTCACTGGCATTGTCCGCGCCGAGCGCAACCTGGCCCACAGGATCATCGAAGAGTTCATGCTCGCCGCCAACGAGGCCGTCGCCTCGCACATCGAAGGGCGCCGCATCCCCTCCCTCTACCGGATCCACGAGACCCCGGATATCGCCAAGCTGCAGGACTTCCGGGAATTCGTCTTCAATTTCGGCTATGAACTGCGCCTGAAGGAGGAGGGGGTGGAGCCGGGCGAGTTCCAGCGGCTCCTCGACCAGGCGGAGGGGAAGCCGGAGGAGCGGATGATCAACGAGGTGCTGCTCCGCTGCATGAAGCAGGCCCGCTATGCCGCGGAAAATCTGGGACATTTCGGCCTCGCCGCCGTCTCCTACACCCATTTTACCTCGCCGATCCGCCGTTATCCGGACCTGGTGGTCCACCGTATACTGAAGCGGCTTCTGGGCAAGAGGTTCGGCGAGAAGGAGAAGGAGCAACTGGCCGGGACCCTGCCGGAGACCGCGCTCCACACGAGCAAGCGGGAGCGGGTGGCCATGGAGGCCGAGCGCGAGATCGTAGAGCTGAAGAAGATGCAGTTCATGCGGGACAAGGTGGGGGAGGAGTTCGACGGCATCATCACCGGCGTCGCCTCTTTCGGCTTTTTCGTCGAGCTGGTGGAGATGTTCATCGAGGGGATGGTTCATATCTCCACCCTGAAACGGGATTTCTA
>DAIEGL010000060.1 GCA_027356255.1 Geobacter sp. | reverse complement strand
CTGGTTCTCGCTCCCAACAAGACCCTTGCCGCCCAGCTCTACGGAGAATTCAAGGATCTCTTTCCCGAAAATGCCGTGGAGTATTTCGTATCGTACTACGATTACTACCAGCCGGAAGCCTATATCCCCACCACCGATACCTTCATCGAAAAAGACTCGTCCATCAACGACGAGATCGACAAGATGCGCCACTCCGCCACCCGCAGCCTCCTTACCCGCCGCGACGTCATCATCGTCGCGTCGGTTTCCTGCATCTACGGCATCGGTTCACCGGCCGCCTATCAGGAGATGCACATATTCTTCCACCAGGGTGACAACGTCGGCAGGGACGAGCTTTTGAAAAGGCTGGTGGGGATTCAGTACGAGCGGAACGACGTGGATTTCCACCGCGGCACCTTCCGTGTGCGCGGCGACATCGTCGAGGTCTTCCCGGCCCATGACGACGAGCGGGCGCTGAGAATCGAGTTCTTCGGAGATACGGTGGATGCCATAGCCGAGATCGATCCCCTGCGCGGCCAGGTGATACAGAGGCTAGCCAAGTGCGCCATATATCCGGCTTCCCATTACGTGGCCAACAGGGAGACCCAGGAAAGGGCCGTTGAGCAGATAAGAGTAGAGCTGGAGGAGCGGCTCCGCTGGTTCCGGGAGCAAAACATGCTCCTGGAGGCCCAACGCATAGAGCAGCGCACCTTCTTCGACGTCGAGATGATCGAGGAGATGGGGTTCTGCCAGGGGATCGAGAACTACTCCCGCCATTTCGACGGAAGGGCGCCGGGCGAGCCTCCGTACACCCTGATCGACTATTTCCCCGGGGACTTCGTCATGTTCATCGACGAATCCCACATTACTGTCCCCCAGGTGGGGGGGATGTACCGTGGGGACCGGAGCCGCAAGGAGACCCTGGTCAACTACGGTTTCCGCCTCCCGTCGGCCCTGGATAACCGCCCCCTCAATTTCAAGGAATTTACCGAAAAGCTGAACCAGGTGGTGTACGTCTCAGCCACACCGGCCGACTATGAGCTCAAGAAGAGCGAGGGGGTGGTGGTGGAGCAGGTGATCCGTCCCACGGGGCTCCTTGATCCGTTGATCGCGGTCCGCCCCGCCTCAGGGCAGGTGGACGATCTCCTCCACGAGGTGCATGAGACTGTAGCAAGGGGGGAACGGGTGCTGGTGACCACCCTCACAAAGCGGATGGCGGAGGACCTGACCGACTACTACCGGGAACTCGGGGTACGGGTGAGGTACCTCCATTCCGACATCGACACCATCCAGCGGATGCAGATCATCCGGGATCTTCGACTCGGCGAGTTCGACGTGCTGGTGGGAATCAACCTGCTAAGGGAGGGGCTCGACATCCCGGAGGTGTCGCTGGTGGCGATCCTGGACGCAGACAAGGAGGGTTTCCTACGTTCCGAGCGCTCCCTTATCCAGACTTGCGGCAGGGCGGCGCGGAACGTCTCGGGGCGGGTCATCATGTATGCGGACAACGTCACCGGCTCCATGGATGCGTGCATCGGGGAAACGGCAAGGCGCCGCCAGATCCAGTCCGAGTACAACGAGACCCACGGCATCACCCCCCAGAGCATCAGGAAGGTGGTGCGCAACATCCTCGACTCCATCGAGGAGCGGGACTACTATACGATAGCCGTTGCGGCGGAGAGCCACGAAGAGTACGTGGCGGTGGAGAATATCCCGAAACTCGTGAAAAAGCTGAGGAAGGAGATGCTGACCTCCGCCAAGGAGCTCGATTTCGAAAGGGCGGCGGAACTGAGGGACAGGGTCAGGAAGCTGGAGGACCAGGAATTGGCCCTGCGCTGAAAAAGAGCGGATCAGGCCGGGGGGGCCGGTCTCTTTTTTCTCCTGCGTCGCCGCTTGCGCCTCTGTGGCGTTGCGTCCCCCTCTTCTTCCGGCATGCGCGGTTCCGAGGTAAACCTCTCCCAGAAGGCAACGCATTTTTCCCCATCTCCGTAGAACGCAGAGGAAAAGCGCAGGTATTCGAGGGCGTCGCCGAATCCTCCCCTCTCGGCAAACGTTTCCGCATGCCGTCCCGGCATCTTCTGGAAACGGTGCTGGCTGGCGAGGATGTCCCGTATCTGTATTCCCACCCTGTTAGGGACGAAGACCGTCGGTACCAGCTCTCCCATGAACTCCGCCACTGCCATGTTCACCGCCTGCTGCGGCGGGGCGCCGGATTCCCTGAATCCCGCCCCCTTTTCCCGGAGGTACTGGCCGAAGAGGAGGGCGAAGAGGAGTTGCGGAGAGACCTTCTTTCCCTCCCGGATCAGTGTATCCACACGGTCGAGGGCCTGTCCCACCCAGGTGTGGGGGAAGCCGTCGCTTTCCCGGTCGAGCCAGGCGCTGAAATGTGGGAAGAGGGCGGCAAAGAGCCCGCTCTGGCGCAGGAGCTGGTAGGTCCTTTCCCCCGCGCCCAGGAGGAAGAGTTTCAGGACCTCCTCGTAAAGCCTGGGTGGGGAAGCCTTGGCAATGGTTGCACTCAACTCGCAGGTCGCCCGCCACGTGGTCTCCTCCACGGTGAAGCCCAGCATGGCGGCAAAGCGGACGGCGCGCAGCATGCGCACCGGGTCCTCCGTGAACCTGACCACCGGGTCGCCGATGGTGCGCATCACCCCCTGTTCCAGATCCGCCATTCCCCCCACGTAATCGATGATGGAGAAATCCGCAATGTTGTAGGAAAGGGCGTTGACCGTGAAGTCACGACGGATGGCGTCCTCTTCGGGTGTACCGAAGATGTTGTCTCTGAGCACCATTCCTTCCTCGTTCTTCAAAAGCTTCGGGGCGCGCGCTCTTCTCTGATCCGTTTCCCTCTCGGGGAGGTCGGCGACGGGCGGCTCCTCTTCGGACGGCTCATCCTGGACAGCGGAGCGAAAGGTGGCCACCTCGATGATCTCGTCGTGGAAGTGGAGGTGGGCGAGGCGGAAGCGCCGGCCGATCAGCCGGCAGTTGCGAAAGATTCTCTTTATCTGCGCCGGGGTGGCGTCTGTGACGATATCGAAATCCTTCGGCTCCCTTCCAAGCAGCAGGTCGCGGACGCCCCCCCCCACCAGGTAGGCGATGAAGCCGTTGTCTTTCAGTCGATAAAGCACCTTTACCGCATTGGGGCTGAGCCAGCGGCGCGAGATGGGGTGTTCCGAGCGGGGGACTATCAATGGGTTGGCAGTTTTCATAGGCCATTACCCTATCACATCTTGCGGATAAAGGCAAAGCGGCACTCTATGCCTAATATTCAGTTCTTGACTTCGGTCATGTTTTCGGGAGAACATTCCCTGTAGGATGCAGACATGGCAGAATTGAGCGAGCGGCAAATAAAGGACCTGCGGGTCCTCCTTCATTTCGTGGAGACCTACTGCCGGGCCAGGCACGGAGAATGCGGAGAGAAACGGCCTCCTGCAAGCATCCCTCCCGAGTTCACCCGACGCGGGAAAGAGCCCTGCCTCTGCGCGGAATGCGCAGACCTTTTCACCCATGCGGTGGAGAAGAGGCGCAAGTGCCCCCTGGACCCGAAGCCCTCCTGCAAGAAATGCCAGATCCATTGCTACGGCAAGGGATACCGGGCAAAGGTCCGGGAAATCATGGCGTTTTCGGGGCGGCGACTGATCCTGCGTGGGAGGCTCGATCTCCTGTGGCATTACTTCTTTTAAGGACAAGATGAGTTTCAATAAATGGATGACAGGGAGAAATGATGATCAGAAAAATCGTTGAGATCGACCAGGATAAGTGCAACGGCTGCGGGCTCTGCGTCCCCTCATGTGCAGAGGGGGCTATAAAGATCGTCGGCGGCAAGGCGGTTCTCTCCGCCGACAACCTGTGCGACGGGCTGGGGGCCTGCCTCGGTGACTGCCCCCAGGATGCGATCCGCATCATCGAACGGGAGGCGGATGCGTTCGATGAGGGGGCGGTTGAGAAGCACCAGCAGAAGGGGGCTGAACCACGGCCGCAACACGCCGTCCAACACGGCGGCTGTCCCGGTTCCCGCGCCATGTCCTTCGCCGCACCGGAACAGGCACCGGCGGCAGAGGAAACGGCAAGCCGCCGGAGCCAGCTCGGCCAGTGGCCGGTGCAGCTTGCCCTGGTACCGACCGGCGCCCCCTATTTCCAGGATGCCGACCTCCTCATCACGGCGGACTGCGTCCCGTTCGCCTACGCGGACTACCACCGGGACTTCCTCGCAGGCAGAGCGGTGGTCGTCGGCTGCCCGAAGCTGGACGACAACCGTTTCTACGCAGAAAAACTGACGGAGCTCTTCAGCGTCTCCTCCATCAGGAGCGTCACGGTCCTGCGCATGGAAGTCCCCTGCTGCGGCGGCATAGTCATGGCGGCCCGCCAGGCCCTGGCGGCCTCGGGAAAGGATATCCCATTTAAAGAGGTTACCATCGGCATCCGGGGTGATGTCGTATAGCGGATCGTAAATAGGGTAAACAAGGCCAAAGGATTCGGTTCGTATCAACGCAAAGCCGCCTCTGCCGGGATTATTCAGGCGGGGCGGCTTTTTTTGTTTCTGCAAGACCGTTTGATAGGAGAAGATGCCTTGCGTGAAGTGATAACGACCTGCACCCGCGACTGCCCCAACGCCTGCGGATTGATCGCGCGGGTTGAAGGGGGGAAGGTGGTGTCCCTGGCCGGTGATCCGCGCCATCCGGTCTGCCGGGGCATGGCCTGCCGCAAATGCGCCGCCTTCGTCCAGCGCGTCTACAGCCCTGAGCGGGTGGTGACGCCGCTGTAAAAGGACGGCGCAGGGTGGCGGCGGATTAGCTGGGACGCGGCACTCGATGAGATTGCCGAACGGATGGCCGCCATCCGGGAGGAGCTTGGGGGGGAGCGATCCTCTACTATCGCGGGTTTGTCCAGCGCACGGCGCTCAAGCTCTTGAACGACCCTTTCTTCAACCTGTTCGGCGGGGTGACCGGCACCCGCGGTACCCTGTGCGGCGGCACCGGCCAGGCCGGGCAGGAGCTCGATTTCGGCCCCCGCATCTCCCACGATCCCCTGGACCATGCGAACAGCAGGTCCCTCGTCATCTGGGGGAGGAACCCGGCGATCGTCTCAATCCCGACCGGCAGCGGCTCCTGATGCCGAAAATCGGCGAGGAGATCCTCACTGCCCGCGACCCGGAGATTCGGATGATCTTCGTCACCGCCGGCAATCCGGTCTGTCAGGCCCCCAGCCCGGAGGTGGCAAAGCGGCATGCCCTTGCCGATGGTGGAGTGCTGAGGATCACGAGCCCTGTCGGGGCCACACTGGGAAGGGTACGGGTGAGTGATGCGGAGCGTTCCGACACGGTCGTCTTCCCGCGCGGCCGCTGGCTCGGCTCGGGGAGCAGCGCAAACTTGCTCCCCCTGGACATGGTGAGCAAGGTGGGCAACGGCGCGCCGTACTACGAGACCATGGCCCGGCTGGAGCCGGTCGATGGGACGCCCGGGGCAGTTTCCCGGGACGATAGGATGACGCCGACTCTGGTTTGACTTTCTGCCAGCCCTTGCTATCCTTCCATGGCACATACCCCCAGCCTGCTATCCGTCGCGAGAATAATTGAGCCGGCGAAAGGAGGTCGTATGCAGGCGCTCTTGCTGTTGATCTGCTTGGCACTCTCGGCGGCGCTTCTCCCTGTCTCTGTCCAGGCCCTTGAGCTGACCGCTCGGGACAACGGCAGAAGCGTCTCCATTTCACCATCCGAGACCCTTTCGGTGACCCTGGAGGGTAACCCGACCACCGGCTATCTCTGGGAGCTTGCCGCGCTGGACGGGGGGATACTGGCAATGGAACCCGCGCCGGGGTTTGTACCGGATTCGTCCCTCATGGGCGCCGGCGGGAAGTTCACCTTCCGTTTTACCCCGCGGCAACCGGGTACGACCGCAGTGAGGCTGATCTACCACAGGCCTTGGGAAAATGGGGTGCAACCGCTCAAGACCTTCGAGCTGACCGTGTCTGTCTCGGCCGCCGAACCGCGGGTCAACAAAGCCGTCTACCGCTCTCTTTCCGGAGAGATACTACGGGCGTCCTTCGACCTGGACTGCCACCAGGTGACGGTCATATTGCCGAACGGCCGGAGCGTGACGCTCCCCTCCGCCTCTTCGGCATCGGGGGCGCGCTACAGCGACGGGACGGAGACCTTCTGGGAGCACCAGGGGGTCGGCAGGTATTTCAAGGGGGAAACCGTGCTGTTCGAGGGAGTGCTCCTTCCTGCTGGGGATGACTAGATGATAGCAAAAGGATAAAAAAGACGATATTGGTCTTTTTTGATTGACAAGGGGGGTGTCGGCTGGTATTTTTTCACTAGATGTTCATCCAATGCCCAATTTAAAGGAGATACCGAGTCATGAGCGTTTGCACCCTTGTTACCCAGGAAGCCCCAGATTTCACCGCCGAAGCGGTTATGCCGGACAACAGCTTTGCCGAAATCAAACTTTCCAGCTACCGCGGGAAGTACGTGATCCTGTTCTTCTACCCCCTCGATTTCACGTTTGTCTGCCCGTCAGAGATCCTCGCCTTTAACAAGCGTCTCGGCGATTTCAAGACGAAGAACTGCGAGGTGATAGGGGTTTCCGTCGATTCCAAATTCACCCACCTCGCCTGGAAGAACACCCCCGTGGAAAACGGCGGCATCGGCAACATCCAGTATCCGCTGGTGCAGGACCTGACCAAGTCGATCGCCAGGTCCTACGGCATCCTCTTCAACGACTCCGTGGCGCTGCGCGGCCTGTTCCTCATCGATCCCCACGGCAAGGTGCGCCATGCGGTCATCAACGACCTGCCGCTGGGGCGGAGCGTCAACGAGGCGCTGCGCATGGTTGATGCGCTCCAGTTCGTCGAGACCCATGGCGGCGAGGTCTGTCCGGCCAACTGGCAGGAAGGGGAAGAGGCGATGAAGGCATCGACTGAAGGTGTGGCGGCTTACCTGGCGAAGCACGGCAAATAAGGGTATCCTGCAGGAATGATGGAACGGCGCGAGTTATTCAACCGCGCCGTTCTCATTTATAGGCGGTGGCGGCGATGGATGAGCTGCATCTGGGAGATTGCGAGGTCCTGTTCGGCGCCGACAAGACCGAAGGGATCGTGGCGGCTGAACTGGTCGGCCGCTTCGTTCGCCTCTTCGTCCGCAACGAGGAGGGGGTCTTCTTCCGTGACGACCCTTTCCGTCCCTTCATTCTCCTGGAAGAGCCGACCCTTCTCTCCGGCTTTGCCGGGGAATGCACCATCAAAGCCCTTGCAGGGAATGGGGAGTACCGGTATCTGGCACTTTTCGACGACTGGCGCGACTGCATGGCCGCCCGTGACCTCCTTGCGAAGAGGAGCGGCAAAATGCCGTCGGCCCGCGACGTCCCCTACCTCTATCTTTCCGACCCGATTCATCAGCACCTCCTTAAAACCGGCAAGACCCTGTTCAAGGGGATTGACTTTGCCGGGATTGCCCGGCTCGCACTCGACATCGAGACCTATTGCGCCGCGGGTTTCGAATTCTCCAACCCGCAGCGGGAGGAAGACCGGATCATCTCCATTGCCGTGATGGACGAGAAAGGGTATGCGGAGGTGCTGAGCGGCCGCGACATGACGGAGGCGGCCATGCTGGAAAGGCTTTCGGAGATCATCCGGGAGCACGATCCGGACGTCATCGAAGGGCACAACATCTTCCGCTTCGACCTGGAATACATCCGGGTGCGGGCTGAACGCCACGGCGTCAGGCTTTCCTGGGGGAGGGACGGGAGCGTGCCCCGCGTCCGCCGGTCCCGCTTCACCGTTGCCGAACGGACCATCGATTACCCCCGCTGGGACATCTTCGGCCGCCACATCATCGACACCTATTTCCTCCTCATCATCTACGACATCAGCGCCCGGGAGATGGAGAGCTACGGTCTGAAGGCCGCTGCCCGCCACTTCGGCCTTGCCGCGCCGGACCGTGTCTATATCGAGGGGGGTGAGATCAGCCGCCGTTTCGACACCGACCCCGCATCCCTGGCGCAGTACAACCTGGACGACGTCCGGGAAACCCTGGCCCTTTCCCGGCTCCTCTCCCATTCCTGTTTCCTCCAGACCCGCATGTTTCCCTATTCGTACCAGAACTGCCTCATCCGCGGCAACGCCACGCGGATCAACGCCCTATTCCTCAGGGAGTACCTGCGGCGGGGGGTGTCGATCCCGAAGCCGGTGGGCGGGGGGGCCTTCGAGGGGGCGCATACCGACGTGCTCAGATACGGGGTGGTTGGTCCGGTCGTCCATTGCGACGTGGCCTCCCTCTATCCCTCCATCCTCATTGCTTACCGGCTCAAGCCTGCCCGGGAGAGCCTGGGGCTGTTCCTTCCGCTGCTGGAGGAGCTGCGTGAATTCAGGCTGAAGGCGAAGGGGCTGGCCAGGCGCGAGGCGGACCCCCTTAGGCGCGAATATTGCCAGTCGCTGCAACAGGCCTTCAAGGTACTCATCAACTCCTTTTACGGCTATCTCGGTTCTCCGCTGCACAATTTTTCGGATGCAGCGCTTGCGGCCGAGGTGACCAGGTTAGGGCGTGAGACCATCATGGGAATGATTGACTGGCTGATCGAGCGGGGGGCGCAACCCGTGGAAGTGGACACGGACGGCATTTACTTCATTCCCCCGCCGGCCGTTGCAACGGCGGAAGAGGAGACGCTGCTCGTGCAGGAGCTGTCCCGTTCGCTTGCGGGCGGCATAGAGGTGGAGCTGGACGGCCGGTATCGAGCCATGTTTTCCTACAAGGTCAAGAACTACGCCCTCCTGGGATACGACGGAGAAATGACCGTCAAAGGGAGCGGCCTCAGGTCGAGGGGGATGGAAAAATATCTTCGCGCGTTCATCGGGGAGATCGTCCGGCTCCTCCTTGCCGGCGAAGGGGAGAAGGTCGAGGGGGTGTACGGGGCATACATGCAGAAGCTTCGGGACCACGGATTCGACGTCACCTGGCTGTCGAAGAGCGAGACGCTCGGCGAGTCGCCGGCCGTTTACCGGGAGAAGGTCCGGGCCGGGAAGCGCAATCCCGGCGCAGCGTATGAGATAGCCATCAGGGCGTTGCGGGAGTTCAGGGCCGGCGACCAGATAAGCTACTACATCTGTGGTCGGGGAAAAGATGTGACCGCCTACGAAAACTGCCGGCCGGCATCGGAATACGACCCGGCCCGCCCCGACGAGAACACGGTCTATTACATGGATAAGCTGAAGCAGCTGTACAAAAAATTTGCCCGTTTTCTTCCAGAGGAAAAGTCGCTGTTCGACTGAAACCCGGAGATAGTTGGCTTGCCAGCTCGTTATAATTGTGTTAATAAGATAAAATCTATTCGAGTACTTATGGCCTGAAAGGAGTTGCAATGCGGATCTTTGTTGCCGTTTTATCACTTATGCTGCTTTGCCTTTGCACCGCCCCCTCGTTTGCCCAGGAAGCCCAGCAGTCAGAGGCCATCGCGGAAAAGATGTCATTCAAACTCGTGCGTGGCGTCACCAACGTCGCAACCGGCGTTGCCGAGATTCCTAAACAGTCTTACCTGATGGTCCGAGACCGGGGAAAGATCGGTTACGTGGTGGGGCCGCTCAAGGGGATCGGCATGGCCTTCTACCGGACGCTGACCGGCGCAGTCGAAACGGTGTTTTTCATGGTGCCGCAGCCCGGCTATTACGACTCGATGATTGAACCGGAATACGTCTGGAATGGATGGGGAGAAAAGCGGGTGGAATCGCGCAAGGCGAAAGAGCCGGAACCGGCTGTTAAAAAGGGAGAATAGTATGTCAGTCAAGCCGATTTTCTGTATGGTTGCGATCCTCTACGCCATCATCTTGTCCGGGGCGCACGATATGGCCCGGGCCGACGACTATCGTACCCTTGAAGATGCATCGCCGCAGGAGGTTGTGGACGGTATGGCCACCAAGGCGGCCCGCGGCCTGGCCAACACGGCTACAGGCTGGTTGGAGCTCCCCAAGCAGATATACATGACGATTAAAGAGGACGGCTATGCGAAGGGGCTTACTATCGGGCCGTTGAAAGGGATAGGGATGACCATGGTGAGGACTGTTTCGGGGGTTGCGGAGACGGCCACCTTTTTCATCGCCTTTCCCGGGTTCTACGACCCCTATTTTGACCCTGCTTTTGTCTGGCAGAAAGAGTGACGATCCGCTGAAGATTTGATGCCGTTACGGAAGCGGTAAAGTTAATGCCTTGCAGATAATAAAAAAAAGCCGCATCCGGGGATGCGGCTTTTTTTTGTCAGCATTGGAAGTGCGAATTACTTCGCAGCAGGAGCTGCTTCAGCAGGCTTAACTTCTTCTTTTTTCTCAGCTTTTTTTGCTTTTTTTGCTTTTTTTGCTTTCTTTGCTTTTTTTGCTTTTTTTGCTTTCTTTACCGGAGCTTTTTCTTCTTTCTTCACTTCGCCACCAGCAGGGGCTTCGGTTTTTGCAGGCTCAGCAGCGAAAACAACACCAGCGAAAGCAACAGCAACGAGAGCAGCAACGATTGAGGACAGCACTTTTTTCATGGTAAATCTCCTTTTAAAAAATGTATGATGCATTCCTGAAGCAGATAACGTGCCAGCATTGTTGGCCGTTGTAACTGGCTGAAAGTGCGGGCTATTTTCAGTGTGGATCGTTACCGCTTCGATAGTTAGACCCGAAATCATCCAACCCATACCTCATTTGCGGTGTCGTCTGCGGGGCCGGCAGCGGCGGGCGGTATAATACCTTGCCAGCTGTCGGCAAAATTTGTTAGTATCTACGGGGTCGTGGCGGCGAAATCCCGCCAGGGCCTTTTTTTATGGGGGTTTGTTTGCAAAACGATCATCTGCTGTCGGTTGAAAAGCCTGCCCGCTACATGGGGGGTGAAATGGGGGCGATTGCCAAGGAACGGGCCGAGGTCCGGTTTGTCCTGGCGTTTCCCGATGTATATGAAGTTGGGATGAGCCACCTGGGGCTCCGGATACTCTATGACGTTCTGAACGAAGCCGAATGGCTGGCAGCAGAGCGCGTCTATGCGCCCTGGCCAGACATGGAAGAGCAGCTTCGCCGCGACCGTGCACCACTTGCCACCCTTGAAAGCTCAACCCCCCTCTCCCGGGCGGACATCCTCGGCTTTACCCTCCAGTACGAGCTCTCCTACTCCAACATCCTCAACATGCTGGAACTGGCCGGCATCCCTCTCCTCGCGTCGGAGCGGGACGAAGGATTCCCCCTTGTCCTTGGCGGCGGTCCCTGCGCCTGCAACCCGGAGCCGCTGGCCGATTTTTTCGACGCGTTTCTTCTGGGGGACGGTGAAGAGGCGGTAAAGGAAATTGCGGACGTCTACCGGGAGTGGAAACGCGCCGGGTCTGGCAAGGAGGCCCTCCTGGAGCGGCTGGCAAAGATCGGCGGCGTCTATGTCCCTTCATTCTTCGACATTGCCTACGACGCGGCCGGCCGGATCGAGGCGATCAAGCCGCTCAGGCCGGGCTATGAAAGGGTGAGACGGCGGATCGTCGCCGACCTGAACGGGGTTCCCTATCCGAGCGCCCCGGTCGTCCCGTTCCTGAAGACGGTCCACGACCGGGTGAGCATGGAGGTGGCCCGGGGGTGCACCCGCGGCTGTCGCTTCTGCCAGGCGGGATACATCTACCGCCCCGTCCGCGAGCGGACGCCGGAGCAGGTCCTGGCGAAGATCGAGGAGACCCTGCGCAACACCGGCTACGACGAGATATCGCTTCTCTCTCTTTCGACTGGCGATTACGGCTGCCTCACCCCTCTGCTCAAGGAGCTCATGGACAAGTACGCCAGGGAGCGCATTGCCGTATCCCTCCCGTCCCTGCGGGTGGGGAGCCTCACCCCGGAGGTGGTCGAGGAGATCAGGAAGGTGAGGAAGACCGGCTTCACCCTCGCCCCAGAAGCGGGGAGCGAGCGGCTGCGCCAGGTGATCAACAAGGGGATTGCCGAGACGGACCTCCTGGACACGGCCCTGCAGGTTTACGGCGCCGGGTGGCGGCTGATCAAGCTCTATTTCATGATCGGACTGCCGACGGAAACCATGGAGGATGTCCTCGGCATAGCCGAACTGGCCAGGCAGGTCAAGACCCAGGGAAAGCGGGCCGGCGCCGGCGGCGAGGTCAATGTGGCGGTGAGCAGCTTTGTGCCGAAGCCCCATACCCCCTTCCAGTGGGAACCGCAGATCAGTTACGAGGAGATCCTCGAAAAGCAGCAGTTCCTGCGCCAGGAGCTGAAGAAGCGCAAGCTCAACTTCAAGTGGCAGGATGCGCCCTTGTCCGTCATGGAGGGGGTCTTTGCCCGGGGTGACCGACGGCTCGGCCGGGTGCTGATCGAAGCCCGGAGGCTTGGGTGCCGTTTTGACGGCTGGGGGGAGCACTTCAGCTTCGACAAATGGCGGCAGGCGTTTGCCGCAGCGGGCATTGACCCGCTCTTCTACCATCGCCGCCGGGACCTGGATGAGCTCCTCCCCTGGGACCACCTGGATAGTGGGGTCAGCAGGGAGTTCCTCCGGGCGGAGCTGGCGCGGTCCGCTGTCTCCTCCTACACACCGGACTGCCGGAGCGGAGTCTGCGCGGGGTGCGGCGTCTGCGATTTCGAGACGATACGGATGAGGCTCAATGGGGCAGATACGGCCTGCGGCGGCACCAGAACGGCGGAGCCGGCGCCGTGTGCGGAAGCGGAGCGCATCCGGCTCCGTTTCGAGAAAAGCGGCCGGATGCGCTTTCTGAGCCACCTGGAGATGCTCAACCTGTTCATCCGGGCCATCGGCCGCGCCCGGGTGCCGATCCGCTATTCCCAAGGGTTTCATCCCCATCCCAAATTTTCATTTGCCACTGCGCTCTCCGTAGGCGTGGAGTCATGGGCGGAATACATGGATATGGAGCTGGACGCGGGTTTCGGCGCGGAGAGGCTGATGGCTGCGCTCAACCGGGTGCTTCCCGAGGGGGTGAGGGTTCTGGAATCCCGTGCAATATCGTTGAACAGCGCATCACTATCGGTTATCATGGATAGCGTGCGCTATCGCGTCACCCTCCCGCCCGGAACCGCGACAGACCTCAACGGACGGGTGGAGCGCTTCCTCGCCCTGGACGCCTTCCCCCACCGCCGGGAAAAGAAGGGGAAGGTCACGGAATTCGACCTGCGGCATGAAACGGTAAGCCTCGGCGCCTCGGCAGACTCCCTGGAAATGGAGATCCGGCGCGGCAAGCCGCTGGAATTTGCCGCGGCCGTTACCGGTCTGCCGGCAGAGGTCCTCTCCGGTGCGCGCATCGAGAAGCTGGAAGTTGTTTTCACGAAATGACCGCCTTCCGGGATTAACCATACACATCAGCTAAATATATACAATAAACGAGGTACGCATGGGCAATGAACTGGTCATCAACACCACATCCCACGAAACCCGCATCGCCCTCATCGAGAACGGCACCATCGCCGAACTGTACATTGAGCGGAGCCGGGTCAAGGGGATCGTGGGGAACATTTACAAGGGGAGGGTCATCCGGGTTCTGCCGGGTATGCAGGCCGCCTTTGTGGACATCGGCCTGGAGAAGGCGGCCTTCCTCTACGTTGCCGACGTCTTCGACGCCATGGATGAGTACGACTCCTTCATGGATGGGAACGGCAAGAAGGAAGAGCCGGCAGAGGGTGAAGAGCCGGTGATCCAACCCCTCCATCCCATCGAGGAGTTACTCCAGGAGGGGCAGGAGCTCCTGGTGCAGATATCCAAGGAGCCGATCGGTACGAAGGGTGCCCGCATCACCGCCCACATATCCCTTCCGGGGAGACACCTGGTCTACATGCCGACCGTGGACCACGTGGGGATCTCGCGCCGCATCGAGGACGAGGCGGAGCGGGAGCGGCTCAAGGAGATCGTTGACCGGATCAAGCCCCCCGGCGGCGGGTTCATCGTCCGTACCGTCTCGGAGGGGAAGAGCGAGGAAGACCTGGTTTCCGACCTCCATTACCTGACCAAGCTCTGGGAAGAGGTGGTGAAGCGCAAGGAAAAAGCCAGCGCTCCCAGCCTGATCCATTCGGACCTGGATGTGACCCAGAAGGTGGTGCGGGACATTCTCACCGAGTCGGTGGAACGGATCGTCGTCGACTCCAAGCCGGAGTACGACCGGATTGTCCAGTTCATCAGCACCTTCATGCCGAAGATGAAGTACTCCATAGAGCTCTACGACGAGGAGGAGCCGATCTTCGATCATTTCGGCCTGGAGGTGGAGATCAGCCGGGCGCTGGGACGCAAGGTCTGGCTGAAGAGCGGCGGCTACATCATCATCGAGCAGACCGAGGCGCTCACCGCCATCGACGTCAACACCGGCCGCTTCGTAGGCAAGCACAACCTGGAAGACACCATCCTCAAGACCAACCTGGAGGCGGTGAAGGAGATCGCCTACCAGCTCAGGCTCAGGAACCTGGGGGGGATCATCATCATCGACTTCATCGACATGGAGAAGGAGGTGAACCGTGAGAAGGTCTTCACCGCCCTGGAAGAGGCGGTCAAGTCGGACAAGTCCAAGACCAACATCCTGAAGATATCCGAGCTCGGCCTGGTGGAGATGACGCGAAAACGGGTGCGGGAGAGCATCGGCCGGATGATGTGCGAGCCCTGCCCATACTGCGAGGGGCGCGGCTACGTGAAGTCCAAGACCACCGTCTGCCACGAGATATTCCGCGAGCTGCGCCGGGAGATGCTCGACATCCGCGGCAGCAAGATCATGCTTACGGTCCACCCCCAGGTCGCCGACCTCCTCTACGATGAGGAGCGGAGAGGGCTGGAGGAACTGGAAAAGAATTTCAAGAAACGGATCACGGTCCGGGCCAAGCCGGGCTTTCACCAGGAGCAGTTCGAGATCGCCATATCGTGAAACGTGGTCGGCGTCGCCCTTTCTGTTACAGCCTTTATCATTAATGCACAGGAAAGAGAATAATATGATCGGAACCCCCTTAAAGAAGAGTGCCACAAGAGTCATGCTGCTCGGTTCCGGCGAGCTGGGGAAGGAAGTGGTCATCGAGGCCCAGCGGCTCGGTGTCGAGGTCATTGCCGTTGACCGCTACCAGGATGCGCCAGCCATGCAGGTGGCCCACAGAAGCCACGTCATCAACATGCTCGATCGGGAAGAACTTTCCCGGGTGATCCGCCTGGAACGTCCAGATTACATCGTGCCGGAGATCGAGGCGATCAACACCCCCTATCTCCTGGAGCTGGAAAGGGAAGGCTTCACCGTCATCCCCACGGCCCGTGCCGCCAACCTGACCATGAACCGGGAGGGGATCAGAAGGCTTGCCGCCGAGGCGCTGGGGCTACCCACGGCGCAATACCTCTTTGCCACGTCGCTGGAGGAGTTCAGTTCCGCTGTCGAGCGCATCGGCCTTCCCTGCGTGGTGAAGCCGATCATGAGCTCTTCCGGCAAGGGACAGAGCGTCGTGCGCGATGCGGCCGACCTGGAAAAGGCGTGGACCTATGCCATGGAAGGGGCGCGGGGAGCGTCGGACAAGGTAATCATCGAGGAGTTCATTCCCTTCGACTACGAGATCACCCTCCTCACGGTGCGTTACAGCGACGGGACCCGTTTTTGCCCGCCCATCGGCCATGTGCAGATCAAGGGGGACTATCACGAATCGTGGCAGCCGATGGCCATGACCCCCCAGGTGCTGGCGGAAGCCGAGCGGCAGGCGAAGGCGGTTACCGATGCCCTGGGTGGCTTCGGCATCTTCGGCGTTGAGCTCTTCATCAAGGGGGACCGGGTCTGGTTCAGCGAGGTTTCGCCCCGTCCCCACGACACGGGGATGGTGACCATGGTCTCTCAGAATATGTCCGAGTTCGAGCTTCATGTGCGGGCCATCCTCGGGCTGCCGGTGCCGGAGGTGGTCAACCTTGCCCCGTCCGCTTCCCACGTCATCCTGGCCGAAAAGGCCGCTGCGGAAGTGGCGTTCGATGGCCTTCCCGAGGCGTTGTCCGTGCCCGACACAAAGCTTCGTCTGTTCGGCAAGCCGGACACCCGCCCCGGTCGTCGCATGGGGGTGGCGCTTTCCCTGGGCAGCGATACGGACGAGGCGCGCAGAAGGGCGGAAGAGGCCGCCCATGCGGTGAAGATGGTGACGGCCTGACACAAACGTCTGGAGGGTGCGATGATATTTGCCGCAAAGGTTTCGGATGTTCCCCTCTGGGGAAAGAAGGTCGTCGCGGTTGACGGCCGGGAGATACTGCTGGTCAACGCGAAGGGGACTATCTATGCCTGCGAGACCGAGTGCCCGCACCAGGGTGCGCCCCTTTCCGGCGCGCTGGTCAAGGATGCGGAACATCTATCCTGTCAGCGTCACGGCTACCGGTTCAATCTAAAGACCGGCGCCTGCGCCGACTTCCCGGAATACACCCTGAAGGTCTATCCGGTACAGGTCCTGGGCGCGGACATCATGGTGGAGCTGGGGTAGGGTGGAGTGAAAAAAAGTCCTTGACTTGCCTGCACTTTTTGTTTATTTTTTGTAGCTCTTTGTAAAATCAGGATAAAGGTGGTGAAAGTACATGTACGCAGTAGTGAGAACCGGAGGGAAGCAATATAAAGTTTCCGAAGGCGACTTTCTGAAAGTCGAAAAACTGGAGGGTGCGGTAGGGGATACCGTCGAGCTCTCTGAGGTCCTGATGGTTGGCGGCGATAAGGTTGCAATCGGAACACCTTTAGTGCCCAGCGCCTCTGTGGTCGGCAAGATCGTCGAGCAGGGGAAGGACAAGAAGATCCTTGTCTTCAAGTCCAAGCGCCGGAAGGATTCCAGGAAACTTAACGGGCACCGTCAACTCAGAACCATCCTGAAGATTGAGAAGATCAACGCCTAAAGAATAGAGGGGGCACGGAAACCCATCCGGGTGTAAACGAGCCGCCAGGAGGAAGAGAAAAATGGCACATAAGAAAGGGGTCGGCAGTTCCAGGAACGGCCGCGATTCAGACGGCCAGAGGCTTGGCTGCAAGAAGTTCGGCGGCGAGCATGTCAAGGCCGGCAACATCATCTACCGGCAGCATGGCACCAAGGTCCATCCCGGCAACAACGTCGGTCTGGGCAAGGACTACACCCTGTTCGCCCTCATCGAGGGTGTGGTGAAGTTCGAGCGGATGGGACGCGACCGGAAAAAGGTTTCCGTTTACCCCGCAAACTAGGACCTGCTGCAATAAAGCACGCACAAAAGCCTGGAACCCTCGGTTCCGGGCTTTTGTTGTTTTCTTAGGGATTCGGTAAATACCAATGTACCAAGATCGCGCCCGGATTTGGGTCAGATTTAGTCGCACCGATTGAGCAAAAGCGCAGGCGTAGCAGGGCTACGTCGAGGATTTTGCGATTGAGGTGCGGCGAAATATGGCCCGAAGACGGGATGCGAGATGGGATATTGGTGTTTTCCGAGTCCCTTAATTGGGGAAGACCATGAGTTTTATCGATGAAGTGAAGATCCATGTGAAGTCGGGCGATGGCGGCGCCGGCTGCGTTTCGTTTCGCAGGGAGAAGTTCATCCCTTACGGCGGGCCGGATGGCGGTGACGGCGGCAAGGGGGGGGACGTGATCGTCGAGGCATCACCGAACCTCTCCACCCTCCTCGACCTGCGCCAGCACCCGCACCAGAAGGCTGGCCGAGGCAGGAACGGCATGGGAAAGGACCGTCACGGCGCCTACGGCGAGGACCTGAAGCTGATCCTGCCGGTGGGGACGGTTATTAAGGACGCGGAAACCGGCGAGGTTCTGGCCGATCTGACGGAGGCCGGCCAGCCGGTGGTGCTCCTGAAAGGTGGCCGCGGCGGTCAGGGTAATGCCCGCTTTGCCACTGCCACCCACAAGGCGCCCAAGTTTGCCCAGCCGGGTGAGCCGGGGGAGGAGCGCTGGCTCAGGCTGGAGCTTAAACTGATGGCCGATGTGGGGCTGTTGGGGATGCCCAGCGTCGGGAAATCCTCCCTGATCGCCAAGGTCTCCGCGGCCCGGCCGAAGATCGCCGACTACCACTTCACCACCCTCAAGCCGAGCCTGGGCGTGGTGGCGTACAAGAACTACAAATCGTTCGTCATGGCGGACATTCCCGGTCTCATAGAGGGCGCCCACGAGGGGGCGGGGCTCGGCCACCGTTTCCTCAAGCATCTGGAGCGGACCGGCCAGCTCATCCACATCCTCGACATCTCCTGGATGCCGGACCGGGACCCGATCCGCGAATACGAGGCGATCAACCGGGAACTGGCCCTCTTCAACCCGGAGCTGGCGGAAAAGAAGCAGATCATCGTCATCAACAAGATCGATCTTCCCGTGGTAAAAGAAAACCTGGCAACCGTTCTCCCCTATTTCGAGGAGCGCGGCCTAAAGGTCTTCCCCATCTCCGCTGCAACCGGTGAGGGTATCCCGGCGCTTTTGGATGAGATCGCCCGCAATCTCTGGGGGGAGGCTGAGGAAGAGTGGTAGTGTGAGCGGTCGTTGGTCGATGGTGGATGGAAGAATGGAAAAGCCGCGCTCCCGTTTCGGGGGCGCGGCTTTTTGGGGTCCAAGATGCAGGATTCAAGCTACCAACCTGAAGTTCGCGTCAATCTCGTCCCACGGCACGTAAAAATGGCCGCTGCTGTCCTTTTCCACCAGCCCCAGCCGTTCCATGGTCTTGACATCATCAAAGACGTTGCGGTACTGGCGGTGCAGGTGCTTGGCCAGGGCGTTGATGCTCGCGTGTCCCATGCGGCGCAGCTCAAGCAGCAGCTCGAACCGCTTGGGGGTCAAGTGCTTGAGCAACGAAGGCAGGTCATCAAAATAGAGCCGCTCGACGGGCTTTTCCGGTAGCCAGCCGTCGTCAATCCGCCCGGCAAGGTCTTTCAGTTCCGCAAAGAACTCCTTGTCGCTCTTGATGCCGATCTTAAGGTCCCGTTTTTCTTTCATGGTTAATCACATCCTTTCAGTGTCCGCTTCGAAGTCGTAAATGAGCCGGCGCAACGTGGAGAAGGTATAGGGTCCTTCGTCGTCGGCCACGTGCCGATGATCCCCCTTGCCGCGCTCGTTATCGTAGCGGACGATGCAGCTGCCGTCCGGTTTGCCGTAGAATAGACGGTATTTGTAGGGATGCGTACTGCCGGGAAGCGGTTCGGAGAGATGCCAGATAACCACCTCGATAATTCGGCCTCCCCGTTCCTTCTTGTA
>DAIEGL010000046.1 GCA_027356255.1 Geobacter sp. | reverse complement strand
GAAAGAGGAGAATGTCGATAATGAACCGCCGGAAGTGCTGGACGATGCCGTCATGGAGCTGGTGAACATCATCTGCGGCAATATTGTCGCAAAGGCTGCCCAGCGGGGCAAATGCACGGAGATCAAGCCGCCGCTCGTTTTTCACCCCGCTTCAGGGGGGATCGCGGTGCCGACGGGGGGGCAGGGGATCGTTTTTCCAATTCACCTGGCGGACGAGGAACGGGTTGAGCTGGCCATATTCGTTACCGACTGAGCGAGCGGGACGACGCCTAAAATAAGGTCCATCCGGGAATTCCGGGAAAAGGCCGCCTGCCGCGACTTCGTCCGTTTGTTCGGTCGCCGAAGCTGCGGACCTTGCACCGTCTTCCAATATGATCGTCTGAATATCCGCATACAGACGAAGGCGCTTCTTTCAATCTCGGGCGGGTGTCCGTTCGCCGCTTCGGCTCTGTCACTCACTCCGTAAGCCACGGCAGCCGTCTAACGGAAATGTCGGAAGCATCCAAAAAAAGGGGAAACCGCCTGGTTCCCCCTTTTTTCATGCCCATGTGCCGCTGACCGGGAGTTCGATAACGAAGACGGTTCCCTTTGGCTGGTTGTCCTTTGACCGGATGAAACCGTGGTGGTCGGAGATGATGGTGTTGACGATGGCGAGTCCCAGCCCGGTGCCGGATTTCTTGGTGGAGAAATACGGCTCGAAGAGCCTGGCCCGGTCTTCGGCCGCTATGCCGTGACCGGTGTCGGCAACGGTCACTGTCGCCATCTTCAACTCCTGATTGTAGCTGCTCTCGATGGTGATGTTCCCGTCGCCGTCGATGGCGGCAACGGCGTTGTCCAAAAGATTGATCAGCACCCTCTTGATCTGGTCCCGGTCCAGCTGGAACACGGGTATCGATTCATCGGTACGGATGGAGAAGGTTATGTTGCGGTGGGCTTCCTGGTAGAGGGGGAGCGCCTCCCGCAGGAGTTCGTTGAGGTTGTTGGTGGTCGGCTGGGCGGCCGGCATCCGCGCAAAATTCGAGAATTCATCCACCAGGGTCTTCAGTTCGTCCACCGATTTGATGATCATGTCCGTACATTCGTCGAAGACCTTTTCCTCCCCTTCGAACCGTGAAAGGTATCGTTTCCTCAGCCTCTGCGCCGACAGCTTGATCGGCGTCAGCGGGTTCTTTATCTCGTGGGCGATGCGCCGCGCCACCTCGCGCCAGGCGGCCATGCGCTGCGCCTTGATCAGCTGGGTCATGTCGTCGAACACCACGACCGTCCCCATGAACTCGTCGTTTTCGTCCTTCAGGACGGTCAGGTTCACGAGCAGGGTCAGCTTGGAGTCCTTAATGGGGATGGTCACCTGCTTGCTGACCGTATCGTGCTGCGCAAGGACCATGTCGCGCAGCATCCCCTTTACGATATCCAGGTGGGCCGGCTGCAGCACCTCGCGGAAGTTCCTTCCCGCCACCTTCTGGGTGCTGATGCTCAGGAGCCTTTCGGCCGATTTGTTGACCGTGGTCAGTACGCCGCCCTTATCCACCGAGATGACGCCGGCCGTGACGTTTTTCAGAACGGTCTCCATGTAGCGGCGCCTCTGCTCCAGCTCCAGGTTGCTTCTGCTCACCTCTTCGTTGGTCTTTTTCAGGGCAAGCTGATTGTTGCGCAGGTCTTCGGTCATCTTGTTGAACGAGGCGATCAGCATCCCTATTTCATCGCTTCCCTTTTCTCCCAGGTGCACTTCCAGGTTACCTTCCGCAACCGCCCTCGTTGCTTCGGCTAGTTCCTGGATGGGGATGGTGAGGCTCTTCGCCAGGTAAACGCCGAACCATACGGCAAGAAAGACGATCACCATGGTTATGAGGAAGAGGGTGAGGATGTAGCCGGTCGTGATGGGGTTCTTCAGGATCTTCAGCTGGCGGAATTCATGGTAGGATGAGGATATCTCCTTCATCTTGCTCACCAGTGAGTAGGGGACGTAGTAGTTCACCACCACGACGCCGACCACGTCGCGGGCGTTCCAGTTGGAATAGACCGGAACGATGCCGCGGATGAGGTCGGCCTTTCCGATGGAGTTTACCTTGGTGAGCTGCTTTCCGACGAGCCCTACATTGATGTCCTCCGATGACGGGTTGGTGAACTCTCCCTGGGGTAGCTTCGGGTTGGCGGCCCTGACCAGTTCTTCCCGCTGGGATGAATATACCTCCACGACCCCCAGGTTGTACTCTTTCTGCTTCTGCCGGATCACGGCCTTGAGGCGCGGGAGGTTTTCCTCGTTCAAGAGCTTCTGTTCCTTGACGATGGCGCTTATCTGTTCGCCGTAATATATGGCGTTGGCTGCGGAGCTCTTGTAGTAGGTCTGGGCGACCTCCATCGATTCGTCGAGGGATGTTTCCACCTGCTTGTTGAACCAGTTCTGGATGCTGTTGGTTATGAAACCGGCGGAAACGAAGAAGAGGAGCATGGTCGGGACCAGGGATAGGCCGACAAAGGCCAGAACAAGCTTGGTGCGGAGCTTGGCGCCGATGGCGTTTCGCCGCCGTTCCAGCATGAGCTTGGCGACGTTCCTGAAAACCAGGTAGATGAGGAGGATGATGAGGAGGATGATGACGTTGATGATGCCGAAGATGACGATGTTGTTCCCCATCGGCACTTCTGAGCTCAGCTTGGAGAGATGGATCTCCGTGGAGGTGAGGAAAATGATCAGCAGGAGGGAAAAGGCGACGATGAACCCCTCGCGCTTTCTCTTGCGCAGCTCTTCCGGCGGCAGCCCTTTGTTTGTTTCTCTCTCCACTGGTTTTCCTTGGTCGCGATACATGCAGCGCTAACATTATCCGAAACAGAGGTTTATTTCAAGGTGTTATCGGCGCCGGCACAGGACTGCGCGCGAATAAAAAAAGCAGCCGTGCGGGCTGCTTTTTTTACGGAATATGTGCGCGCCTGGATTCAGCAGGCTTCCAGCCAGGCCATTTCCGGGAGCGGGAACTGGAACGGCGCCGTCTTGTTTTCGCCGGCTGCAAACTCCATCATGCTCCAGCAATCGGTGCGGGAAAGGAGTTCCGTTATGAATTTGTGGTTAAGCTCGTGTCCCGACTTGCAGGACTTCACATGGCCGATGAGATGAACGCCGGCGAGGGCGAAGTCGCCGACCGAGTCGAGGATCTTGTGGCGGACGAATTCGTCGGTGAAGCGGAGCCCCTCTGCGTTCAGAACCCCGGTGTCACCGATTACCACGGCGTTGTCCAGCGACCCCCCCAGGGCTAGCCCGTGTGCTGTGAGCGCCTCCACTTCGGCCAGGAAACCGAAGGTCCGGGCCGGGGCAAAATCGTCGGCAAACGATTCCCGGTCGAACTTCATGCTCCTGGACTGGCGGTTTATGGCCGGATGGTCGAAATGCATGTCGAAGGAGATCCGGTAGTAGCGGGAGGGGAGGACGGTGATCCTCTTGTCTCCGTCCCTGACGATCACCGGTTTCTTCACCACCAGGTATCTGCGCGATCTAGACAAGGTCTTGATGCCGGCTTTTCGGATCTCCTCGACAAACGGTGCGGCGCTGCCGTCCATGATCGGCACTTCGGGACCGTTGATGTCCACATGGGCGTTATCGATGCCGCAGCTGAAGAGGGCCGCCATGAGATGCTCTATGGTGGAGACCGCCACGCCATCCTTGCCGATGGTCGTGGAAAGCCGCGTGCTTATGACATTTTCCGTCCTGGCTTCGATGGAAACGGGGGGAGTCGTGTCGATGCGATGGAAGACTATGCCGGTGCCGGCGTCGGCAGGGCGGAGCGTCAGATCGATCTCCTTTCCCGAGTGCAGCCCGATGCCGCTGAACGCCACTTTATCTCTCAATGTCTGTTGGAAGGCCATACCGCGCTCCTTTGCCAATTTAGTCAGTACACTTATTATTTAGCAAATTGCGAGCCAACATGCAAGAAATGATATTAATCTGTAAAATCAGCTTGTTATCGGCTGAGAGGCGGGGTGTGAGGCGGGCGAGGGGGCCGTTCGTGTGTTGCAAAAAAGACGCGGCTGTTGCAAAAATGCAACAGTGTCAGAGCCGTCCGGAGCGGATGATGGCAATCACCCACCAGAAGCCGATCAGTCCGGCAATGGTGTAGCCGAGGAAGGCGAAGGCGGGAAAGTCCATGATGAGGGGGCCCTTGTTCGTCTGCATGACGATGGAAGAGCCGATGATGAGGGCCGCGATGATGAGGCTGAAGGAGAGGCGGTTGATGGATTTGTCCAGTTCCTTGCTGAAGCGGTCGAGACCGCGGTGTTCCAGGTCGATCTTGAACTTGTTGCGGTTTATCCGGTGCAGTATCTCCCGTATTTCCCTCGGCAGGCTTCTGGTCAGGTTGACATAGGACATGAGCGTGTTCCCCATGTCCCTGGCAAAGCGGCCGGGGGACATCTTTTCCCTGACCGCCTGTTCCATGAACGGGCGGAGGTGCTCCACCATGTCGAAATCGGGGTCCAGTTCCCGCCCCATCCCCTCGACGATGACGAGCGACTTGGCGAGGAGCATCAGGTCGGGCTGGAACTTTATATGGAAGGTCGTGATGATGTCGATGAACTCCGCCAGCATCTTGCCGACCTCTATCTCCTGGAGCGGGATCTCGTAATAGCTGTCGATGAATTCGGACAGGTCCCGCTTCAGCGCCCTCGTGTTGAGGTTTTCGCCGATTTCTCCCGAATAGGAGAGGAGGGAGATCACCTCGTCCACGTCCCGTTTGAGGATGGCCAGGAGGATGTCGGTCAGGTAACCCTTCAACTGAGCATCCAGACGCCCCACTATGCCATAGTCCAGGAGGCAGATGACGTTTCCGGGCAGGATCAGCACGTTCCCCGGATGGGGGTCGCCGTGGAAAAAGCCGTGCTCCAGCACCATCTTCAGGAAGGCGTCCGCACCCCGCCTGGCGATGAGCTTCCTGTCGAGTCCGGCTCGCTCGATGGCGGCGATGTCGCTGACCTTGATGCCGTCGATGTACTCCATGGTCAAAACGCTTCTGCCGGTCTCCTGCCAGTATACCTTTGGGAAGTACATGGTTGCGTCGTTGCCGAAGTTTTCGCGGATCTTTTCAATGGTGTGCCCCTCGCGGGAGAAATCCATTTCCCGGCGGATGGTGCGGGCGAACTCCTTGACCAGGCCGACCGGGTCGTAGATGTCGCTCCCCGGCATGTGGCGCTCCATGAGGAAGGCCAGTCCCATAAGGACGTCGATGTCGGTTTCGACGACCTCCACGATCCCCGGGCGGCGCACCTTGACCACCACATCCTCGCCGGATATCAGACGCGCCCGGTGGACCTGGGCGATGGAGGCCGCGGCAACGGGGACCGGCTCAAGGTAGGAGAAGAAATTTTCGGCCTCCTGCCCCAACTCCAGCCTGATCTGCGCCTTCACTTCCTCGAAGGGGAAGGATGGGACGTTGTCCTGCAATTTGGCGAATTCATCGACAAAGTTTCGGGGGATGACGTCCGGGCGGGTGGAGAGGACCTGGCCGAGTTTGATGAAGGATGGGCCCAGTTCTTCCATGGCAAGCCTCATCCGCTCCGCAGGAGAAAGCTGGGCAATGGTCGAACCGTTGCGGCGCAGGACTCTTCTGCTCCTGGCAACAAACTGCGAGAGGTTGAAAAACTCCAGCACGTGATCAAGGCCGTACTTGATCAGGATTTTCACGATCTGCCGGTAACGCCTGATGGTGCGGATATTGCGGTTTAACTGGATAAGGCTCAGCATTCAGGCCCGGCTTCCTTTTCCGCCTGCCTGCTTTCCAGCGCCTCAACCCGCTTCTGCAGGCGGTCGAACTCCTCGCGCGGGACCAGCCCTATCCGCTCGATGACCTTTCTCACTTCGTTTTCAGCGATCTCCGTGATCCGTTCCCTGCTGTCTTTGGCCATTACCTGGATCTTGTCCAGGATCGACCTTCCTTCCTCCTCGCTCAGCTTGTACTTCTCCTTCATTTCCGTTACCAGTTCCTCGGCCTTCTTCTGCGTCATTGATACCGCGCCGAGCCCAGTCAACAAGGCTTTTTCCAAGAGTTCAAACATATCGTCCTCCGTAATATGGGTATTTGCAGTTAAAAGGTAACAGAAAAGCGGGGGATTTCAAGGGGTGAGGAATTTGCACCCATGGCAGCGCGCCGCCTAACGCCTGAACAGCCAGAGGATGAACGACAGGATGATCGAGATGAGGATGCTGGTGGCAAGGGGGAAGTAAAAGGTGAAGTTCTCCCGCTTGACGTAGATGTCGCCGGGAAGCCGTCCCAGCCAGGGGAGCTTGCCGGCGAAGGTGAAGACGACGCCGATTGCGGCAATGATGAGTCCCAGAACGATCAGGTATTTGCCGATACCGGGCATGGCAGTTCCTTTCCTACCGGGAGGGCTGGGGCGCGTAACGCTCTTTTTCGCTGTAAATGCAGCCGCAGTATTGCTGACGATAGAGCCCCATCCTCTTCGAGATGTCTATCCCCTCCCGCCATCCCCGGCGGTAGTCGTCATAGTGGAAGGCAACGCCGTACTTTGCGCCGATCCTTTCCCCGAGCTCCCTGATCGCATCATGCTTCTGATACCTGCTGTAGAGAAGAGAGGAAGAATAGGCGTCGAAGCCGAGTTCCGCGGCCGCAGCCGCGGCCGCTTCCAGCCTGGAACAGTAGCAGTAGAGGCAGCGTTCGCCGGGGTTGGCGGCGACGGCACAGAGGAAGTCCTCCAGGCGGTATTCTTCCCGGTAGATGACCTCCAGGTCGATCTGTTCCGCATATTCCCTCACCGTGTCCAGCCGTTTCCGGTATTCCTGGTAGGGGTGGATGTTGTGGTTGAAGAAGAAGCCGGTCACCTTCATGCCGTTTGAGCGCATTTCCTTGACCGGATAAATGGCGCACGGCGCGCAGCAGATGTGGAGCAGGACTTTCATCTCATGGTTCCTTTGGTTAGAAATCCAGAGGCAAATGTACCGTGACGGTTGGGACAAAGCAAATATTTTTTGCATGCACCGGGTGGCTTCAGATGTCCAGAATGACCGACGCCTGCCAGCCGTCATCGGTCTTCTCCAAGGTGAAGCGATGGAGGGTCACCGCCTTTACATCGCTCAGGAGGGGATGCTTTTTCGGGTTGATCCTCTCGCCGCAGGCAACGGTCTTTGCCGTGTATTTCCCGCCGGTCTCAGCGATCTCGATCGATTTGATCCGCAGGAGAAGTTGCCGGGCGTCCTTGAGGAAGACCAGCTCGCAGAGGAAATTGTAGAGGAGGAGGTCGAGTTCGGCGTGCTCCGTCTCGAAGGTCACCTCCTCTGCGCAGGCGATGCTGGCCAGCTCTTCCACCATGGTGTTCATGACCGCGTCGGCAGCGGCAATGAAGAGCTCTTCCAGGGTGTCGCCGAAGGCCTCGAACGCCGCGTCCGCCGTGGCTATGTGCTCCAAGTAACGATACGGCACCGGTCGCATCATCCCTTGATGTTTCCGACCGGCACGAGACGCACGACCCGCTTGCTCAGCCCCGCCAGCTCGGTCGCTTCCACCACGTCGTCGATGTTCTTGTAGGCCGCGCCCGCCTCCTCGGCCAGCCCCCCCCAGGAATCGGTGCGCACGTATATGCCGCGCTCTTCCATGTCCCTTTGCAGCTTCTGTCCCCTGACCATCTTTTTCGCCTGGTGCCGGCTCATGGTCCGCCCGCTGCCGTGGGCGGTGGTGAAGAATGTCTCGGCACCGCTCTTCATGCCGGCCAGGAGATAGGAGCCCGTTTCCATGCTGCCGCCGATAATCACCGGCTGGCCGGTTTCCCGGTAACAGTCCGGAATCCCTTCCATGCCTGGGCCGAAGGCGCGCGTCGATCCCTTGCGGTGGATGAGGACCTCGCGCTTCTTGCCGGCGACGGTGTGCCTTTCCAGCTTGGCGGTGTTGTGGGCCACGTCGTAGACCATCCGCATCCCCAGGTCCGCCGGGTCCTTGTGGAAGACGGCGGAGAAGACCTCGCGGATCCGGTGGAGGATCACCTGGCGGTTGGCGAAGGCCATGTTGACGGCG
>DAIEGL010000028.1 GCA_027356255.1 Geobacter sp. | reverse complement strand
GGTAAATGCGCCCCGTTCATGGCCGAACAGCTCGGACTCGATCAGCTCTTCCGGGATGGCGGCGCAGTTGATCTCGATGAACGGCTTCTCGCGCCGCTGGCTGTTGTGATGGATGGAACGGGCCACCAGCTCCTTGCCGGTACCGTTTTCGCCGGTGATGAGCACCGAGGCGTTGGTGGGGGCGGCGAGCCTGATATGCTCTGCCAGCCGCAGCATCGACGGCGAAGCGCCGATCATTTCGTGGTCCTTGAGGACGATGCTGCGCAGGGAGTCGTTCTCTTCCTTCAGGCGGCTCATGCTTATGGCGTTGTTCACCGACAGGAGGACCTTTTCCAGGGAAAGCGGCTTCTCGACGAAATCGTAGGCCCCCATCTTGGTCGCCTTCACGGCGGTTTCAATGGTGCCGTGGCCGGACATCATCACCACGGTCAGGGCAGGATACAGCTCCTTCAGCTTCTGCAGGGTCTCCATGCCGTCCATGCGCGGCATCCAGATATCGAGGAGCACCAGGGCCGGCATCTCCTGACGGACCACTGCCAGAGCCTCGACGCCGTCAACGGCAAAAAGGGTCCTGTACCCTTCGTCTTCCAGAATCCCCGCCAGGGAGGCGCGGATGCTCTCCTCGTCGTCCACCACCAGTATCGTTGCGTTCATAGATAACCTCGGGAACGAGGAACGAGGCACGGGTCCGAGGAAAAACCTCGCACCGCGCACCTCGAACCTCTAGCCTTTTTTGTTGTTGATCCCCAGATCCTCGGCGAGCGCCCCCCAGGCGGGAAGGCTCCGCTCGATCGTCGCCTCGTCCACGCAGTAGGCGATGCGGAAAAAACCGGGCGCGCCGAAGCCGGCGCCGGGAACGAGAAGGATATTGTGCCTCTGGGCTGTCCTGACGAACTCCACATCGTCGGCGAGCGGCGACTGGGGGAAGAGGTAGAACGCACCGTCCGGCTTCACCATGGAAAAGCCCAGCGCCGTCAGATTGTCGTAAAGGAGATCGCGCTTTTTCTGATAAGCGCCGACATTCACCGAAGAGCGTTGCAGTTTCGCCACCATGCGCTGCATCAGCGCAGGCGCATTGACGAAGCCCAGGGTCCGGTTGCAGAAAACAGCCCCTTCCATGAACAGCTCCACATGGGTCATGCGGGGGTTGGCGGCCAGATAGCCGATCCGCTCGCCGGGAAGCGCCAGGTCCTTGGAATGGGAGGTGACGATGACGGAATTGTCCACAAAGGTGAAGATGTTCGGCACATGCCTGCCATCATAGGCGATGCGGGCGTAGGGCTCATCGGAAATGACGAAGATCTGCCGCTCCAGTTCCCGTTCCTTCCGCTGCACCAGGTCGCCGAGCTTCTTCAGGCTGTCGGCATGGTAGATGACGCCGGTCGGGTTGTGGGGGGTGTTGATGATGATCGCCCTGGTCTTGTCGTTGATGGCTGCCTCGATGGCCGCAAGGTCCAGCTGGAAGGTGTTCCGGTCGGTCCAGACATCGCGGGGCACGCCGCCGTGGTTGTCGATGTAGAACTTGTACTCGACGAAATGGGGGGTAAGAATGATTACCTCTTCGCCCGGATTGAGGATGGCCTTGAGGACCACATTGAGTGCGCCGCTGGCGCCGCAGGTCATGACCACTTGGGCAGCGGTCACCGGCCGTCCCGATGCCTCGGCGATCACTTCCGCAACCGCGCTCCGCGTCTCTTCGTAACCGGCATTGCTCATGTAGCGGTGCATGCCGGGAAGCGGACTCTCGGCCAGGTTGCGTAATTCGTCGTAAAACTCCTGCGGCGGCTCGATGTCGGGATTGCCGATGGTGAAGTCAAAGACCTTGTCTGCGCCATGGATCTTCCTCAGCCGCTCCCCCTCTTCAAACATCTTCCTGATCCACGAGGCGCCTTCGATATACGCCTGTATCTTGGTTGCAATGGCCATAGATAGTGCTCCTCCAGATTGTTATGTGGTTTTTCTACCACATTCGGAAAGGCGCGGCAAGTTCCCTTTTTCCAGCACCGCCGCCATCTCCGCGTGGATCAGGCCATTGCTGGCGAGGATGCGGTGGTCATAGACGGAGAATGGTTCGCCGGCATGATTGGTCACATTCCCCCCTGCCTCGGCAACGAGCAGCTGCCCGGCCGCCACGTCCCACGGCTTCAGCTTGCATTCCCAGTAGCCGTCCAGCCGGCCGGCCGCCACATAGGCCAGGTCGAGGGCCGCAGCCCCGGCACGGCGCACCGCCCGGGCCGCCATCTGGAAATTCATGAAATTATCGAAGTTGTTTTCGTTGTCCCAGGTCCGGTCGTAGGGAAAACCGGTGGCCAGAAGACAGTTCTTCAGCGGCTGCCGGACAGAGACATGGATGGGGCGGCCGTTGACGAACGCCCCCTCCCCTTTCACGGCGGTGAAGAGTTCGTCCATCATCGGGTGATAAACGACGCCGAGCCGGACGATCCCCTCGATCTCCAGGGCGATGGAAACGCCGAACCAGGGGAAACCGTGGGCATAGTTGGTTGTGCCGTCGAGCGGATCGATGATCCACTTGCAGCTGGAGCCGCTAGCGGCGTAGTCGTTTTCCTCCGCCAGGATATCGTGGTCCGGGCAGGCAGCGCGGACCATGCCGACGATCAGCTCCTCGCACGCCTTGTCCACCTCGGTGACCAGGTTTATCTCCCCCTTGAACTCTATGTCGAGCTCCGACCAGAGCCGTTCCCGCTGCATCCGCCCCGCGGCCGTGGCGGCACGGACGGCTATGTCCAGATAGTTTTTCACAGGTGATTTCTCCTTTCGAATGAAGAACAGGGGCCATGCTAAACCGGGAAAAGACCCAGGTCAAGCAAACAAAAAGGGCACCCCATCTTCCGGAGTGCCCCAGATTATTTACGTTGGGAAGCTGCCTGATTACTTCATATATTTGGCAATGATATCCTGTATCTGTGCCGGGACAAAAGCCACATCCCAGCACCAGACGCCGAATCCGCCCCGTTCATTGACCGCCCGCACCCAAACATCCAGCGCGTCACGCTTGGCCTTGTTCTGCTCCGAATCCTCACCCTTGATTTCCAGGACCAGCGTCTTGCCGTTTCCGAGTCTGACCAGGAAATCGGGAATAAAGCGCCGCCGGACGCCATTCCAGAGATACCAGACCTGAAAGCCGAGGTGGTCGTTCTTGGCATAAGCCGTCACGTGACTGCTCTGGTCGAGGATATTGGCGGCGTACTGCTCCCAACTGCTGTCAGCCACCATATGGCTGATCTGGGATCTGCGGGTGGGGTGACAGACCTTGGTAGTGTACCAGGTGCGCATGGCAGCGGTGGAGCCGATGGGTGACTCCTCGTCAAAGACCGGCTCCAGCCGTTCCCGGTTCTGTTCGGTCACGAAGCGCAGAAGATGCTGCACGATCAGGTCGATGTTCAGGGCAAAGAGAATCCGCTTACGCAGCGGGTCCTGATGGTAGAGTGAGGGTATGTGCAGCCGGTCGGAATCGAAAAACTGCTCGACGAGCCGGATAAGCTGAAATACCAGATAGTCTCTGCCCCCCTGGAATCTGTCTTGAAGCGCCTCGAACGCCTTGCGTGCCGCCTGGAAGGTGAGCCTTTGCAGGCGGAACCCGTCGGGGAGCCGTTCCAGGTCGATGGCGTGCACCTTGCTCAAGTCCGCAGCTCCGCCGAGGGCCGGCGCCAGTTCGGCACTGATCGGCGTCTGGGCAGGATCAAGGGTCAGCGGTACCTCCTGTTTCCAATCCACCGCCAGGGTCGGGCGAACCACCGTATCGATGCGCAGGACGTTCGGCCAGCGGATTTCCAGACTGGCCCGTTCCGGTAGCGATTCGATCTGGGTGCTCGGCTTTGGTGGAGGCGGAGGCGGACCACCGTCGTTTCCAGCTTGAAAGATGGAAAGCGGCACGCCGAATATATTCACGTACTCCGGCAGGAACAGGCCGTTCTCGTCCGTCTCGTAGGAAACCCGCCTGAGTCCTCGGCCGATTACCTGCTCACAGAGAAGCTGGCTGGTGAAGGCCCGAAGTCCCATGATGTGGGTTACATTCTTGGCGTCCCACCCTTCCGAGAGCATGGCAACAGAGACCACCTTTTGCAGGTCCTGACCGGCGGCACCCCGCTTGCCGACATTATCGACAACCTCCCGCAGCAGCTCTTCCTTCTTCATGCCGAGCAGCCGTTCCTTGCGGGTTTCGGGGATGTTTGCAGCTTTGACAATGGCCTTCAGAGTTTCTTCGTAATCCTTGTCGCTCCCGGCGGATTCACCGATTTCGGCCTTTTCCAGCACCTTAGAATCCACCCGCAGCGTGCGCTCCGGCTGGTGCAGTTCCGGCCAATGGGCGTCGCCGTTACGGAAATAGTGCTCGATACGAGCGGCAGTCTCGGTCCGGTTGCACACCGTCAGCATCACCGGCGGTGACGGATGTCCCGCCTCCCGCCATTGCCGTAGCGCCTCGCGCCAATCGGCCCCCAGCAGGGTATAGGCATCCTGCACCAGCTTGGGGAGCGGTTCATGGGGTTCCGCCTTGCGGTTCAGGTCGTCGGCCACTTCCGCGTCGCGGTAAATGTGATAGAGCTTGGAGCGATAGGTCTTGGCGTCAGGCAACGCATCGTCCCGGATAACCACGCGGGGCGTCTTAACCAGACCGGCCTCGATGGCGTCGTTCAGGCCAAAGTCGGAAATGATCCAACCGAACAGGCCGGCCTCGCTGCTCGCCTTACCTGTGGGGGCAAACGGGGTGGCCGAAAGGTCGAAGCAACAGCAGATGCGCCGGGTCTTGTGGATACGGTCCAGCCCCTCGATCCAGCGGGTCGCCTCGTCCAGATCGATCCCCTGTTCGGCCGCCTGCTTCTTGCTGATCTTCAGTTCCGCCGGGATACGGTAGGCATGATGAGCCTCATCGTTGATAACCACGATATCCCGGCAGGTAAAGAGCTTGCCCAGAACCCGGCGGGTAAATGCCTCATCGCTCTCCGCCCCCTTCTTAACCACCGAGCGGTCGGTCTGCTTGAGCGGCATCAGGGTATGCCAGTTTTCGATGAGGATAACCGCCTGGTTCAGTTTCTGGCGGAGTGCGTCAGATGGGCAGACACCGAATGCGTCGTAAAAATTGTCCGGCTCGCCGGGATAGAGCACCCGCAGACGCTCCTTGACCGTGATTCCCGGCGCCACGATGAAAACCGCCTTGGAAAAGTCCTTGGTACGCTTGGGATAGCTCAAGGCATTCAGCACCTGCCAGGTGATGAGCATGGCCATCACCGCCGTTTTACCGGTACCGGTGGCCATCTTGCTGCAGAGCCGCTGCCACGCTCCGCCGTCACCGGGAAGGTAAATCCCCTGGCGATGATCCGCCGAGGCTTCCGCCCACCAGATGAGCGTTTCCATCGCTTCCAGTTGGCAGAAGTAGAAGGGAAACTGTCGGGCGTCGCGGTCGTGCCAGTGTTCCAGAAGCCGCCGCGTAACGCTCGTCACCCCCGAATACCCGGCGGCCCGCCATTCGTCCACGCGAGTGCGGATTTGATTAACCAGCTCCAGTTCTTCGGTCCGCTTGGTATTATGGCGGGCATCGAAAATCTCATACCCCGCCGGACGACGTTCCCCCACCAGGGCAAGAGAGCCGTCGCGTTCCTGCCGCCAGTGCTGGAGCGGGACTTCGTAGGGGGAGTTGATAATGAGGGAGGCGGGTGTAGTCACGCCGCCTCCAAAGCATTGTCGAGATCGATTAAGTTAAGTTTTTGCTGGTTTCGCAAATGGATAAGTGGATATTTGGGGGGGTCTCGATAGACTTGTAATGACGGGACATGCCTAGAAGTTCCTTTTGATTCCTGTCTACGAGGGGTTGAGCTTATTACACCACAGAAACGCCAATCTCCATCCCAATGACCATGCAATTTTAATAAACCACGTAACCACTCCGTCAACAACCAAGTACTATAAATTTGTTTTCCTGCCTTTGTGGTGTTGTCTGACTTCATTTCAATTGCAAGCACATAAGAACGTCCTTCAATTTGTGATACAACAATACCGTCACAGACTTTAAGAACTCCCTCTAAAGCCTTCAGGAATGGCCATGGCTTAGCTCCGGACTTATCCAAGGAAAATCCAGTCGCCTTGGCTCCAGTTACTTTCAAGAGAGGGTTTGAAGTGTTGTTCTCCTCCCGTATCAACCAAAAGGCCCCATCACGAGGAAGTTTCCAGTCGTCCTGAATTAATGCATCGAAAGTATTAACCAACGACATTACAGGCTTCCCCCTTTGAATGGTCACGGTATGTGTAGAAAATATCATCGCTGGTTTCATTTAATTCATGAATAATCGCGTCAAATGTTGTCGCAATTATGCCCTCTTCTTGTGTAACTTCCATATTAACTATGTGATTATTGTCAAATAGATAAGCCCCTACCTTGTCAGGGGATAACACCTGATCTTCTACATAACCATAACGTCGCATGAGTTCAGAACGACATTCGTGTGGCTTAGACAGCATCACAAGTGAGTTGATTTCACGAACCAAATAATCACTGTGTGTACTTACGACTACATAAAGTCCAGCATTAACTAAGCGTGCAAGAAGGCGTGCAAGTGCCCTTTGATTGGAGGGATGTAGATTAAGTTCAGGCTCGTCAATCATTAAAACATCACCGGGTCGTGCCTGATGTTCGAGATAGAACCAAAGTCCAAATAGGCTTTTGACTGTAGATGATGTCATGTGCAGGTCAAGGGTTGGCGGAGTATCACCATCTCCTCGCTTGATTTTTCTGGGTGTGAAATGAATGTTACCCTCGGCATCTACATCATAGCGCCCTCCAACCAATTTTTTTAAATCTTCTGCCAACGCATGAAGTGGGCCTGAACGAGTTTTTCGACGATTAGGTAATTCATTGAGCCAGTCAATGTAACGAGCTATAGGTTCTGCATAGCGGGAGCTGATTACGTCTTGCAGCAATTTGACTATGTCGAGCTTATCTTTTGTCAAATGATGCAAAAGAGCTGTACGTCTGGTGGAAAGTTCCCTAAAAAAGAGATGGAGACCATTACGTTCGGCAGGCATAAGAAACGGTCGATGTCGCGGCCCTTGATCTACAAGATGACTCACAATTGCATCGGCCAACATGCGTTCAAGATCTGGTAGATGGCGGGTAAGCAATGTCATATTGAGAACACCTTCACCTGCGGGTTTGGACAGACGAAGTGCTTCCTTTTCTTCGCTTCCTATTTTAAGCTGGAAGTCAAGTGCACGATTGATTGCCGACTCAGCCAGCTCTCCTGGAGCCAAGATCCAGTCAAAACGTGTATGATCGAAAAGTTGTGGATCCGTATTAAAAATTTCGCCGAGTCGCCCCTTCATGCGTCGGTGAAGGATATCAATCAGCTTCTTTTCGTGTTCTTTAACCCATTTTCCAAAATCCCATGATATGGTTCCTTCTTGGGCCAGAATCTCAACTTCCTTTTCCATACCCGGAAGTTTGGGAATGGGCATGAGGTGATCTAAGAAACCATAAAGTCCATACATCACCCATGTCTTGCCTGTGTTGTTCGGCCCACACAGTAAAGTCAGCGGTCTGATTTCAAGTTCGCCCGATTGAATGCATCCAAGATGTTGAACGCGGAAACGTAATGCGGGATTTTGTATTGCTGATGTAGTCATAATTAACCCTCCAACGGAATAATCTTCAAACTCTCGACCCCCCGGTCATCCACGATCTTCACCGCCACCTTGCGGTTGTCGCCCGCCTCGAAGGGGAGCGAGACGGTGCCGTGGAACTGGCTCAGCAGTTCGTCGTTCAGCTCGGCGCGAATGTCCTTTTTCAGCTTCTGCCATCCTTCCCCCTTGCCTGCCATGGGGAAGAAGACCTGGCGGGGAAAGAGGGAGCGCTCGTCGTAGTCGGTGTCCAGGAGCCACATGGCGATCTTTCCCTTGCCGCCGGAGACCAGCTCCCCCTTGGCGGTGTCGAAGTAGTCGAAGCCGTGGACTTCCACCTGCCAATTGCCGTCCTTGAGTTTTCTGACCTCCACATCCGGCTGTCCCATGAGCCAAAAGCTCTGGTTGCTGGAGCGGGCCTTTTTCAGGTCTTCGGTCAAAAGATCGGTGTTCATCTGTGCCTTCAGTGCGGTGATCCCCTTGAGCTGGTCGATGTCCTTGGCCGCCTCGGGGTCAAATGTGAAGGCGCAGAAGACGATCATCTTGGGGAGCGGGAACAGCTCCCCCGCCTCGCGCAGGGCCAGTTCCACCTGACGCTGTTCCAGTGCCGCGTGCTCCGGGCCGAAGGAGACCACGACCCGCTCGCCCGTATCCAGATGGCCGCTGGCGTGCAGGTAGCGGGTGCCGGGTAGGGTTTCCAGCTCGGCGAATCGCAGCATCTGTCCACCCTTGCCGCGGATGCCGGTCTTCAAAAGTTCGTCGCGCCACTGGTGCTGGCGGGACGACTCGCCGGAACGGGCAATGGTCACGTCCGCCTCTTGTTGGTGTTCGCTTTCATCAAGGGATAGCACCGTCGGGAACGGCACCGCCTCCACAGTGAACGGCCCGGTGATGCGGAGTTTCTTCTTGTCCGCCTGCGGCTGGTCGTAGAGGGTTTCCGATTCGGCATGGCTGGCGATGGAAAAATCCATCTGTTTCTGCATGGCCTGGCGGGATTTGTGGAATGCGTCGAATGGGGCGCGGGCGGCATCGGGCCAGTCGGCGTAGAAGTCGAAAGGAACTTCCCACTCCTTGACATCCTTCTTTATGGCCTTGCTCAGTTCCCCCAGAGCCATCTCAACCGCCGGGTGCATCCGCTCATAGATCTCGTCGATCTCCGGGTTGTTGGCGATGGACTTGAGGGTAACGTGGGGGACTGTCTTGTAAATGAATCCCCCTTTGAGTCCCTCGTGGGGATAGCGCAGCTCGAAGTAGTCATAGCTGGCAGTCGTCAATCGCTGCTTGGCCAGGGTCACTGCCACGCGGGAGGTGTCGCAGGTAATCCAGCGCCGGCCCCACCTCTCGGCCACATAGGCGGTTGTGCCCGAGCCGCAGGTGGGGTCGAGCACCAGGTCGCCGGGGTCAGTGGTCATGAGGAGGCAGCGTTCGATAACATCAACAGATGTCTGTACCACATACGCGCGGTCTCGCGCACCAATCGTTTCGCCCCACAGGCTAGTAATCTTGGCTAAAGGATAGTCATCCAGAAACAAAAGATACTGGAGAGCTTCCCCTTCTGCTTCAATCCGGTTCGCAGCAATTAGGCGATGCATGCCTTCTGATCCGGTAATCCAGCATCCATTGCCTCGTGGTAAACGTTCTTTGCCTCTAAACTGTACAGGAAACACACTTGCGGGTGAAAATGTAGGCGGAGCCATTGACACTAAGCGCCCAATCCTGCCGCCAGTTGGTAGCAAAGAATGATCTACCTTCTCTTCGCGTTTGAGTTTTCGCCTCACGCCATTCGTATCCAGCCAACTCCAATGTCCGTCACCTTGCACATCTTGATTTGAAAAAAGCTGTCGATATTTAGTCTTAGACTTGTCCTTTCCGTACCAGATTAAGTAATCCGCCATTCCTTCTAAATAGGTTGCTCCGAGTGGCATTGTTTTTTTTCGGAAAGTAATTAGTGATAGGAAATTATCAATCCCAAACACCTCATCCATAATTTCCCGCACATGATGCAGGTTCTCATCCGAAATCTGCACAAACACGCTCCCCGACTCGGAGAGCAGCTCTTTTGCCAATAGCAGACGGTCCCGCAGATACGTCAGGTACGAATGAATCCCCAGCTCCCAGGTATCCCGGAACGCCTTGATCATCTCCGGCTCCTGGGTCAGGTCCTCATCCTTCCGGTCCTTCACATCGCGTTTCCCCACGAACGGCTGGAAGTTGGAGCCGTACTTGATGCCGTAGGGGGGGTCGAGGTAGATCATCTGCACCTGGCCGGCCATCCCCTCCTTCTGCAGGAGCGAGTTCATCACCAGCAGCGAATCGCCCGCCACCAGCCGGTTGGCCCACCCCCGGTCGTGCCTGTAAAAATCGATGGCGTCCCTGAGCGGCAGGCTCTCGAAGGGGGCCTCGAAAAGGCCCGGTTGAACCATGCGGGCCTTCTTCCCGTCCTTCAGCTGTTTGCGCACGGCAGAGAGGATGCTCATGGGGTCGATCCGCTCGTGGACATGCAGCGAGACGGTATCCACCTCGAAACTGGTTCGCTCGGCCTTGCCGCTCCAGTTCAGATAGGAAGCCTGGAGCCGCTTCAGCTC
>DAIEGL010000020.1 GCA_027356255.1 Geobacter sp. | reverse complement strand
GGAGATCAGCAACAACATGCACCAGATCACCGATGTGGTGCAGCAGACCGCCCGCGGCGCCGAGGAGTCGGCCTCGTCGGCCTCCCAGCTGGCCGGTCTGGCGGAAGATCTGCAACGACTGGTCGGGCAGTTCCGGCTGGCTGCGTGAAAGCGGTGAGAAGTAAGAAGTGAGAAGAATGGGGGCGCTGTCGGCGCCCCCTTTTTTTGTCTGCAGAGGGATTGCGGGGAACCCGATTCGGGGGTATGCTGTTAGCCGCTAATTAAACGGATGGAGGCGGTATGAAATATCCCGATACGGTCAATTTACCTTTCAATGCGGAAATCGTGCGGAACGGTTTCATTCCGGTCCGGCCCGGAGAGGATGTTCCCGAGGGGCCCGGATTCTGGATCATCCTTCAGGGGAATGCCATGGTGGTCCGGGAAGAGGAGGGCGGGCTCGCCCTTTACCAGGGGGATCTCCCCTCATGGCTGGAGCCGAAAACGGCGGCGCTCTGTTTCGGTTCGTGGCAGGGGAAGCCGATCTATGCGGTCGTAGCGGGGAAGGAGCAGGAGCTCCCCGCTCCGTTTGTCGCTGAGCCGTTCAACGACGTTTTTGAGCGTCTTGACGACCGGCTCCTCACCCTGGGCGGCATGGCGCACCAGATCGTAAATTGGGAGAGGCACAGCGCAGTCTGTTCCCGTTGCGGCGGCGGGCTGGAGCGGATTCCCCGCACCTGGGGAAAGCGGTGCAGGTCGTGCCGTCACGAGCATTATCCGCACATCCACCCCTGCATCATCGTCCTGGTAAAACGCGGCGACGAGTTCCTGCTGACGAGGAAGAGCGCCTGGCCGGAAGGGAGATACGGCCTGGTGGCTGGGTTTCTCGACTTTGGCGAATCGCTCGAAGAGTGCGTCCACCGGGAGGTGAAGGAGGAGACCGGTATCGAGGTGCAGAACCTCCGCTACGTGGGGAGCCAGAACTGGCCATTTCCCAGCCAGCTCATGGCCGGGTTTGTCGCTGATTATGCCGGGGGGGAGATAACGGTGGACCATGAGGAACTTGAGGATGCCCGCTGGTTCTGCCGCGCATCTATGCCTGCGGCGCTCCCGGCAACGCGGAGCATCGCCCGGTGGATCATCGATGCCTATGCGCTGGGGTCGGTCCACGATTGATATTCCGGGGAAAGGCCGCTTGCCATGACTTCGTCCGTCCGCTCGGTCGCCGAAGCTGCGGACCTTGCACCGTCTCCCAATGTAATCGTCTGAACGTTCGTTTTCAGCCGAAGCTGCTTCGTTCAACCTCCGGCGGGTGTCCGCACGTAGCTTAAGCTCTGTCGCTCTCTCCCGAAGCCATGGCAGTCGTCCCTCTGAAATCACGGCATCCAATAAAATCTGGAAAAATGCGGGGCGTGCTGTACTCTTGTGGCAAGGAGCCGATGATGAATATCCCCGCATATCCCGGGAAGAGACCGATTTTCCTTGACGACAAGCCTTTCCTGGACGGAATCTTTTCCGCGCTGCAGCCGCGGGTTTCCGAGCTTACTTTCGCCAATCTCTACCTGTTCCGTTCGGCCCATGCCTATTGTCTCACCATGGTGGGGGATGCGCTCGTGGTGACGGGGAAGGGGTACGGGGGTGAGGAATATTTCCTTCCGCCACTGACGGGAGACATTGCCTCGGCGCTGAAAGCGCTCATCGATAAAGGGCTCACGCTTTATGGGGCGGATGAGCCGTTCGTGGACAAGTATTTCCAGGGGGGAAATGTGGCTGTTGTTGCGGACCGGGACAATTTCGACTACCTCCATCTCCGCTCCGAGATGGCGGAGCTGCCGGGCAACCGCTTTCACAAGAAGAAAAACCGGATCAACTACTTTACCCGCAGGCATGCGTACCGGGTGGAGCCGTATGCGGACGACCACCGGGAAGGGGCGCTTCAGCTCCTGGACGAATGGTACCGGGTCCGCTCGGC
>DAIEGL010000009.1 GCA_027356255.1 Geobacter sp. | reverse complement strand
TGCGACTGGCACGGGCGGCGGGTCTACTACCACGGCTGGCAGGGGAGGGGATGGATCAGCCGGGCCCGGCCGCACATCCGCGACCGGAACCACGTTTACATCAACAACAGCTACCGGGTGATCGGCGTCAACCGCCGCGTGATCCAGCACGATACGACACGCTTCCGCAGCGAGATCCGCCGCGACGCGGAAATCCGCCGCGAACGCATCGGCCGCCCCTTGCCCCAGGGTGGGGTACAAAGGCCGCGCGAAAGCGGCGCGCCCACAGGTGCCCGCCCTCATCGGGCCCCGGTACCCGGGCAGGCAGCGCCGGCAACCAGACCGGCTGCACCGCCGCCTAAAAAGGCTGCGCCGGCTGGCCGGCAGCCCGAACGGGACATCTACCGGGGTCGCGAGCCGCGGGGAGGGCAAACCGTTCCCTACTCAGGCTACGGGGGCTACGGCAGCAGCAGGGATGTAAAGACATACCAGGAACGCGGTCAGACCAGCCGGGAAAACATGCGCCGGTACAACCAGAAGCCACCCGCCGTCGTGCCGCGCCCGGCTCCTGCACAACGCCCCGCCCCGGTGCAGCGTCCGGCCGCTTCCGGCGGCAGGCAGAGCGCGCCCAGACCTGCCGAACAGGCTCCACGGCAGGCGCCACCGGCAAGCCGCGGCAGTGGAGGACAACAGCAGAGACGATGAGCCCTTGGGCGGCGCGCCCTTGATCGAGAAAGGAACCGAGGCATGAGGAAGAATATTGCTGGAATTATGCGCTGCTGCGCGGGGTTTTGCCTGATGGCAGCCTTGCTGGCGGCGATGGCGGCAATCCCGTCGTCAGGCTTTGCCGTTCAGGCCAAAACGGCGCAGCGGCTGTTTGACTCTGCGGAGGAGGCCCGTCAGGCCCTGGTCACCGCGGTCCTGGCAAAGGACCATCCCGCACTGAGGGCCATCTTCGGCCCTCTGGCGCGCGAGCTGGAGCCGGGCGATCCCGTGGAGCAGGCGGCAGAATTCGAGCGGTTTGCCCGCCACGTGCGGGAAGGGGTCGAACTGGTCAAGGAGGGGGAAACAAGGGCCGTCCTGCGGATCGGCGCCAACAAATGGCCCTTTCCCGTGCCGATCGTCAAGAAGGGGGACAAGTGGCGGTACGACACCGATGCCGGCCGCGAGGAGATACTTACCCGCCGCATCGGCCGCAACGAGCTGCTCGTCATCAACATCTGCCTCGCCTATGTGGAGGCACAGCGGGAATACTACACCATGACGGAGCCGGACGGCGTCCAGATACCCAAGTACGCCCGGCGCATGATCAGCCGTCCGGGAAAACGGGACGGCCTCTACTGGCCGACAGCGGCAGGCGAAAAGGAGAGCCCGCTCGGCCCGCTGGTGGCAAGGGCTAAGGAAGAGGGGTACATGCAGAAGCGCAAGCCGGGCGAGAGCGGCCCCCGCCCGTTCCACGGCTACTACTTCCGCATCCTGGAGCGGCAGGGACCGAGCGCCCCCGGCGGCAGGTTCAGCTACGTCATCAACGGCAACATGGTGGCCGGCCATGCGCTGGTCGCCTACCCTGCACGGTGGGGGGCGTCCGGGGTGATGACCTTCATCGTCAACCAGCGGGGACGGGTCTACCAGAAGAACCTGGGGCCCAAGACCGCCGAGATCGCCCGCAGGATGAAGTCGTACAACCCGGACCTGAGCTGGAAGCTGGTGGAGGAACAGTGAGGGAAAGAGCATGATAAAACGATGCGTCGTCCTGTTGCTGCTCCTCGCGACCACTGCCTGCAGCGCCTACCGGAAGGAGCTGGACAAGAACCCGTCCTTCTCCCCCCACCACTTCGGCTACTATGATCTCGGAATCGACTGGCAGGCCGAACGAAGCGGCCGGGTGGTCCGCCTGGCGGGGACGGTAACGAACCGGCGGGACTATTACCTGCGGGACCTGGAGCTGACCGTCCGGCTCACGGACGAGCATGGCAAGGTACTTGCCAGGGAAACATTCGCTGATTTCCCGACCTACATCCCCCCCGGAAGATCGGAGCCGTTCCGGCTGGAGCTCCGCCCATCCTCCGATGCCCTGCCCGGGCGCGTCCGCTTCACCTATATCTACTGGCTGGCCGAGGAACCGCCTGCATTCAGGCAGTACGGCAACGTCCCCTACTTCGGCAATTTCGATTCCCTGCCGTGATGATCGACGCTTTGCAATAGTACTGCTGAGGGTGGCGCCCTCCCCCTACGCTTCACTCCTGAGCCGCCGGAACGCCCGCAGTGCGATCCGCGCCCGGCACACACCTGCCGGCGGCAGTCGGCCACTAAAGCCCTTTCCTTGCGCATGTTGTGGGACATCATGTCTCAAAACCGGGCGGCTCCCCCCTGGGCGGTTCGCCGGTTGCGCGCTCAAGCTCCGCAATGACCTGTGCCCCCAGGAGGAGGATCAGCGCCGAGACCTCGATGCTGAGGAGGGCCACCACGACCGTGGCGATGGAACCGTAGATCACGTTCACCATGGAAAGTGTGGCGTAGTACCAGACCAGCACCCGCCGGACTATCTCCCACAAGAACGTCGCGGTAACCCCGCCGATCACCGCGTGGCGGAACGTGATCCGCACGACGGGCATGACCAGGTAGATTGAGGTCAGCATCAGCATCTCCCCCCCGATCCCCATGACATACAGCGCCACCCGGGTACTGCCGGCAAGGCTCAGGCTTTGGCCGAGAATGGCCACGTGCCTGCTTTCAAGGGTCTCGACCGCCCCGACAATGACCGAGACCAGCACGATCCCCGCAGCCAGGGCAAAGATGTAGAAAAAGGGGATGAGGGCGGAAACGAGGAACCTGCGGCGCTTTATCAGAACGTGGTGGTAGAAGATCACCGACATGGCGTTTTCCAGTACGGTGAAGGCAATGGAACTGAAAAACAGCATGACGAGAAAGCCGATGAAACCGATCACCTGGCGGTTCTCGACGAACACCCGTACCTGTTCCGTCAGGGTCGCCGCATAGCCTGGTATCACCATCTCCAGGTACGTCGCCAGTGTGTGCACCAGCGTCTCCTCGCCGATGATGTGCGACAGGACCGTCAGGGCGAGGATCGACATGGGAACGACGGACAGAAGGGTATAATAGGCTATGGCGCCGGCAAGGAGAAAGCCCTGGTTGCGCCTGAACCCCCGCAAGACTCGCAGCAGGAAGCGGAAGGGGCGGAGCGGCAGGGAATTTGTGCTCTTTTGTTCGTTGGGCATAGGAGAAGAGGGGTCCGCTTTTTCCTCAAAGTCTACCGTCGGCCGGGTGAAAGTCAACGCCCGGCCTGCCGGGGATCGTTGCCTGCCGCCGGGCTGCACCGCTTTCCCCTTTGCATGACCGCGCCCGCCGTGTTATAACGCGCCAATGGATTTTTCCCGGTTTGCAAAATACCTGGAAAAGAACGGCATGGGGGGGCGGATGAAGAAGATGGCGATCGGCGAGACCCTCGTCTGGTCTAAACCCTAGCCGATCTCCCGTTTGCGGGTTCTCCCCCCCCCTTTTCACCCGCCTTCAGTTAGAAGATAGTAATCTAAAAACGTTCGTAAACGTGATCGAAATCACATATCTGATCGCATTTTTGCGGTAGGGTAACGATCAACAAACAACACATAGGAAGCATTTAGAAACGGGGAAGACGATAATACTAAACCATCCGCGAGGATGGGACGGAAAGCCCACAGGGTCTCACGAAGACAGCCGGGTCGCCGAATATCACCTGATATTGGCGACCCGGCTTTTTTTGTGCCCGGTGAACCGTATCATAAAGATATCCTAAGGAGGTGCGCAACAACACAACAGCATTGCGATTGCGTCAAGGTAACGTTCAACAACACAGAACGGGGAAAACGATAATACTAAACCATCCGCGAGGATGGGACGGAAAGCCTACAGGGTCTCATGAAGACAGCCGGGTCGCCGAATATCACCTGATATCAGCGACCCGGCTTTTTTTTACGGGCAGGGCTTTGACGTCAAAACCACCCAAAGGAGGTATACAAGGCAGAAGAAATCGGCAGGATTGCATTGATTTTCATGCCTCATGGATTCTCATGGGGGGCAACGGGTAGGAACCGGGAGAGATCAGCCGGTTCACGGCTGAGAAAACACAAGAGATGTCAAACCAAACAAATGAAGGAGAATCGAAGATGAAGAAAACTATGAAATTGGCGGTTTTATTTGTAGCACTGGCATTTGCACAAGCAGCGGTAATCCCTGCCAGCTACGCGGACAACGGCTTCGCGGCCAGGATACTGAAAGCGCAGAAGGCTCAGAAAGAGAAAGAGCAGAAGGAAAAAGAGAAGAAGGATCGGGAAGAGACGGAACACCACAGGACTCACGCACCGACCCCGGTTCCTCCTACTCCGGCTCCGAAACCCACCCCGGCTCCGACCCCGGCTCCGACCCCGGCTCCGACCCCGGCTCCGACCCCGGCTCCGACACCGGCTCCGAAGCCGACACCTGCGCCGGCACCGGCACCGGCACCGGCACCGGCACCTGCGCCGACGCCTGCTCCTGCTCCTGCTCCTGCTCCTGCTCCTGCTCCTGCTCCTGCTCCTGCTCCTGCTCCTGCTCCTGCACCCGCACCGGCACCTACCAAGACCTGGGCTCTGTACAACCAGTACTGCGCCGGTTGCCACGGTACGTCTAAGCAGGGCGTATCAGCCTCCGCCATCCAGTCCGCCATCAACTCCAACATCGGCGGCATGGGCTCGCTCAGCAGCCTGACCGCCGCCCAGATCTCCGCCATTGCGGCTGGGCAGTAGCATCCATGGCAGGTTGGGCCTAATCGGGCTTCCCGCTTCGGCCCAACCTGCCCATCGCAGAAGACGACAAACAGGAGCCCCCCCGGGGGGGCTCCTGTCCTTCCACTGTCTTGCAACTTCCCATCACAAATGAAATTTTGCCGGATATATGCTGCAGTGCCACGGAGGGGGAAAGGCCGTTATATGAATAATCGTTTCTCTGCCGAACGGTGCGGCAGCCTCCTGTACAAATCTTTACTATACGCGCTTCCAGCCGTTGTCCTTTTCTCTGCCGGCAGCGGCCGCTGCGCGGCCGCCCCGGACAAGTTGACCCTTTCGCGGGCAGCAGCCATAGAGATGGCGATCCGCAGGAACCTGGACGTGCGGAACGAGGCGCTCAACTCGGCCATGGCCGAGACGGATGTGGCCCGGAGCCGGGGGATGTACAACCCGGTCTTTTCTGCGTCGGCCGGGCGCACGGCGTCGTCCTATCCGGGAGAAACCTTCGGGACCATGAACACCAACGCAGCCATCGGCCTGACCCAGAACCTCCCGACCGGCGGAAATATCGCCGTTGCCACCCAGTCGGGCTATACCAACGCCGACCAGGAACTGACCGGCATCCCGGCGAAAAGCTGGCAATCGTCGGCCGGGATCACCATTTCCCAGCCGCTTTTGAAGAACGCGGGAAAAGAGACGACGGAACTCAGCATAACCATGGCCGCCAATACCATGCAGGATGCGGTGGAACGGTTCCGCTCCTACGTCACCGACACCGTCCTCAGCGTCATCACATCTTACAACCATCTGTACACCCTGCGCCAGAACCTAGAATCGAGGCTGGCAGCCCTGAAGTCGGCGCAGGATCTGCTCGACGAGGTCGAGAAAAAGGTACAGCCCGCGGCCAAGCAGCGCCTGGAGGTGGCAAACGTGGAATACGCCGTCTCCCAGAGGCGCAAGGAGCTCGTCGATGCTGAACGCAACGTCAGAGACCAGGAGGCGGGCTTCCGCTATCTGATCGGGCTGGAGGGGAATGCGCAGATCATCCCCACCGACCCTCCGGCCAGAGTGGAGCCGCCGGAAACGGAAGAAGAGGCGATAAAGAGTGCGCTGGGGCAGAGGCCTGATCTGAAGCAGCTTCGGCTGGCCCTCCAGAGCAGCGAGTTGCAGGAACGGGTCGCCCGGCACCAGACGCTTCCCGATCTCTCGGTCACGGCCAGCGGCGGATTCAGCGGGGTCGCCGGAGCCGTGGGCAGCACTTATCAGCAGATCGGCGAGGGGAAGGGGAAGTACTGGTCGGCCGGGATGCAGTTCAGCGTCCCCCTGGGAAACACCGCCGCAGTGAACGACTATCGCAAGAGCAAGATCAGGACGGAGCAGGCGCAAAACCAGATCAAGTCCCTGCAGTGGAAGATCAGGAACGATGTGGAGGCGGACATGCGGGCGCTGATCTCGATCCGCATGCAGATGCAGACGACCCAAAGTTCCCTGCAATACGCCGAACAGCGCCGCGAGGAGTACCTCAAGCACACCAGGGCCGGTGCCAGCACGGTGCAGGATGTCATCAACGCGGAAAACGACCTGACCTCGGCCCGCAATGCCAATCTGGACGCGCTGGAGGCGTTCGCCGGCGCCGTAGCGAAACTCTGGCGGGACATGGGCAATCTCCTCGACCACCAGGGGGTTCATATCGACACGTCCCATCCGGAAAAGGTGACCGGGGAAACGACAACAAACCTTTCCTCTGTACCTGCCAACCCGGCTGACGCACTGCCCCCAAGCGCGGGGGAGGGCGAATCGCTGCATACGACGGTAAACGGGGGAACGGGGACTCCGATCAATGTAAAGACCGCCCCGCAAAAGACGGTTGCTCAAGCGAAAGAGGTCGCCCAGCCCCAGCCGGTAAAGGAGGAAAGGGCCAAGGCCACCACCTTTACGGTGACGCTCGGCGACTATGTGGAAAAGGTGGAACTGGCCAAAGCCAGAAAGAAGATCAGGAGTGCCGGCCTGTCAACGGTGGTGAAGGAGGGAATTAAGAAGAAGGAGCCGATGATCCGACTTCTGGTCGGTCTGTTCCCAGATCAGGAATCAGCCCGCAGAGAGCTTGCCAAACTGCGTAGCGTTACAAAAGACTGCTTCGTCCTCAAGAACAAGAAACGGTATTCACTCTATGCCGGGACCTACCATGAACAGAAGAGCGCGGTACAAGAGCAGGAGCGGCTGGCCGCCCACGGCGTTAAAGCGAGCCTGGAAAAGAGCACTGTCTCCGTTCCGACCTTCCTGCTCACCGCCGGCAGCTTCCCGACCCGTGAGGCTGCACTGAAAGAGGTGGTGAAGCTGGAAAAGCAGGGACTGAAGCCCGTTGTTATTGAAAGCGGCTCGTAGGAGAGCCGCTCGGCACCTCTTTCAAGGAAGGATAGGCGGCGGGGCAACCCGTCCCTTCCCCCTGGCCTTCGATTGACCAGGTTTTTTGGAGACGGCCGCCGTACCGGCCTTCCCGACTTCACCCAGCTCCAGTATCCTGCGCGCCAACGCCTCGGTTTTTCTCCCCGGCAGGTATTCCCGTCCCCGCTCGTCCCACCTGGCCATCCCATGGCTTTCCAGGGTAACGAGGAGAAGAAGGACCTTCTTGCTGCTGATCTGCAACCTGTCTGCCAGATCACCGATATGAAGCCCTTCCCCACCCGCTGACAGGATCTCCAGAAGCTCCAGGGTTTTTTCGGTCGCCTGGACCGTTTGCACGCGCTCCTTTTTAAGCATTTTATCTCCCCACATACATAGGATGGCAATCGCGCCGTTGTTGGCCGCCGGTGACCCGCGCAACTACGGAACCAGCTCTCCCTTTTCGAGCTTTACCTGGATGAGTCCCACCGCCTCGCGCATGACATCGGAGATATTCCGGTTCGACAGCCTGGCAACCTTGTCGAGTTCCTGCTTCTCATCATTGCTGATCCGCAACGACACAACGTTGTAGCGTGGTTTCTGCTTCCTGGCACCCATACCATTACCCCGCCCGGCTTAATTTCGCTCTGCGAAACCGTATTTCTAAATATTGTAGATATATAGCGCCATAACAGGGTCGTGTAAACACATTTTTTCTGATATTTTTCTAATGGTTGAGTGCCAGCCCGTGCCTGCCGGCTATTCCCACTTCCGCATGGTTTCCGCAGAAATTCCGCTGTTTCGCATTGCGGAACTCGGTTCCGGCGGAAATACCATTTGACATCTCTTGGCGGTTATGCAAATCTACCGGCAATTTCGCAGAGTGAAACATGGGAGGAGATGCTTATGGGGAAGGAACAGGGAGAGGAGAGCGACCGTCAGTCGATCCGCGCACTGGAACGGGGACTCGAGGTACTGCGCTGCTTCAAGCCCGGCGACAGTTTTCTGGGCAACCAGGAGATCGCCGCCCGCACCGGACTGCCGAAACCGACGGTCTCCCGCCTCACATATACGCTGACCAAGCTCGGTTACCTGAGTTACTCGGAGAAATTCGGCAAGTACCATCTCGATTCCGCAGTCCTTGCCCTCGGCTACTCATTCCTCGCAAACCTGGACGTGCGCCGCATCGCCCGCCCCTTCATGCAGGAGCTGGCAGAATACGCCCAGGCCTCGGTAACCATCGGTGTCCAGGACCGGCTTAACATGCTCTATGTGGAGGCATACCGGAGCAGCGCCATGGTCACGCTGACCCTCGGCGTCGGCTCCCAGATACCCATCGCCACAACCTCCATGGGTCGGGCGCTCCTCTGCGCCCTGCCTGATGCGGAACGGACAAGTCTCATGGAACAGATCCGCCTGCGCAACGAAGCGGACTGGCCTCGGATAAACGCCGGCATCGAACAGGCGCTCAAGGACTATGCGAAACTGGGGTTCTGCCTCTCACTCGGCGAATGGAAAAAGGACGTCCACGCCGTTGCCACCCCCCTCGTCCCCTCCGACGGCTCCCGCATCCTTGTCTTCAGCTGCGTCGGCGCAGCCTTCCAGTTGCGCCGGCACATGCTCGAAGACGACATCGGCCCGCGCCTCCTCAACCTCGTCACCAACGTCAAAGAGGCCCTCGACCGGAACACCTAGCGGAAATATAAACCGCTATCTACGGTCCCTCCCGCCGCCAGATGGAGGACTGATCCTTTCGCCGCCCCGCGGGGCAGGAGCGATCGTTTCCCCGCCACGGGGGACGGGAGCGACCCTTTCGCCGCCGCGCATGGATGGGGGCGGCGCTACGCCGGCGGGCATCCTTGTTGCGCTCGGGCCGTTGAAGATGGTCCTCTCACCCCTGGGCACCCCGGTCTGGAGAAAATCCTTGGGCCGCGACACACCTATCCCCGCAAATGTCTTCCCTCTGAACCTCTCCACCGGATCGACCCGGAAGGCCCGATTGTTCCTCACGTCGCGGAAGTGGTTGGTGATGACCACCACTCTCCTGTGCCTGGGGATCACCCTGTGGAAGTCGTTGAGGATGAAGAACCCCGGAAACCACAGGTCCGACCACCAGAACGGGTATGGAACCCAGGCGTAGAGGTTGTAGTATTCCGGCGGCGGGCAGTAGTATGTGACGACCGGCACCCCTTGATCGGTATAGCTCTTCTCCACCATGACCGGATTCGGATAATTCACGCAGCTGGCGGCGGTGGGCTCGTAGGTTGCGCCGGGGGTGTACGGCTTGAGCGCGAGACCGAGGTCGAAGGCAACGTTGGCAAGTCTCTTCCCCGCCTCCTCCTTGTCCAAAGCCAGCCTGCCGGACGCAGCAGCATCCACCACCGCGTCCTGCACCTCGGCAAGAATATCGGGAGTAACCGGGTAATCGGCAATCCACCCGTTCCGCGGCGTAATGCCCAACTCAGCCAGCCGGCTCTCGGCCTCGACCTCGTCATCGGTGGTCGTCACCGCCAGTGCCGATCCCAGGCTTACCGCGAAGTCCCCCTCACTGACAAGCGGCTGCTCGATCGGCGGTGCGCCCGGCGTTACCTCTCCCCCCTGGCCGAAGACCATTGCCGGCAAGAGGAGCAGAAGCAGGGTGGCCGCGTTAATCGCCGCCTTTACCAAGATGAGTCTTCTCATGTCATCCGTCTCCTTTCGTTTCCGATATTCCTGCCGTTTTTTCCCCGGCGTGCTCCGCCGCCAGCAGCATGTACATGGCCGGCACCACGAACAGGGTGAACAGGGTGCCGATGGCAATGCCGGTCATGATCACCAGCCCCATGTTGTAACGCCCTACCGCACCGGCGCCGGAGGCGGTAACGAGCGGCAGCACCCCCAGCACCATGGCCGCGGTGGTCATCAGGATCGGCCGCAGACGGATGGCTGCGGCCAGCTCCACCGCCTCGCGCTTCCCCTTCCCTTCCCGCTGCAGATCGTTGGCAAACTGGACGATCAGGATGCCGTGCTTGCTGATCAGCCCGATCAGGGTCACCAGACCCACCTCGGTATAGATATTCAGGCTCGCCCCTCCCACCCCGAGGCTGATGAAGATCATCGCCCCGCAGATGGACATGGGGACGCTGACAAGGACGGTGAACGGGTCGCGGAAGCTTTCGAACAACGCCGCCAGGGCGAGGAAGATGATGACCAGGGCGAAGAAGAAGGTGACCAGGAGCGCGCTCGACTCCTGCACGTACTGCCGCGACTGCCCCGCGTAATCAATGCCGTAACCCTGCGGCAACACCTCTTTGGCCATGCGGTTCAGCCCCCCCAGCGCCTCCCCGAGGGTCACGCCGGGGATCGTCACCGCCGAGACGGTCGCCGAATTGAGCTGCTGGAAGTGGTTGATCGACTCCGGCACCACGGTCGTCCTGAGCCGGGCAATGGTCGCAAGCGGGACCGGGGTGCCCCCTGCGGTGGTCAGGTAGTAGTCACGCAGCTGGGCGGCGTTGAGCCTTTCCCGCTGCGCCACCTGCGGGATCACCTTGTAGGAGCGGCCGGAGAGGTCGAAGTAGTTGACGTACCCCTCCCCCAGCATCGCCCCGAGGGTGTCCCCCACGTCGCGCATGGTCAGCCCGAGTTGGGCGGCCTTGTCCCGGTCGATCTCCACGGTCACCTGCGGCTTGTCGATCTTGAGATCGGTATCGACGAAGGCGAACATGCCGCTGGCATAGGCCTTGGCCATCAGCGCCTGGGAGATCTCGTTCAGCCGCTCGAAGGACTCGGTGGTACCGACCACGAACTGCACCGGCAGGCCGCCGCCGCTGCCGGGCAATGGGGACGGCTGGAAAGCAACCGCGCGCACCCCGGCGATGCCGAACAGGTGCATCTGCACGTCCGGGTAGATCTGCATCACCGTGCGGGTCCGCTCTTCCCAAGGCTTCAGCACCATCCCGGCGATGCCCGAATTGAGGCCGTTGATGCCGTCCAGCTGGAAGACGTGATCGCACTCGGGATATGAGGCAAAGGTCCGGTACACCTGGCGGGTGTTCAGCTGCGTCTGCTCCAGTGTGGCATTGGGGGCCGCAGTGATGAACGAGAGAAAATACCCCTGGTCCTCCTGGGGGGCGAGCTCGCTCTTGGCGCCGGCGTAGAGGAAGTAGTTGCTCGCCAGGATGATCCCGGCAAAGACGACGGTCACGGGGAGGTAGTCCAGGGAGCCGGCGAGTAGCCGCTCGTAGCCTCTGCGCAGCAGGGCGAACCGGCCGTCGATGTATCGCGCGAACCGGCTCTGGGCGGCATGGTCCAAAGGCCTCAGGAAGCGCGAGCACATCATCGGCGACAGCGTCAGGGCGATGACCGCCGAAACGGCCACAGCCCCGGCCAGGGTGTAGGCGAACTCGGTGAAGAGCGCACCTGTGAGGCCGCCCATGAAGCCTATCGGGACATAGACCGCAATCAGCACCACCGAAATGGCGATGATCGGCCCGGCAAGCTCCCGCGCCCCCCGAATCGCCGACTCCATGGGAGGGGTACCCCCTTCCATGTGGCGGTGCACGTTTTCCACGACGATGATCGCGTCGTCCACCACGAGGCCGATCGCCAGTACCAGCGCCAAAAGCGTCAGGAGGTTGATGGTGTAGCCCAGAAGCAGCATTATGAAGAATGCGCCGATGAGTGAGAGCGGCATGGCGATGGTCGGGATGGTCACCGACCGCACCGAGCCGAGGAAGAGGAAGATCACCAGGGTGACGATGGCGAGCGCTTCCAAAAGGGTGGTGATCACCTCGTGGATCGAGCTGTTCACGTATTTGGTGGCGTCGTAGACGATGCGGCCGGAGAGCCCCTCGGGAAGCTGCTGCTCCACCGAGGGGAACACCTTGCGCACCCCGTCGATCACCGTGAGGAGGTTGGCGGTCGGCGCCACCTTGATGCCGATATAGACGGCGCTCTCGCCGTCGAAACCTACCGCCGTGTCGTAATTTTCCGAACCGAGCGTGACCTGTGCCACGTCGCCGAGGCGGACGATGGCGCCATTGGCGCTCTTCAGCACCAGGTCGCGGAACTCGTCGAGCGAGTGCAGGTTGGTCGTGGCGGTGAGGTCCACGGTCACCATCTGCCCCTTGGTGCGTCCCACGGCGGAGATGAAGTCGTTGTTGGCGAGAGCCACGCTCACGTCGCCGGCGGTGACGCCGAAGGCCGCCATCCGCACCGGATCGAGCCAGGCCCGCAGGGCGAACCGCCGCTGGCCGAGGACCTCTGCGGTCTGCACCCCTTCCACCGCCTGGAGCTTCGGCTGCACCACCCGGATCAGATAGTCGGTGATCTTGTTGGTGGGAAGCACCTTGCTGTAAAAGCCGATGTACATGGAATCGATGGCCTCGCCGATGGCCACGGTGATGACCGGCTGCTGTGTGTCCTTCGGCA
>DAIEGL010000002.1 GCA_027356255.1 Geobacter sp. | reverse complement strand
CTGAAGTTTCTCGAAGGGAAGTATCCCCGCGGTGAGGCCGATGTCCATTACGTTTGCGTCCCTGGTGGAAGACGGAGAGGGAGCCGACTTGGCTACTCCGGAAGCGCGGAAATAATTGTCGATGCCGAGATGCAGGGTCTTGTATCCCTGTATGTCCGTGGAGGGAATCCATATCTGGGTTGAAGGTGTCGCCATGGCAACACCGGCGGCTGCGGTCATGAGCATCATTGCCAGGAAAAGTATCTTGCCGAATTTTTTCATTTGCATACTCCTTTGTAATTAAAATCTAAAAACAAACTAATCCACTTTACCACGTTGTAAATCTTCTTGCAGTTCCACAGCCCCCTTTCCAAGTATTAAATAAAAAGGCGCCTCCCACCATGCGGTGAAGAGGCGCCATTGCCCGTACCATCCGTTCGAATGCACAACGATGTGCGTAGAGAATTTTGCCATTACAAAAGCACAAGCCGTGCCACATGAATCCACAAAATACATTGTCAAATGATTACGAATTGTTACGAAAATGTTGGAAATTTATTACCCAAAAAAGCGGAACCGACCTGCATCATCGGCCCCGCATCTGATTATTTTTTATGCAACCCGTTTGCGATTGCCGCCGTTATATTACGCGGCCTTCAGCGCGCACTCTCTGGACTCGTACAGCCTACGCAAGTCATTGTCGCTCAGCTGGCGCTTCATCCGCTGGGCGGTGGTTCTGACCTGCTCCATGAGGGATACCGCCTCCTCCCGGTTCACCCTGATCCCCATCCCCCGGTAGCGCTCCATGAGCCCGCTCGTCCCGGAGTGTTTGCCGACGACGATGTGCCGGTTGAGCCCCACCTCGGCCGGGTCGAACCCCTCGTAATTGTGCGGGTCCTTCAGCACCCCGTCGGCATGGAGCCCCGACTCGTGGGCGAAGACCCGTTCCCCCACCACCGCCTTCCAGGCCGGCACCGGCCTCTGGGAAGCCTTCCCCACAAAGCGCGATATTTCCACGAAACGGTGGGTATCGATGCCGGGATCGATGCCGCAGGCATGCTTGAGCCCCATCACTACCTCCTCCAGGGCCGCATTCCCCGCCCGCTCCCCCAACCCGTTGACCGTGGTGTTGACGAAGCGCGCCCCGGCCCTGATCCCGGCAATGGCGTTGGCGGTCGCCATCCCCAGGTCGTTGTGGGTGTGCACCTCGATATCCAGCTCCGGCACGCTCAAGCGGAGCGCCCGCACCTTATCGAAGGTGGCAAACGGGTCGAGGATGCCCAGGGTGTCGCAGAAGCGGAACCGGTCCCCCCCCATGGCGCGGGCAATCTCCATCAGCTCCACGAGAAAGCCGATATCGGCCCGGCTGGCGTCCTCCCCCCCCACGGAGACGTAGAGCCCGTGCTCCTTGGCGAACCCAAGGGCCACCCGCAGCTGCTCCTTCACCCACTCCCGGCTCTTCCCGAGCTTTCTGTCGATCATCTGGTCCGATACGGAGAGGGAGATGTCCACCGCCTTGAGGCCGCAGTCGATGCTGGCCTTAATGTCCGGGATCACCGCCCTGTTCCAGCTGATGAGCCGGGCGGAAAGCCCCAGATCCACGAGGGCGCGGATGGAATCCCGCTCCTCCTCCCCCATGGCGGGGATGCCGCACTCCAGCTCCTGCACGCCGATGGCATCGAGCATCCGGGCGATGGAGATCTTCTCTTTTTGGCTGAATACCACCCCGGCGGTCTGCTCCCCGTCGCGGAGGGTCGTGTCGTCGATAACGATATTGCTCGGCAGTGCGCTTTCCATATCAGCCTCCTCCCGGCAACAAAAAACCCCGGAACATGTATAGTCCCGGGGCGCCGTTGCCGCGTGTCTAATTACATTAATTGCCCAAGCAATAGGCATGCCAGCACCCGAACGCAGGTAAAGACGGGATACCGGCGCGGGAAAGAGAAACTTGTGCCCATTTTTTACACAAACGTGTTCCGAACCGCGGAATTGAACGCCGAACTATCGCTGGACCGGGCAGTGACGGTATGGTATGAATTAGCCATGCTCAAAAGAATCAACCTTCTGCGCGAATTCTCGATCCCACTCCTTGCCGGGGTGCTGACCGCCCTGGCCTGGGCCAATATTGCACCGGACAGCTACCACAAGTTCAACCACAACCACTTTCTGGGGCCGCTCAGTTTTCACTTCGTCACCAACGACATCTTCATGGCCTTCTTCTTCGCCATCGCAGCGGTGGAGATAACCCAGAGCTGCCTGCCCGGCGGAGACCTGAACCCCCTCAAAAAAGCGGTAAATCCGCTCCTGGCTACGGTTGGCGGGGTACTCGGACCGATTGGGGTCTACCTGGCGCTGAACAGCCTGGTTGGCTCGCCGGCCTTGACCAATGGGTGGGGTATTCCCACCGCCACCGACATCGCCTTCGCCTGGCTGGCGGCGCGCCTCGTTTTCGGCAAAAATCATCCGGTCATCGCCTTCCTGCTCCTCCTGGCCATCGCCGACGATGCCATCGGGCTGGTGATCATCGCCCTCTTCTATCCCGCCCCGGTCCTCCCCGTTGCGCCGCACTGGCTCATGCTCACTGTAGCCGCAATGCTGATCGCCCTTATCCTTCGCAGGCGGCAGGTGAAAAGCTACTGGCCGTACCTCCTCTGCGGTGGCGTCCCAAGCTGGTTCGGACTCTTCAAGGCCCATCTCCACCCGGCCCTGGCGCTGGTCTTCATCATCCCGTTCCTGCCTCACCCGCCGAGGGAGGCCAAACACATGTTCGAAGAGGACCCAAAGGATTACTCTCCCCTGGCCCGGTTCGAGCACGAATGGAAGATCATAGTCGACTTCGGCCTTTTCATGTTCGGCCTCGCCAATGCGGGGGTCGGATTTTCCGCCATGAATGCGGTCACCGGGCTGGTTTTCTGCGCGCTTTTGTTCGGCAAAGTGACCGGCATATTTTTCTTTGCGCTCCTCGGAAAGAAGCTCGGATTTCCCCTTCCCCACGGGATGGGGAAAAGGCACCTGCTGGTCGCCGGCATAATCGCCGGCATCGGCTTTACGGTGGCCCTGTTCGTAGCGGGGGAGGCCTTTACCGACCCCGCAGTGCAGGGGGCAGCGAAGATGGGGGCGATCCTGAGCGTCGCCGTCTTTCCGGTAGCCATGGCAGCGGCGAAGCTCCTGGGCATCGGGAAAAGGGGATGAAACCAGCGGTCTGAGGAGTGAAAAGGGAAGCAAAGCCGCACGGGAATCGCGCCTGAAAAATCCGCTTGACAGGAAAATACGAAGGCGTATATTCCCAGCAAAATACATAGCAACTGTAGCCGAGACCCGCGGACGACCGCGGGTGCGGGGGACCCAATCTTTCGGGGCGAATTTCGGACACCTCTCAATGTCGAGCGGTGTTTGAATAGGATACTTTCAAGTCCGAGCCCGGCAGCTAACCTCGTAGGCGTGTGGAAGGACACGTGACAGCGATTGAAAACCGCCGGTCTTTGTGCCGGCGGTTTTTTTTATTTTGTCACCCCGCAAAGGCGCGCCCCTCCCCCACCTGCCCCCGGTTTGCACAAGCAAAAACTGACCGTATAGTTTAACTATGCAAGACCAACGGAGGCACCCATGAATCCGAACAACGAAGCGGGAAAACCGAATCCATTCGTCCGCATCTGGCGCGCCATTGTCGGCGCCCCCAAACAGATAAAGGACCCCCACCTGTTCCATAAGATGTCCCTGATCCCGATCCTGGCCTGGGTCGGGCTCGGCGCCGACGGACTGTCGTCTTCCGCCTACGGTCCTGAGGAGGCCTTCCGAGCACTGGGGCAGCATACCTACCTCGCGCTCATCCTGGGTCTAGCCACTGCCGTCACCGTCTTCATCATCTCCTACGCCTACGCCCGCATCATCGAGCATTTTCCCCACGGCGGCGGCGGTTACATTGTCGCCACCCACATGCTCGGGGAGAAGGCGGGGGTCGTCTCCGGCAGCGCCCTCCTGGTGGACTACGTGCTGACCATCACCGTATCCATTGCCGCCTGCGTGGATGCCGTATTCAGCTACCTTCCCATGGGCTTCTCCCACTACAAGGTACCGTTCGCCTGCTTCCTCGCCCTGATCCTGATCATCCTCAACATCCGCGGGGTGAAGGAATCCATTGCGGTTATGGCGCCGATCTTCGCCACATTCGTCATAACCCACCTGCTTATGCTGCTCGACGGCATATTCACCCATTCAGACAGATTCGCCCCCCTCGCCGGCGACTTCCGGAGCGGTCTCCACCACGACCTGTCCACCATCGGCATCTTCGGCATCCTGCTACTGTTCATGCGGGCATACTCCCTCGGCGGAGGGACCTACACCGGTATCGAGGCGGTCTCAAACGGCCTGCAGATCATGCGCGAGCCGCGGGTGCAGACCGGCAAGCGGACCATGATCTACATGGCAACATCGCTCGCCTTCACCGCCGGGATCCTGTTCGTCTGCTATGCGCTCATCGGCATAAAACCGGTGGAAGGGAAGACCCTCAACGCCGTCCTAGCAGACGGGCTGTTTGCCGACTGGCCTTTTGGAGGGGTCATCGCCTTCGTCACCATCTTCTCAGAGGGGGCGCTCCTCTTGGTAGCAGCCCAGACCGGCTTTGTCGACGGACCGCGGGTCATGGCCAACATGGCGGTCGACTCCTGGTTTCCGCACCGCTTCGCCGCCCTTTCCGAGCGGCTCACCATGCGCAACGGCATCGTCCTCATGGGTGGTGCGGCCATCGCCCTCCTCATCTACACCCAGGGGTCGGTAGCCGCCCTGGTGGTCATGTACTCAATCAACGTCTTCGTTACCTTCTCCCTTTCCCAACTGGGGATGTCACGCTTTTTCATCCAGAGAAGAAAAGAAGACCCGAAGTGGAAGCAGCATCTCTCCGTGCACCTGATCGGGCTGGCGCTCTGCGCCACCATCCTCGTCATCACCACGGTGGAAAAATTCGCGGAGGGGGGATGGATGACGCTGCTCATCACCTCGGTGGTGATCTACCTCTGCTACCTGATCAAGAGCCATTACGTCAAGGTGCGCAAGGGGGTTGCCGAACTGGACGAGTCGCTCCTCGATTTCCCCACGTCAGGACCGGTCAACACGTCTCCTGTCAACAAGAACGAACCGACCGCCATCCAGCTCGTCTCCGGTTACAACGGCTTCGGCGTCCACACTCTCCTCTCCATCGTCACAACCTTTCCCAAGACCTACAAGAACATCATCTTCGTCTCGGTGGCGGTCATCGATTCGGGCTCCTTCAAGGGGGCCGAGGAGATCGAGGCCCTGGAGGAATCGGCGCGTAAAGGGCTGGAAAAGTATGTGGACCTGGCGCGCAGGCTCGGCTTCGCCGCGGACTACCGGATGGAGGTGGCGACCGACGTGGTGGAGAGCGCCATGACCCTGTGCAAGGAGCTCGCCGAGGAGTTTCCCCGCTCGACGGTCTTCACCGGCCAGCTCACCTTCCGCCTGGAGAAGTTCTACCACAGGATGCTCCACAACGAGACCGCCTTCGCCATCCAGCGCCGCCTGCAGTGGGACGGCATCACCTCCGTGATCCTGCCGATACGGGTAAGGATCTAGGCCCTGCCGGATCCATCCTGAAAACGCAATTCCGCCACAGAGCCACAGAGAATTTTTTAAATTCTCTGTGGCTCTTTTATTGCCTTGACATGTCATGCAAAGATGACTAACGTGGAATGAACGTTCACTCCGCTCAAGGAATCACATCATGCAGAAATCGGACAAGCGAGACGAGATAGTTCGCGCGGCATTGGAGCTCATTGCCGGGCAAGGCTTTCACGGGGCGCCCATGGCCATGATAGCAGACAAGGCCGGGGTCGGCGCCGGGACCATCTACCGTTACTTCGAAAACAAGGACGTGCTCATAACCGACCTGTACAGGGAGATTGAAGGGAAGGTGATGGCGTCCCTCAGCGAGGGATACGCGACCGAGAGGCCGATCAGGGAACGGTTCCTGCATCTGGGTGCGGCGCTGCTCAAGTACTTCATATCATCCCCCCTGGAGTTCCGCTACGTGGAGCAGTTCCACAACTCGCCATACGGCACGGCGTGCCGACGGGACAAAATCATGGGGAAGGGCGGGGGCTGCAACGCCTTCAAGGAGCTTTTCGAGGAGGGGGTGGCCCAGCAGGTCATAAAGGATTTCCCGCTGGTGATTCTATTCGACCTGGCCTTCGGCCCGCTCATGTCCGTGGCGCGCGACCATATCCTCGGCTTCGTGGAACTGGACGACCGCCTGATCGAGCGGGTTGTCGAGGCTTGCTGGGACGGCGTCAAGCGGTGAGAGGCCGCAGTTGATGTCCGATTTTTTTTACAAGAACACTGGAATGAACATTCATTCATCTAACAGGAAATCAGACACTTAGGGGTTCTCCCCGGAAGGGCAGATTCGCATGAGAGTGCTGATAGCGTTGACGGTAGTTGTCTGGGCGGTGATAGCCATAGTCGCTTTTATGAGACGTAACAGATAGCATGTTCGGTAAAACTGTTCAGGCTATTGACCCTGGAAACAACGCTTGGCCGCTGCCAACCGAAGCAAACAAGACGTTCAACCAAATCCAACCATTCCCGGATCGTTGTACCGGAAATTAATTCTACGCGTAGAGGTGTATATGCAAACCAGGAACAAAGCCAAGCTGATCGGCATTGCGGGGATTATCGCTTCAGCCCTGATGTTTTCAGGCTGCGGGAAACAGCAGGCTCAGGCCGGACCGCCGCAGGCAGGCCCACCGGAGGTGGGGGTCGTGACGGTGAAGCCGGAGCGGGTGGCACTCACTACGGAATTGCCGGGGCGCACCTCCCCCTACCTGATCGCCGAAGTGCGGCCACAGGTCAGCGGAATCGTCAAGAAGCGCCTGTTCACCGAAGGATCCGATGTGAAAGCGGGGCAGGTGCTGTACCAGATCGATCCCGCCTCCTACCAGGCGGCCTTTGCCAGCGCCAAGGCAGCCGAGGCCAGGGCGGAGGCGACCCTCAATTCGGTGCGCCTCAAGGCGGAGCGTTATCGGGACCTGGTGAAGATCAAGGCGGTCAGCCAGCAGGACAATGACGACGCCCAGGCATCCCTCAAGCAGGCCGAGGCCGATGTCGCCGCGGCCAGGGCCGCGGTGGAAACCGCCCGGATCAACCTGGCCTACACCAAGGTGACCGCCCCCATTTCCGGGCGGATCGGCCGCTCCACCGTGACCGACGGGGCACTCGTCACTGCCAACCAGCCTGCGGCGCTCGCCACCATCCAGCAGTTAAGCTCCATGTACGTGGATGTCACCCAGTCCAGTGCCGAGCTGTTAAAGCTGAAACAGAACCTGGCCAAGGGGCTGCTTGAAAACAGCGGCGCCGGCCAGGCGCGGGTGAAGCTTCTGCTT
>DAIEGL010000280.1 GCA_027356255.1 Geobacter sp. | reverse complement strand
TTCGGCCCGATGATGAGGCTCGCGCCGAAAAAGTCCAGTTTTCCCATGACCCCGCAGCAGTTGGCGGCGACCACGAACAGCTGGTTTTCGATGGCACGAGCCCTGAGAAGCGCCCGCCAGTGTTCCTCGCGCGGCTTCGGCCATTCCCCCGGTACGACCAGGATTTCCGCCCCCTCCACCGCCAGGCGGCGTGCCAGTTCCGGGAAACGGAGGTCGTAGCAGATGAACACCCCGATTCTACCTATGGAGGTGTCCGCCACCAGCCAGGAATCCCCGCCGGTAAAGGAGCGGTCCTCGTTCATCAGTGAGAATAGGTGGATCTTGCGGTACTTTCCGGCCAGTTCACCCCGGTCCATGACATAGGCGGTGTTGCAGACCTTGTCCCCGTCCGGCTCGGGAAGGCTCCCGACCAGCACCATGCCGTATTCGGCGGAGAGCCGTCCCATCTCCTCCACCACCTCGGGGGTGCGCCGTGCCAGTTCGTTCAGCTCCCTGTAGGCAAAGCCGCAGCTCCACATCTCCGGCAGTACCGCGAGCTCCACCCCCTCACCATGCAACCTTCCCAGGGTCTCCCGCACATGCTCCACGTTGGCATCGATGTCGGCGAGCCTGATGTTGAACTGCACCGCAGCGGCCTTGATCTGTCTTTTCATGGCAGATCCTCCATATAATTAAATTTAATCGCAATTAACGCAGAAGCAGTGTAATCCCACAGACCGTGCTTTTTCAAGTGGGATGTTTAATTTGGACATTTTGCACGGGTATGAATATGATGGTTATCATGCAAACCTCCCTCTACATCCATTTTCCCTTCTGCCTCAAAAAGTGTCTCTACTGCGACTTCAACTCCGTGGCGGACGCGCGGGTCGCACCGGCGGAGTACGTGGCTGCGCTCCTGAGGGAGATGGAGCTGCGCGCCGCTGCGCTTCCCGAGCCTGCTTCCGCGCCGACCCTCTATTTCGGCGGCGGGACCCCGTCGCTCATGGGGCCTGAGCTGGTGGGGAGCGTGATAGACGCCGCGGCGAGGTTCTTCGGGCTGGAAGCGGATGCGGAGGTGACCATCGAGGCGAACCCCGGCACCCTGACGCGGGAGAAGCTCGCGGGGTACCGCTTTGCCGGGGTGAACCGGCTGTCGCTGGGGGTACAGTCGTTCGACGACGCCACGCTTTCCCTGCTCGGGCGGATCCACACGGCGCGGCAGGCGCTGGATGCCTTCTCCGCGGCGAGGGGCGCCGGGTTCGCCAACATCGGCATCGACCTGATCCATTCCCTCCCCGGCCAGACTCCTGCGATGTGGCGCAGTGCCCTCGAGCGGGCGACGGACCTCGCCCCCGAACACGTCTCTGCATACGGCCTCAGTATCGAGGAGGGGACGCCGTTTTTTCGGATGGAGGAGAGAGGGGAATTGCCGCTACCCGGCGAGGAGGAGGCAGCCGCCATGTTCCGGCAGACCGGAGAAACCCTTGGGCGGAGCCGCTTCGAGCATTACGAGATATCAAACTTCGCCCGGCCGGGCTTCAGGTCCCGGCACAACCAAGTCTACTGGCGGCGAGGGAACTACCTGGGCTTCGGCGCCGGCGCCCACTCGTTCCTGCGCACCCCGGGCTTCGGGGTTCGGTGGAAGAATCCCGACGTCGTCGCCCCGTACCTGGTCGCAGTGGCGGGTTCCCTCCTTCCCGAGGAGGATCGACAGCTCCTTGCCCTGCGAGATGCGCTTTCAGAGGCCTTCTTCCTGGGTTTGCGGCTTCTGGAAGGGGTCGATCTCTCCAGCTTGGTCTGCGAGTTCGGCCCAGCCGTGGAGGAGTATTTCGCCGCGCCGATCCGGGAGCTCACCGGCCAGGGGCTTCTGACGGAGAGTGCGGGACGCCTGCACCTTTCATCCAAGGCGATAATCTTTGCCAACCGGGTCTTCTCCCGGTTCGTCTGACACCTTTTCCAGTGCCCGTTCCCATGGGAAAATCCCTTGACAAAGGGTGGGGCGATTGTTACCTTGTGAATGGTTAGCACTCGCTTCAGTTGAGTGCTAACGCGCATTAAGAGGTACACCATGGAAGAGCATCTTTCTGCCAGAGGCAGGCAGATCCTTGAGGCGATCATCGAGGATTACATAGCGACTGCCGAGCCCGTCGGGAGCCGGACCATAACCCGCAGGCATCCGCTTTCGCTCTCCCCTGCCACGGTGCGGAACGTGATGGCGGATCTTGAAGAGATGGGGTTTCTCGCCTCGCCGCATACCTCCGCCGGACGCATCCCCACCGACAAGGCCTATCGCTTTTATGTGGACTCGCTTTTGGCGGTGAAGAACATCAGCCGCGACGAGCAGGAGGAGATCGTCAGGCGCTGCTCCCTTGCGGGTAAGGACATCGGCGAGGTGCTCCAGGAAACGAGCCGGATGCTCTCCTCCGCCTCCCACTACATGGGGATCGTCATGGCCCCCCGTTTCGGCGCCAATGTTTTCCGCCACATGGAGTTCGTCAAGCTCGGCAGCAGGCGGATACTGGCAATCCTGGTGTCGCAGAACGGTACGGTGCAGAACAGGATCATCGAGACGGACGAGGGGGTGAGCGCGGCCGACCTGACCCGCATGTCCAATTACCTGAACGACCTGCTCCAGGGGCTGACCATCGCCCAGGTGAGGAAGAGGCTCGTTGAGGAGATGCAGAGCGAGAAGTCCCGGTACGACCTGCTCCTGGCAAAAGCGCTTGCGCTCTCGGTCAAGACCTTGAACGAAGAGGATGCCCAGGTCTTCATCGAGGGGCAGGTGAACATCCTGGACCAGCCGGAGTTTGCCGATGTGGGGCGGATGAAGGACATCTTCCGCGCCTTCGAAAAGAAGAACACCATCCTGGAGCTGCTTGACCGCGCCATGGCGGCGGAAGGGGTGCAGATATTCATCGGTTCCGAGTCCCGTCTCAGCGGCATGCCGGGGATGAGCATGATAACCTCCACCTATGTGACCGGCCAGAACACCCTCGGCGTTCTCGGCGTCATCGGCCCCACCCGGATGGGGTACGCCAAGGTCATTCCGATCGTCGATTATACTGCGAAGCTGGTGAGCAGGCTCTTGGAGCTTGAATAGAGCAGGAATAGCCGCGCTTCGGGCGCGCATCCATGGCGGCGGCCCACTGGGGCCGACTGCACAGTTTGAACAAAGGAGAAGCAATTAGTGGAAAAGAAAAAGCATGGCATGAACTCGATCAGCGAGGCGCTGAAGAAAAAAGTGGAGGAGGAGATGCCGACGCCGGAGCCGGCCCCCAAAGCCGAAATGGAATGCGCCGATAGGATAAAACAGCTGGAAGAGGCCCTGGCGGCAAAGGAGGCCGAGGCGGCGACCAACTGGGACAAGTTCCTCCGCGAGCGGGCTGACCTGGAAAACTACCGCAAGCGGGTGCAGAAGGAAAAGGAGGAGATCCTCAAGTACGGCAACGAGTCGCTCATTCTTGAGATCCTTCCCGCCATCGACAACATGGAGCGGGCGCTTGAGCACGTCTGCGACGAGAGCATGTCGGCGATCGTCGAGGGGATAAAGATGACCCTCTGCATGCTCCAGTCGGCCCTGAAGAAGTTCGGCGTCACGCCGGTCGAGGCCGGGAAGGGGACCCCTTTCGACCCCACCTATCACCAGGCCATGAACCAGGTGGAAAGCGCCGAGCATGATCCGAACACCATCGTCAGCGAGTTCCAGAAGGGGTATCTCCTGAACGAGCGGCTGCTCAGGCCGGCGCTGGTATCGGTGGCGACGGCGCCAAAGGAATAAAGACCGTTCTATGTTTGAATGCGACCTTAACTTAGAACTTAGAACTTAGAACGTGGAACATTTTTCCATCGCCCCTTGTTTTTTCCTCGGGTGATGACTAGCTTGTAAAAACAGAGACAATAAAGGAGGAGCGTTTAAATGAGTAAAGTTATAGGCATAGACCTGGGAACCACCAACTCCTGCGTGGCGATTATGGAGGGTGGTGAGCCCATTGTTATAG
>DAIEGL010000276.1 GCA_027356255.1 Geobacter sp. | reverse complement strand
CCAGCGCAACTGGGGGGTGCCGATCACCGTCTTCTACTGCAAGTCATGCGGCGAGGCGCTGGCCGACGGCCGGATCATGCACCATGTGGCCGACCTCTTCGAAAAGGAGGGTTCCGATGCCTGGTACGCCCTGGAGGCGGGGGAGCTCCTGCCGCCGGGAACGACCTGCCCCTCCTGCGGCAAGGGGGAGTTCGACAAGGAGATGGACATCCTCGACGTCTGGTTCGACTCCGGCGTTTCCCACGCCGCGGTCCTGGAGCACCGGGACAACCTCTCCTCCCCGGCGGACATGTACCTGGAGGGGAGCGACCAGCACCGCGGCTGGTTCCACTCTTCGCTTCTGGCCAGTGTCGGCACGCGTGGAGTCGCACCCTACAAATCGGTCCTCACCCATGGATTCGTCGTTGACGGCAGCGGCCGCAAGATGAGCAAGTCGGTCGGGAACGTGGTAGCGCCCGAAGACGTCATCAAGAAGTACGGCGCAGAGGTACTCCGCCTCTGGGTGGCTGCCCAGGACTACCGGGACGACCTGCGCATCTCCCAGGAGATACTCACCAGGCTCTCCGAGGCGTACCGCCGCATCCGCAACACCTGCCGCTACATCCTGGGGAACATCTCGGATTTCGACCCCAAAGCGGACAGCGTCCCCTACGGAGCCATGCCGGAGATAGACCGCTGGGCCCTGCACCAGTTGGAACTCTTGAAGGAAAAGGTGCTCAAGGCCTATGACGCCTGCGAGTTCCATGTGCTTTACCATGCGGTCAACGGCTTCTGTACCGTGGAGATGAGCGCATTCTACCTGGATATCCTCAAGGACCGGGTCTACACCAGCAGGAAGGACTCGCTGGAGCGGAGGAGCGCCCAGACCGCCATGTACCAGATCCTCGATACCCTGGTGCGGCTCATCGCCCCGGTTCTCTCCTTCACCGCCGACGAGGTCTGGCGCTACATGCCCGCCCCTGCCGAGGAAAACGTCCACCTGTCCCGATTCCCCGAACTGCATCCTGAGCACAAGGACGAGGCGCTCGTGGAGCGGTGGGAAACCATCATGAAGGTGCGCGCCGAGGTTTCCAGGGCCCTGGAACAGGCCCGGGTGCAGAAGGTCATCGGCCACTCCCTGGACGCTGCCGTAGCGATAAACGCCCGCGACGAGCTGCACGCGTTTCTCGAAGGGTATGGCGATGAACTGAAAAGCATCTTCATCGTCTCGAAGGTGGACCTGGCAACCCCCCTCCACCCGGACGATTCCTATCTGGCAGAAACGATCGAGGGATTGAAGATCCTCGTGACAGCGGCTTCCGGGGCGAAATGCGAGCGCTGCTGGTGCTACGACGAGGAGATTGGCCGGGACAGCGATCACCCGACCATCTGCCCGAAATGCCTGAAAGCCGTAAAATAAACTACACCACGGACCCTCTATGAAACTAAAATACCTCATTCTCCTCACCGTATCGGTATTGGTGATCGGCATCGACCAGGCGAGCAAGCTCTACATCAACAAGGTGATGGAACTACACAGCTCCATCACCGTGGTGCAGAACTTCTTCAACATCACCTACATGCGGAACAAGGGGGCGGCCTTCAGCTTTCTCTCCAACTTCAGCTACCGCATACCCTTCTTCATCCTCGTCTCGCTGATCGCCATCACCGTCATCGTCAGCGTCCTCTACAAACTGCGACCGGACCAGAAATTTGCCGCCGTCTCCCTCTCCCTCATCCTGTCCGGGGCACTGGGCAACCTCATCGACAGGGTCAGGCTCGGCGAGGTGATCGACTTCCTCGATGCCCACTGGTATGAGCACCACTGGCCCGCCTTCAACGTGGCCGACTCGGCCATCTGCGTCGGCGTCTTTCTCCTGGCCATCGACATGTTCCTGGAGGAAAGGCGGCAGAAGAAACTAAAGGATTAGGCACGAAAAAGCCCCTGGGGAACAGTCCCCAGGGGCTTTTTTCATCCGGCATTTCCGATCGCAGGAAGCGGTTCTCGAAAAAAATTAAAGTTCCCTACAAATTCAGCCGATTAGGTGTCTCATGTGCCAAAACAACGACGGGCGCATTTTCAAACCGGGCGTCCCGCCGTGGGAAAGGAGAGCTGCCAGATGAGACATTTGCCAAGGACTCAGATCGTAAAACTGCGGGAATACGGCTTTCGGCTGGAAGGGGAAAACTGGCTGCGGGTTCCCGGACGCCGGCAGGCGGAGGAACCATTCGGCATGGTGAAGATCGTCAACGGCGATACGCTGACGACGGTGCTTGTCCCAAAGGACATATTGATCGACACCGAGAGTATCGTTGCCTAGTCCGGTCCGCACCCACCCGCTATTCAGCAGCCCAACGTCCTTCTCCCCTAGGCGGTCTGTCCGGCAGCCAGCCATTCGCCGATCCTGCGCTCCTCCTCCACCCACCCTGCACCCAGGCGCAGGGAGAGGAAGGCGGCATAGAGGCTGTCGAAGAGCTGCATCCCCTGCTCCAGGAGATACATCCGTTCAAAGAATACCGCCTCCCGTTCGCTCACCTCGTCAACGCCGTCGTCCTTCTCTATCTTTACCGCCGGGGCTTTCAGCGAGGCGAAGTGGAACATCTCCCCCTTGAGCGTCACCCGCCACGTATGCTCCTCCTTCTCCAGATAGAGGGTCGCCTCTGTAATCCGCTTGCCGGCTGAAAGTGCGGTGCGCACCTCACTGAAGTGGTCCTGCGGCCCGGCGACGGTGATTTTCTGCACACCGTTTTCCCCTGCACAGAGAAGCACCAGCCGGTCGTTGACGTAGGCCACGAACGGCTCGTTCTCCTGCGCCGGTCCCGGCCGGCTCACCCGATATTCGGAAGTGTCGTGCATGGTGCGGAACATGAGCCAGAGGAAGAGATCCCACCCCAGCCACTGGTTGCTCCTGATCAGATCAATGGCAGCCTCGCTCCCGGCCTGGTTGGCCTGGCGAAGCGCCGGCTTCAGCCCCTCGTCAACCACCTGTTCGGCACGGGCAAAGGGGTGGACGGCCACGAGGCGCAACCCTTCGAAGGTTTTCTTGAACTGGGCCTCGAACTGCTCGACGATGGTCGGGGAGAGGGATGTGAAGGTGACCAGTCCGTTACTCGTATCCCAGACGGCGTCCCAGGCAGAGGGGACCGGCAGGGTCCTGGCCAGAAGCGATACCCGCACCGCGTCCTTGAGCTCTTCCCGTTTCTGCTTCGGCACACGGGAAAGGCCCGGATTGGCCGCAAGATACTCATGCTCCGCCACCTGCTGATAGGCCTTGAGCAGGGCCGCCGGCAGACGGCGCTGGTCGCGGCGCAGGGTGAAGGCCAGGTAGTGGTCGCGCCAGAACGCGGCCGGCACTGAGAAATCGCTCTCGCGATGGTCGTCCAGGTGGACCCAGCCGGTGGATAGCTCGGCAGTCCCCTGGTCGATGGGTTGGAAGGCGTTCCGGGCAAGGCGTTCTGAAGCCCATTGAAACAGGTCCGTGGCGGGGAGGTCCCCGGCGACCCGGAACTGGCAGATACTGACGGTGTTGGACAAAATACCCATGGTGGTTCTCCTTCGCTGAAAATGGAAAGCAGAAAGAGATACACCTTTTTCGGGGAGGGGGCAAGAAAATTATGGCGAGATCGGGATGGGGGTGCCGGCATGGAACGGGACGCCCGCTATGCGGCGCTCCCGGGCTTTCAGGCCCTGCCGGGGGCGCTACGCGAGCAGGTCGCGCATGGCGCAGAGGAGGCAGTCGAACACCTCTTCGCGCTTTTCGATGAAGCGGGGCATCTCGTTGAGTATGTCCTCCATGGCGTGGAGTACCATGCCGTCATCGCTGCCGAGGGCATCCATGACCGCCTCCAGCATCGGGATGACCTCGTAGAGATCGTCCCGGTTGAACGGTTCCGGGTCCGGCTTGCCTGTGAACTTCGGTTTGTCCCGGTTGACCGTGTCTCTTGGATACTTGAACTTGAGGTCTGACGGCTTGATCTTGATGCCCATGCTCTCCCCCGCCGCAGCTACGGCAGCACGTATTGACGTATAAAAATGGAAATCCCAAGATCAGGACGTGGCGTCGAGCCTGCGGAAAATGCCGCAGGCGACGGTCGGCCCGCCCTCCTTGAAGCCGCAACTCAGGCTGCCTTCGATCCCCACGGCACTCCCGTCCCCGGCCACAAGCGCGGCACGGACGGGGCCGATCCTTTCCCCGGCGAGCAACGCCTCGAACTGCGCCAGACAGCGGGCACGGTGGTCCGGATGTACGACCTCGCAGAAGGTGAGGCCGACCGCCTCTTCCCGGCTGCAGCCCAACGCTTCGCATAAGGCGCGATTGGCATAGAGGAAATATCCGTCCGGGTCGATCCCCGCGACAAGCTCGACCGCATTTTCGAACATGTCGCCGTACATCCTCCCGCTTTCGCGCAGGGCCTCTTCCATCCGTTTCCGGTCCGTGATGTCGGTATAGACGAGTACCACGCTGGTGATCTCACCGTACCTGTTCTTGATCGGGGAGCCGGAAACATCGTAGTGGCGGTCCTTGTACACCCAGTCCGGCTGATGGATGCCGATCCTGGATGCGACGATCTTCTCGAAGGTGCAGTTGGGGGGCGGGCCGTCCGAACCGCACAGGACGGAACAACAGGTCTGTCCGAGCGCGTCGCTCCGGTCCCTGAGGAACAGCTCTTTCAGCTTCGGATTGTAGGCCTGGATGCGCATATCATGGTCCACGACCAGTATGCCGACCCCGGCCGAAGTCAGAATAGCCTGGATTTCGTCGCGGGCAGCGTGCAACTCTTCATTGGTCTCGTTGAGATGCTCCAGCACCCGGCTGAAGGAATCCGCGATGATCCCGATGGGGTCGAGATCCAGGAGCGTCTGTTCATCCAGCTCTTCGTGCCGAAGGGGCAACGTCCCCATCACCAGCAACAGCTGGTTGACCTTGTCCCGCACGTAGGAGATCGCGACCCTTTCCCTCTGGCGCAGCCCCTCGTTCTCCGCGGACAACCTACCGAGCTCGCCGAGGCCGCTGAAATCGTTGAGCAGCTGCCTAATTTTTCCCGTCATTTTCATGCACCACGCCCTGCACCGTCACCTGCACCCTCCACGACGATCCGGTAATAGTCCCCCTCTTTGGCAACGCTCGCCTCGTATCCCATGTTGACGGCAGTGTCGGGTATGGTGGTGGTCGAATCCCTGTTGTTGGTCTTGATCACCAGTTTCACCCTCCCGTCCTTCAACTCCTGCCGGCGGCAGTTCATCTCCTTCAAGGCGCGCAGCAATGTCGATGGGCATATCTGTCCTCGCAGGTCGAGCTCTATCTCCCTCGGGTTATCGTCACCCATGGCCGTCATCCCCTTCTCCGCGTTTTACGCAATCTCCCGTCAAGGCCCGCCGGTCAATACCTGGCGACCCACTTCACCAGTATCCGTCCCCCCAGCCACGCCCCGGCAAAGAGCCCGGCCAAAAACAGGACGCTCTGCCCTGCCAGGATCGGCAGCCCCCCCAGGAGGTGCCACACATTGCAGGCCGGCGCCATGCGGGCCGCCATTCCCATGATCGTCCCCCCGGCAAGGGCGGATAGGCACTGCCGGGTCGGTATCCTGAAATAGACCCGGAACTCCCCCAGGAGGAGGGAGGATAACGTCCCGCCGGCCACGATGCCGAACACCAGCGGGAACTGGACCGCAGCAACGGCGTCGAAGCGGCAACCGGGGCCGCCGACCAGACGAGTATTGCCCAGGGGGCTCGTATAGTCAAGCGGGATCGTCTGAAAATAGGCTAATCCGGCCAGATGCGCCGGGAAGAGGGCGTTTTCGAGGCAGGCGCCCATCTTTGCATACGCCGTGGTTATCCCTAACGGCATGCCTGTGATGAGCACGGATAAAAGACCGATCAGGGCGAGGAGCAGGGCCGCTTTCCACGGCTGGAGATACCCTTCGGCGCGGGAGCGGCGCTCCATTTTGCCACCCCTCCCCCATCGGCGGAAAAGTAACACCCCCCCGGCCACGACCGTCATCGCAACCGGAGCCGGTCCGATACCGATCATCTGCGGTATGGTGACCTTCCCCGTAAAGAAGGTGGTTGCCCGGACGAACCCTTCCCACCAGGGATGGATCTCCGCGTAGAGTGCGCTCCCCGTCACGAGTCCGACAAAGGCAATGGCGCTCAGAAGGCTGCCGCTGCCCATTTTGTAGAGGGTCCCCGCCACGCAGCCGCCTGCCAGCACCATTCCGACGCCGAAGAACGCCCCGCCGACAAGGTTGGCCAGGGAAGGGGAAGCGAAAAGCGGGAAAGGATAGGGCAAAAGCCCCGCCTCCCTCGCCGCTTCGAAAAGCGCCATGCTCGCGACGGCTGCCAGCGCCAGCATGCGGAGCATGAACTTCTCCCTGAAGAGGAAAAAGTCGCGGAACATCCCGGCCATGCAGAAATCGGAACGGTGCATGATGAAGCCGGTCGCCAGGCCGAGAGCGAGAGATACGATCATGAGGAAGGAATAGTTCAAGGGAAACCCGCCGCGAATCCGTCAACCTTCATTCAACACCTGCAGTAGTTCCGGGGGCAGCCGTTTCGCCTTCATCTCCGGACCGACGCAGGCCAAGGTCACCCTGGCGGCGACGAGGAGCTTTCCGTCTGCCGCCCGGACCACCTGCTGTCCGAGCACGAACGAGCTCTTCCCCACATCCAGCACCTCGGTTTCCACCCACAGCAGGTCGTCGTGCCTGGCCGGGGCGCGGAAGTCCATCTCCACCCGGACCACAGGGAAGATGCTGCCGCGCTCGTGGAGCTCCAGCACCGACAGTCCCCGTTCCCGCATGAACTCGGTCCGCGCCCGTTCAAAATAGCGGAGGTAGTTGGCATGGTAGACCACCCCTCCCGCATCGGTATCCTCGTAGTAGATGCGTACTTCCACGGTACCTCCGGTCGCCGTCACACGCAGACGGCTTTCGTTCAGTTTTCGCCTGCGGCCAGTATCCGGTCGTACACCTGCCGCACGGCAATGGTCACCTGCCCGTAATCGTGCATCAGCGCCTCCCCCGGGTTCCTCAGCTTCGGGTCGTACCCCAGACGGCGGGCCAGCCTGTTCAGGTATTTCGTCGGCCCGCCGAGGTCATTCATGGAATAATCGTGGATGATGCGCAGCCGGTTTTCCAGGCGGCGGAGGAACTTGTAGCCGGCCACGAGCGCGGTGAAATCGGCTTCGGCCATGAGACCGCACACCTTCATCGCCTTCATCGCCACCAGGGTGTTGGTGCTGCGAATCAGGGAGAATTCCTTGCCGTGCCTGAGCTGGAGGAACTGGACGACGAATTCGATGTCCACGATCCCGCCGCGGCCGGTCTTGATGTTGTAGTTTCCCTCCGATTCCTTGGCCAGCTCGTTCTCCATCCGCATGCGCAGGCGGTGGATCTCTTTCCGCACCGCGTCGTCGGCGCTTCTCCCGTAGACCGTCTGGCGGATGATCTCCTCGATCCCCCCCTTGAGCGGTTCTTCGCCCAGGGTCACCCGGGCGCGGGTCAGGGCCTGCCGTTCCCAGATCTGGGCCTCTTCCCGGTGATAGTTCCTGAACGACTCCAGCGATGTGACGAGCGGCCCGGCATTGCCGGAGGGGCGCAGGCGGGTATCGATCTTGTACACATATCCTTCCCGCGTCTGGCTGGTGAGGATGAGGATGATCTTCTGCGCCAGCTTGGCGAAGTATTCATGGTTGGTGGTCTGTTTTTCGCCGTCCGTGTACCCCTGATAGTCGTAGATGTAGATTATGTCCAGATCGGAATGGTAATTGAGCTCGTTCCCCCCCAGCTTTCCCATGGCGAGGATGGCGAAACGGGCCTCTTGCACCGTTTCTTCCTCATCGCGGTACGTGGGTCTGCCGAACCGGCCAAGCTCCTCCCTGGCCATCCGGCAAGCCGCCGCCAGGCAGACCTCGGCGAGATTGGTGAGCTGCATGGCTATCTCGGTCTGCCCCACCTTGCCGTAGATGTCGTTCATGCCGATGCGTAGGAACTCCTCGTGGCGGAAGCGGCGCAGGGCGTCGAGCTTCTCCTCGAAATCGTCCGCCTGTGCAAGGAGGGCATCGAGTTCGGTCTCCATGGTCCCCCGTCCCTTGAGGAAGGAGGCGTAGGCGCGGGAGACCATGCTGTCCAGGAGTTCGGGATGGCTGACGAAGATCTTCGACAGGAACTCGGACATGCCGAACAGCGAGACCATCAGCTTCAATATCTCGCGGTTCTCCGCCAGGAGGGCGAAGAAGGTGGAGCGGGAGCCGACCGCGCAGAGGAATCGTTCCAGGTTGGTGAGTGCCATGTCAGGTGCGGGCGAGGCGAATATCTCCTGCAGGAGGAGGGGGGCGATGTTCTCCAGTATCCGCCGGGCCCGTTCGGTGAGATGGGCGCGCGGCGGCCCGTCGCGCAGCATCAGCAGGTTTTCGTACGCCGCGTCGACGTTTTCGAAGCGGCGCTCGGCGAGCATGTCCTTGATCAGATCGGCGGGTGCCTTGCGGTCGAAAAAGTAGTAGACCTCCGGCTGGACCTCCACCTTGAGCCGTTCATCGCGGGAGAGGAAGAGCGCGCCGTAGATGGCGGAAACCTTCCTCCGGTGGGATTCCAGCGTCTCCGCAAACTTCGCCGGACCGTTTGCCCGGAGATAGCCGCAGCGGCGGGCCAGTGCCCGCAGCTCTTCTTCCTTGCGCGGCAGGCTGTGGGTCTGCCGCTCCTGCACTACCTGAATCCGGTGCTCCACCAGGCGGAGAAATCGGTATGCCTCGCTTAAGGCTGCACAGTCCTCCGGAGAGATGATGCGTGCGTCCCGCAGGGCGATCAGCGCCTGCAGGGAATTTTTCACCCGCAGGGCCGGGTTCTTACCGGCGTAGACGAGCTGCAACGCCTGGATGAAGAACTCGATCTCGCGGATCCCCCCCCGGCCGAGCTTGATGTTGTACTCCCCCTCCTGGGAGCGGGCCAGGGATGCGTCTATCTTCTTCTTCATCCCCATGATGTCTTCGATCAGGTTGTAATCCAGATACTTGCGGTAGACAAACGGCCCGATGAGACGGAGGAACTGCTCGCCAAGCTCCAGCGAGCCCGCCACCGGCCGTGCCTTCAGCATGGCCGACCGTTCCCACGACTGCCCCCATGATTCGTAATAGATCTCGGCGGAACGGATGGAAGCGGCCATGTCGCCGTTCTTCCCCTCCGGCCTGAGTCCCAGGTCGACCCGGAAGACGAAGCCGTCGTCGGTCACCTGGGAGATCGCCTTGTTGACCATCTCCGCCAGTTTGACGAAGAAGGTGTGAAGCGAGATCCGCCCCCTTACCCCACCCTGGCCGTCGTCAACGCCGCTCGTCTCCCCGTCGTCAGAGGAATAGAAGTAGATGATGTCGATGTCCGAGGAAAAATTGAGCTCCCGTCCTCCCAGTTTCCCCATGCCGATGACGGTCAGATCGGCCTCCCGCTCACCTGCGGGGGTCCGCATCAGGGGGGCGCCGTGCTCTGTCACCAGCTGCCGGCGGGCCACCTCAAAGGCAATTTGGAGCGTTGCCGCGGCAAGTCCCGAAAGCTCGGCCGTCACCTCTTCAAGCGGCGCAAGGCCGTTCAGGTCGCGGGCCGCGATGCGCAGGATCTCCATGGATTTGAAACGGCGGAGGAGCGGTAAAACCGCCTGGTAGTCGGTGTCACGGCCGACCTGGCTGCGGAGGAGGGATAGGGTATCCGCCTCGCTCCGGCCGACGTCGATCTCCTTGCGGACGAAGAGCTCCCGGAAATAGAGGGGATCGCGGCAGAGAATGTTGGTGAGAAACGGCGAAGAGCCGCAGATGTTAAGGAGCCGGGAGAGCATCGCCTTCTTGCCGCAGACGGCAAGCAGCTCTTCGCGGGGGACGACGGATCCGATCCTCTCCAGGTTGTTGAGGGCCATGTCCGGCATGGGTGTTGCCAGGGTGGCCAGTGCTACGGCGCGGAGGCTTTCGGGGGGAAATATGTAGGCCAGGAGTCGCAGGTTCGCGGCGGAGCGCGGCCCGTAGCCGAACCCCCTCGACTCCAGGCACTCTATGAGCTGGCTGTCACCCTCTTCCGGGTCGCAGGCAAGGGCCGCCTGGAGTTCCTCGGCGAACTCCGCGTTGCGGTTCATCGCCCCACCAGTGCCCGGAGCGCCTTCTCGTAATCCCCCCGAACCACCCCTTTTTCGGTGATGATGCCGGTGATGTAGCGGGCAGGGGTGACGTCGAAGGCCGGGTTACGCACCTTTACCCCTTCGGGGGCGACGGGGAGCCCCTGAAGGTGGGTGACTTCCCGCGCATGGCGCTCCTCGATGGGGATGTCTTCGCCGCTCTTGAGGGACAGGTCCAGGGTGGAGACTGGGGCGGCCACGTAGAAGGGGATCTTGTTCTCCTTCGCCAGCACCGCCACGGAATAGGTGCCGATCTTGTTGGCCGTGTCGCCGTTGGCGGCGATCCGGTCTGCGCCGACGACGCAGACGTCGATCTCACCTTTTCTCATGAAGTAGCCGGCCATGTTGTCGGATATCAGGGTGACGGGAATGCCGTCCTTCATCAGCTCCCAGGAGGTGAGACGGGCTCCCTGGAGCCAGGGGCGGGTCTCGTCGGCAAAGACCTGAATATTTTTCCCCTCCTCATGGGCAGCGCGGATGACGCCGAGGGCGGTGCCGTAACCGGCCGTGGCCAGGCCGCCGGCATTGCAGTGGGTGAGGATGGTCGCCCCCTCCTTGATGAGGGGGGCGCCGTTGCGGCCGATGGCACGGCAGATTTCCAGGTCTTCCTCCTCAATGCGGATCGCCTCCGCCCTGAGGATTTCCCGGATCGAGTTGAGATCCAGTTCCCGGTGCGCCTCGGCCACCCGTTTCATCCGCTCGATGGCCCAGAACAGGTTGACCGCCGTGGGGCGGGTACGGGACATGACGTTGCAGACGTTGTCGAGCTGGCGGAAGAACGA
>DAIEGL010000235.1 GCA_027356255.1 Geobacter sp. | reverse complement strand
GATTACCATTCGTGCAACCCGGGCGCGGTGGTGGCGGTCGCCACCCCCTTTTCAAAGAACAAGAGGGTGGTGACCGTCATAGACACCGATGTGCCGGGAGGTACCGGGGTCGGCCTGGTGGCGATGGTCGAGGTGGTGGCGCTGATGATCGGCGAGATCGTCCAGTGCTACAGCGAGGATGGCTACCTCTCGCCGCAGCCTGTCAAGGCGGGGACGTTTTTCCGCAAAGGGGTGCCGAAGAGCCTCTATCGTCCCGGGAGCAGTACCGATGTGCTGATCTTCCAGAAAGGGCGGGTCGAATTTGCCGCCGACATCGTGCGGAACATGTTCCATCCCGCTGCCACGAGCCGTTTTTCCTCCGGTTTCGGCCGGCCCCTGGTGGAAACGGATGTCAGGGTCCGCTCCCTGATCGCCAGGGGAGTAAAAACTCAACAACCACAAACTTCAGGAGCCGAACCATGAACGACGTGTTGTTTATTGTTGTCCTTTCGTTACTATCCGGCGTCCTGTTCCTGTGGGGGGTGAAGGCCCTGCCGGGTGAACGCCGGCAGATCCTTGCGGCGGTTCCCGTTGACAGTCATGGAGATGGGAGGTGGTCCGGGGTGAATTTCACCTGGTACGGGCTTCTGACGGCAAATGCATACGTGGTCGCCGTTGCCATGGTCTTGATCCTCCTGGGAGGGGTGGGGGTGCCGGTCGCCGGCACCTTTGCCACGGTTGCAGCCCTGCTGGTTTTCTGCGTCCCCGCTTCCAGGGTGGTGGCGCGGCTGGTGGAAAAGAAGGCGCACACCTTCACCGTCGGGGGGGCGGTTTTTGTCGGGATGCTGATCGCCCCGTGGGTAGTGGTGATGGCCAACCGGAGCGCTGGGGCGTTCCTCGGCTTCCATGTGCCGGTCATGGCGGCGCTGGCGGCCGTATCCATTGCCTACGCGTTCGGCGAAGGACTGGGACGGCTGGCATGCGTCAGTTTCGGCTGCTGCTACGGCAAGCGGCTGTCCGCTTGCCATCCCCTTCTGCAAAGGGCTTTCCGCCGCTACGGCGTCATCTTCACCGGCAAGACCAAGAAAATAGCCTACGCCGGCGGCATGGAAGGGGTGAAGGTGTTGCCGGTCCAGGCGCTCACCTACGTCATCTACGTGGGAACCGGCCTGTTCGCCACCCTCCTCTTTCTCCGGTCGCACTGCACTGCCGCATTCGTCGCGGCAACGACGGTGACCCAGGGGTGGCGCGTGTTTTCGGAACTGCTGCGCGACGATTACCGCGGCGCTGGCAAGATATCCGCATACCAGGTGATGGGCGTCGTCGGGATATTGTATGCCTGGGGCATTGCGATTCTATTCGGGGAAGCGCCGCTTCCGGCCGTGGAGCTGGCGAGGGGTATACTCACCCTCTGGAATCCGTTCGTGATCCTCACCCTTCAACTGCTCTGGTTCACCATCTTCCTCTACACCGGCCGCAGCATGGTGACCGGCGCAACCATTTCCTTCCATGTTCACCCGGACAGGATCTGATCCTGTCCGGTCACTTCCCGGTCGGCATGGGGTGATGTTCCGAGTGGTCCACTGGTGCCGGGTATTTCCTCTTGATAATTGCCTTTAGCAGCAGGTAAAGGAGAACGGCAGCCGGTGGGGCGGTAATCATCCAGGCGGTAATTGCCTTGAGAATGGCCCACCCGATAAGGGTGACGGTGGCGGAGAGATGGCCGTGAAGGGCGGCGGTCAGTACTTCGGTTGAAACCGCCGGTCCCCAGGGGAAGAGCTTTTCTCCCAGGCGACAGAATGGCAGGAACAGGGCGAGCTGGAGTGGATAGGCCAGGTAGTTGACCGCCTGGATGCCTGCCTGGTTGAGCCCGAAGG
>DAIEGL010000224.1 GCA_027356255.1 Geobacter sp. | reverse complement strand
TCCGAGTCCAGTATGAGCATCTTGTCGAAGGGGATATCCTGGGACTTGGTCTTGACGTAATTTGCCGGGGAAATTATCCCCAGCCGCACCGATTCGACCCAGTTGATGCCGTCACCATAGGAGGTCCTGGCAAACGGCAGTTTCGAAAATATGTCGAACTTCTGCTTGCCGTAGGCAATATCGCCGTTATGGCACCTGTCGCAGTTGCCGTTGTGCCTGAATGCCGTCCTCCCGTTATGACAGGCACCGCAGAATTTCCCTTTCCTGTTGGCGAACTCTGTAATCTCGGTCGTGTTGACCTTCATGTTGAACTCGAGTTCCGAGTGGCAGACGCGGCAGGTATACTTGATCCGGTGCTGCCAATGGGAAAAGGTGACCGGCTTGACACCGTTGGCAGTGGAAGTGCGATTGATGAGGATGTTGCCGTATTCTTCGGCAGGAGGAAGCGGCGGAAGATCGAAAAACTCCGTCGCACCCGCCGGCAGGCAGGACAGCAGGCCCCACATCGTTACAGCAATTGTCAGCCTCAGACCGGTTTTGTATGGCATCTTTGACAATCCGTCTGTGGGAAGGCTACCGTATCGTGACAGACGCCGCAGTATTTCCCCTGAAACAGGTCCACCATGGTGTATTTATCAGACCCCTTCTTCATGCCGATAAAAATCTCCGGATGACAGACCTCGCAGCCGTTCCAGATGGTGTGCTTTTTGTGCGAGAAGATTATATCGGGGATCCCTTCGATTTTTGAAGCAAGGGCAAAGTCCTTCTGCGTGGCCAGGGGCGCTTTCTTGATCGATACCCCTTCGATGAAGTCGATCGGCTTGATCAGCCCCTGTTCCTCCGCCAGCTCCCAGTTTATCCCGTTGCCATAGCGCTCTTTGGGCAGTTTTTCCGCAAACTTCTCGAATTCGGTTTCCTTCCTGGGATTGGGGGCTGCGAGATGGCACCGTTCACAACGCCTTACCTCTTCCTTGGTGAACTCCTTCGAACACGCCTTGAACACCACCCTGTCGCCGTATAGCATTTTACCGTTGTGACAGGTGCCGCAGAAGTAGCCGCGCATGTTGTCCGCCGCCTTTATCTGGGTTTCGCCGGCTCTCATGGAAAAACCGATGTCCATGTGGCAAAGCCGGCACGTATACTTGCTCCGGTGCACCCAATGGTCGAACTGGACGGGCTTCAGCCCCACCTTCTCCGAATAGTTGTTGATGGTGACCTTTCCGAACTCATAGGGAGGCACCCTCTTTTTCTTAACGCCTACCTGAGCGAAGGTTATCCCCGCCATACCGACAAAGAGAACTGCCACAAAGAACATCTTCTTCATATACCGCCCCCTCAGCACGACATTAACATGAATGGATTAAAATAATAGTCAACCAGCCGCACCATGTCAACGACATAATAATATATTTTAAATAAATACATATAATAATGTGCAATTAAAAGCATCCTCATGCAGTAGAATTGTGCTCTTTGACACCGATATTTGACCATTTTTCAACTTTATCGCTTGCTTTTGCACGTTTTTATGGTATTAATAAAATAATTTATTCTTACTAAAATGGAGGGGATTTATGAACATTCATGAGTACCAGGCCAAAGAGATTTTAAGCTCTTTCGGCATTCCGGTACCACGCGGCAGGGTGGCGCTGACCTCCGACCAGGTGGAACGCGCCGCCAAGGAGATGGGGGGACGCTGCGTGGTGAAGGCACAGATCTACGCCGGCGGCAGGGGAAAGGCGGGGGGCGTAAAGCTGGTCCATCATCCGGAGCAGGCGCAGGAACTGGGGAAGGACCTTTTCACCAGGAAACTGGTCACCCCCCAGACCGGGCAGGAAGGGCTCCGGGTACGGAGGATCCTCGTGGAAGAGGCGGTGGAAATCGCCCGTGAATTCTACCTCTCCATCACCCTTGACCGGGAAAGCTCCCGCTATTGCCTGATCGCCTCGGCCGAGGGGGGAGTCGAGATCGAGGAGGTCGCGCAAAAGACGCCGGAAAAGATCCACATGCTCACCATCGACCCGTTTACGGGGCTGCGTCCCTACCAGGCGCGCAAGATTGCCCTGGCCCTCGGACTCAAGGGGAGCGTCTGCGAGGACTGCGTGGAGCTGATCCTCAACCTCTACCGCTGCTGCCTTGAAAAGGACTGCTACCTGGTGGAGATCAATCCGCTCGTGGTAACCAAGGCCGGGTGGCTCATGGCCATGGACGCCAAGATAAACTTCGACGACAACGCCATGTTCCGCCACCGGGAATACCCCGACATGCTCGACTACTCCCAGCTCGATACCCTGGAGATCAACGCCGGCAAGTACGACCTCTCCTATATCAAGCTGCAGGGGAATATCGGCTGCATGGTGAACGGCGCCGGACTGGCCATGGCGACACTGGACGTGCTCAAGGAATTCGGAGGCGAGCCTGCCAACTTCCTCGACGTGGGGGGCGGGGCGACCAGGGAAAAGGTGGCCGAGGCGTTCAAGATCATCCTCCAGGACTCTGACGTAAAAGGGGTATTCGTCAATATCTTCGGCGGCATCATGCGTTGCGACGTGATCGCCCAGGGGATCATCGAGGCGGCAAGCGAGGTGCACTGCGCACTCCCTATCGTGGTGAGAATGGACGGCAGCAAGGTGGAGGAAGGGAAACGGCTCCTCCTGGATTCGGGGCTGAACGTCCAGATCGGTGAAAACCTGGGAGACGGTGCCACGCGGATCGTCCAGATGCTCGGCGAATGATCCTCTGTGGCTATCCGGTAATTCCGGTAGAAGGCCGTCTGCCGCAACTTCGTCCGTTCGTTCGGTCGCCGAAGCTGCGGACCTGGCACCGTCTCCCATGTAATTGTCCACATACTTTGTTTGAGGCGAAGGTGCATCTTTCAATCTCGGGCGGGTGTCCGCTCGCCGCTTCGGCTCTGTCACTCACTCCCGAAGCCACGGCAGCCGTCCCGGAATGTCGGAAGAACCTTTTTCAAAACGATATCAACGTAAATGGAGATGAGATATGTCTATTCTGTTGAATAAGGATTCCAAGATAGTCGTACAGGGGATAACCGGCAGGAGCGGCCTGTTCCACACCCAGCAATGCAGGGATTACGGCAGCAAGATCGTGGCGGGGGTAACGCCGGGCAAGGGAGGAATTCACATCGAGGGGATTCCGGTTTTCAACACTGTGGAGGAGGCGGTTCATTATACCAACGCCAATGTCTCCATGATCTTCGTCCCGCCGCCGGGAGCGGCGGACGCCATCCTGGAGGCGGCAGACGCCGGCATCGAGCTGGCGGTCTGCATCACCGAGGGGATACCGGTGCGCGACATGGTCCTGGCGCGGCGTGTCCTGGAGGGGAAGAAGATGCGCCTGGTCGGCCCGAACTGTCCCGGGGTAATCACGCCGGGAGAGTGCAAAGTCGGGATAATGCCCGGCCATATCCACAAAAAGGGGAAAATCGGCGTTGTCTCCAGGAGCGGCACGCTCACCTACGAGGCGGTAAAACAGCTCTCCGACATGGGTCTCGGGCAGTCCACCTGCGTAGGAATCGGCGGTGACCCGATCATCGGGATGAAGTTCATCGACGTGCTGCAGCTCTTCAATGAAGACAAGAATACCGAGGGGGTCTTCATGATCGGCGAGATCGGCGGCGGCGCGGAGGAGGAGGCGGCACACTGGATCAGGGAAAACATGAAAAAGCCGGTGGCCGCCTTCATCGCCGGTGTAACCGCCCCGCCGGGCAAGAGAATGGGGCATGCCGGAGCCATCATCACCGGCGGCAAGGGGAAGGCGGAAGACAAAATCAGGACCCTCCAGGATTGCGGCGTTGCCGTTTCCACCAGCCCCACGAGGATGGGGGAAACGATGCAATCGGTTCTGGGCAGAGGGAAAGGAAAATCGAGCTGATTCTCCCGCTCTTTCAGCCTATCTTTGCAACGGCCTGAAGCAGTTCATCGAGGGTGAGCCCTTGGTGGACTGCCGTTGCAAAAGCCTCACCACCTTCCCGACGATACAGGTCGAAGCGGGGGGTCCGCTCCCCGCCCGGCTCTCCGACCGTTTTCGAGATGATTATACCCGCCTGCGCCAGCTGGGGCTGGGAGCAGGAGTTGGGACAGCCGGAAATGGCCCAGGTGAGCGTTTCCCCCTGAGGGCCGAGGGCTTCGATTACGGAACGGCTGACGTCCCGGGTGGGGCACAGCCCCATCCTGCACTCGTGGCTCCCGGGACAGACGCGGAAATTTACCCGAGTCGCCTGCTCCGTTCCGTCAAGGCCCGCTGCAGCCAGTGCGGCTTCGGCCTCGCCGATGTTGACCCGCTCATCCAGCAGAAAAGCCACGTTTTGATCGCAGGTCAGGACCATGAAGCCTCCCGCGAACTGCGCTGCAATGTTGCACAAGCGGCGCAACCGACCCGCCTCAAGCTCGCCGGCAAATAAATGCGCTTCAATCCTCTCCGGTCGTCCCGACCCGACCAGCGGGGTAAGGCGCTTATCGAAGCCATCGGGAAGCGGCAGAACCGCGTCCCGGTCTACCTCCTCTTCAAGGCGGCGGATGAATTCCGCGCTGCCGATTTCGCGCAACAAGTGCTTGAGGCGTTTGCCGGCCGGGGTATGCCGCCGGTAAATCCGTATTATCCCCTCGATGAGGGGGACGATGTGCCCCTCCGGAACGCGCCTTTCGAGGGAGAAGGCGGGTTGCGGTTCGCGTCCGAGCCCCCCCGCGACCCAGACGTCATAGCAGGCACCTTCCCCGTCATTACCCGCGTAAACCAGCCCCACATCCTGAATCAGGTGTCGCGAGCCATCGTAACCGGCTTCTACGCCGAGCTTGAATTTTTTGGGGAGGTTCTCAAAGTGGGGATTGTGGGTGAAGTGGTGGTGTAGTTTCCTGGCCAGCACCTGGGCGGTCGGGAAGTCGTCTGCAAACGGGGTGCTGCATACGACACCTCGTACCGCCCCGCCGCATGCGCCTCGCGTGGTGAGACCGACAGCCGCGAGCATGCGCATGACCTCCGCAAGGTCTTCGACTTTCAGCCAGTGGAGCTCTATGCTTGCCCGGGATGTCAGGTGGATGCCGCCGCCGGCAAAACGCTCCGCGATCTCGCAGACCTTAAGCGCCTGCTCGGCGGAAAGGACACCTCCCGGCACCTTGGCCCTAAGCATGTAAGTATCGGGCTGCCGCTGTTCATACACCCCCTCGATCCTCATTTTCTGGATGTGTGACGACATCTTTTCTCTCCTCTTGAAAAAGCGCTTTGCTAAATATTTTTCCAAGAACCCTATAGTTCGTGACAGATTGTCCGATATTTATCCTATCGCGATCCCAATATATACACCACATCATAAGGAGGCAGTAATGCAAAAAAAGCTCGTTCCGCTTTGCCTGCTGGCTTGTGTAGCCCTTGCCGGTTGCAGCTCAGCAAACAAGATCACCAAGGATCTGCTCATCTCATCCGAGCCGCCGGGGGCCTCTGTTTACCTGGACGGCGACAAAATCGGCGAAACGCCGCTGAAGATCCAGACATTTTTCACCTGGAACAAGGACGAAATTTACAACTCCCTGCTCCGACGAGTTGTCCAGGTCAAAAAGGATGGGTACGACTCCCAGGTGCGCGACCTGTATCCCATTGACATGCCCAACATCCAGTTCCTGTTGAACCGCGAAAATACAAAAGGAGACGCAAAATGAGAAATATCCTGCCATCCATTATTCTGTTGCCGTTCATCTTTTTGGCCGGTTGCGGCACCTACAGCTCGTTTACCATCAAATCCTCTCCAAGCGGGGCGGACATCCTGGTTGATGGCAAGGCCATGGGCAAAACCCCGGCCACCATCAAGGTGCCTTTTCCCGAAAACAATCAGCTCGTTAGGGAAAAAAAGATCGTCTCCCTGAAGCTCAAGGGGTACAAAGAGGCGAAGGAAATCCTCAGCTATGGAGAAAATACCGACAAGCTGCTCAACTTTGAGCTTGTGGCCGAACCGGGAAACGAGACAGTGGCAAAGGCAAATGTCCCGCAGGCGGACCCTGAAAAAAAAGTCAACCTGGAAGCCGGCGTCAAATAACGAACCGAAAATATGCCGAATAAAGGGGCCGAGGCAAAGACCACGGCCTTTTTTCTTTCCAAACTGTTCGGCATCAACCTCAGAAAAACAGTAAAAAGCCGTCAACAAAATAGACGATGCCTACGAGCCCCACCGCCACGCCGATCAACCAGACATATTTCTTCTTCACCAGCGCCGCAATGGAAGAAAGGAGAATGGCTATCTGGAGGAATATCACCGCAATACCGAAGATCTGGCCATGCCTCTGGGCATCGTCACGGACCCCCTCGAACCGTTTCGCATCCCTTTGTATTTCGCCCTTTTCCGCCTCATACTTTGCTATTTTTTTGGCGTATGCAGCGATCTTCTTCTCATACGCCTCGGCAACCGACCGCGGCCTCCGCGGCCCGAGGGCTTTCAGCTCAAGCTCCAGTTTTTCTTTCTGCATCTCATACAGGTACCCCTTGATGCTCTTGGACTGGAAAAAAGCCCACTGGTCCGACGCCTGGGTCTGACTCATGACCGAGCGGGTAGAAAACCCGCCGCCCTTGAAGGTCGCAAGTGTGGCGCAAACCGCCAGGACAACGGTGCTAAGGGCGAGATAATTCAGCCACGGCTCTTTCTTTTCTTCCGCCATCAACGGACTCCTTTGCATGACCAGGGAATATACCCCTTCGATATCTTCGCAGTATTATACATGATTACGGCTGCGGGTAAATGTGTTTACGTATACCGAAGACCATGTCCCCATACCACGGCAAAAAGCCCACCTTTCCCGACACTTCCTGTCTCGCCGGGGTATGAGCGCCATTCCGGGAAAACGTGCGCAACAAGGCAGGATCACCTGCGCCGATTTTTCATCCCGACCCGGCTCAAAGCGCCATCCATGTCCAGCCACATGCGACGGTTGCCGGCTGACAATATTTTTCCAGCGTCGTTGCGCATCGGCTTAAATGTATTAAAATATTTTCACGTCTCATTTCAGCTTATCAACCACGTAGAAACGAGAGAACGATGGTCACACCCATCAGGGCATTAATAATTGAAGACTCGCCCGACGATACGGATCTCCTCCTGCGAGAATTGCGGCAGGGAGGATTCGATCCGACCTTCCGGCGGGTCGAGACTGCGGAGGCCATGATCGCTGCACTCGACGACCAGGCGTGGGACATTGTCATAGCAGACTATATCATGCCCAACTTCAATGGCTTGGCAGCCTTGAATCTGCTCCAGGAGAAGGGTATAGACCTGCCGTGCATAATCGTTTCCGGGAAAGTCGGCGAGGAGGCGGCGGTGGAGGCCATGCGCGGCGGGGCCCAGGACTATTTTGTCAAGGGGCAGATGGCGCGGCTTATTCCCGCCATCAAGCGGGAACTGATCGATGCGAGGATGCGACGGGAACGAAAACGGGCCGAAGAAATCTTGCAGCAGCAGCTGGCTGCCATGGAAAGCTCACTGGACGGCATGGCGACCATCAACCACAGCGGCGAATTCATCTACCTCAACCACGCCCATGCCGAGATCCATGGATACGACACCCCCGAGGAACTCATCGGCAAGTCTTGGCAGATCCTCTATGAAGAAGGGGAGATCAGGAGATTTGAAAACGAGATCCTGCCGATCCTTAGCCTGAACGGCAAATGGAGGGGAGAAGCGACGGGAATAAAGAGGAATGGAACCCCTTTCCCCCAGGAAGTCTCACTTTCCATGATCGACGGAGGGGGAATAGCCTACATCGTCCGTGACATTTCCGAGAGGAAGGAAGCGGAGGAGAAGCTCCGCTACATGAGCACCCATGATGCACTGACCGGGCTCTACAACCGGGCCTATTTCGACGAAGAACTGGCAAGGCTTGAAAAAGGTCGGCAGTTCCCGATCAGCATCGTGATGTCGGACGTGGACGGATTGAAGGAGGTAAATGACAAGCTGGGGCATGCACATGGGGACGCACTGCTGAAACAGGCCGCCAGGACGCTGAAGGAAGTCTTCCGGGCGGAAGACGTGGTGGCCAGGATCGGCGGCGACGAGTTTGCCGCGCTGCTCCCCAACACCGATGCTACAGCTGTCAGAGAAATTATGGATAGGCTGAAAAACAGCCTGACCCATCACAACGAATCCGGATCAGCCCCCCCCTTAAGCCTGTCGATTGGGGCAGCCGTCGCAGAGAACGGAGAAAAACTGATCGATACCTGGCGACTGGCGGATGCGCGCATGTACCTGGAGAAACGGTCGAAAACCTGCAGGGGGTCACTAGATCGTCCACAGAACTGAGCCACCGCTCCCCTTCATAGCCCAGCCACTATCTTCCAACCGCCGGGCTCCTTTTTCAGCCGGAGCGTTTCCTTTCCTGCAAACTTCAGAGTCTTTCCCCCGATGACGACTTCCAGTCCGTAACTCCCGGAAATGGTGGCCCTATCCCCGTTAATGACGATGGTATAGCCGTCGGAACGGTACTCGATCCGGTCGAAAAGGGCGAAGTTCGACTCCAGCTCCTTCTTCTTAGCTGCAAAATCCCGGCCTTTGTCCTGGTAATCGCGGGAAAGAAGGGTGAGATAGAGGTTCAAATCTTTGTTGCGAAGTGCCTGCTGACGCTGAATGGCGACCGATTGCAACGCCTGACGGTCTGCGCTCTGACCGGTACAGGCGAACATGAGTACGACGACCAGACCGGAAAGAAAGTGCCGCATCAGTAATACTTTTCCATGACCCGCTTTGCCTCTTCGACATATTTACTCGATGCGTACTGCTTGGCAAGGCGGTTGAACGTCTCCCTCCCCTTGACCTTGTCACCGGAAAGGAAATACGCCTTTCCCAGATAGTAGAGGGTTTCGTCATGGGCCTCGGCATTGGGGTATTTCTGTAACGCCTCTTCCAGGCGCTTGATTGCCGCCGCATACTTCTCGGTGCGCAGATAGAAGCGTCCCACGTAATTCTCGTACTGGATCTGCTTCATCATACAGTCATCCAGTTTCTCCTTCACTTCAGCCGCATATTCGGATTTCGGATACTGCTTGAGGAACGACTCGAAGAGGTTGACCGCATTCTTTACGGGGGTCTGGTCGGTGTCAATCCCCGTTATCTGCTCGTAATTGCAAAGCCCTAGCCGGTACAGGGCGTAGGCTGCCTTCTCGTGGTTCGGGTGGAGCTTGCGAAAGTCCTCGTAGGCAGCGGCCGCTTCTATGTAGCTGTGGTTATCGAAATAGGCGTCGGCTATCTTCAAGTCCGCCAGGGTGGAGAGTTCCGGGGAGGAGAACGTTTCCTTCACCTTTTTCCACTGGGCAATGGCGTCTTCGTAGTTGTGGGAGGCGTAGAACTCCTCCCCTTCCTTGAAATAGGTGTCCGCAGACTTGACGACCGGTACTGTGCCGGCACAGCCGGCAAGGAGGAGAACCATCGGGAAAAGGTTAATGGCATGCTTGCTAAGTTTCTGAAAAGACATTGTTTCCCCTGTAACACTTGGATTATTACAAGAAAATTAGTGGAAAAAGGATGCATTGTCAATGCAAAGTTGCCGACATGCAAAGTGGCGGGAAATATCCGGCCGGAGCTATCAAAAAAGGCGGGGATAACCCCGCCTCTCTGATACCGCAGCTGATGATTGTACGACTACCCCTTCCGCTTCCGCTTGTTCGGATCCAGCTCCTTCTTACGCAGCCGGATCGACTGGGGGGTCACCTCCACGAGCTCGTCGTCGTCGATGAACTCAAGCGCCTGCTCAAGCGTCAGGATGCGCGGCGGGGTAAGCTTGATGGCATCGTCGGAACCGGAGGCGCGAACGTTGGTCAGCTTTTTCCCCTTGCAGGGATTGACGTCCAGATCGTTGTCCTTGGCGTGCTGACCAATGATCATGCCGCCGTAAACCTCAATGCCAGGGCCGATGAACAGGGTCCCGCGCGGCTGCAGGCCATCCAGGGAGTAGGCGGTTGTTTCGCCATGCTCCATGGCCATCAGGACGCCGTTCTTGCGGCCGGGGATGTCACCTTTGTACGGAGCGTAGTCGTGGAAGGTGTGGGTAACCACTGCGGTGCCGCGGGTTTCGGTCAGGACTTCACCCCGCAGGCCGATGAGACCGCGGGCCGGGATGACGAACTCAAGCCGGATCGTCTCCCCCATGGGGTTCATGGCGACCATTTCCCCCTTGCGCGGCCCCATCTTCTCGATGATTGCCCCCTGGTACTCGGCCGGCACGTCCACCACCAGGTATTCCATCGGTTCGAGCTTCTTCCCGTCCTCCTCGCGAATGATGACCTCCGGCTTGGAAACAGCCATTTCAAAACCTTCCCGCCGCATGTTCTCGATCAGGATCGAGAGGTGGAGCTCGCCGCGTCCCGATACCTTGAAGGTGTCGGGGTTGGCGGTGTCCTCCACGCGCAGCGACACGTTGGTGCGCAACTCTTTTTCGAGGCGCTCGCGGATGTTCCGGGAGGTGACCAGCTTCCCTTCACGGCCGGCAAAGGGGGAGCTGTTGACGATGAAGTTCATGGAAATGGTCGGCTCATCGATGGAAACGTAGGGAAGCCCGATCGGGTTGTCGGCCGCCGCCAGGGTCTCGCCGATCCCCACATCCTCGAAGCCGGCCAGGGTTACGATGTCACCGGTGCATGCCTCGGCAATATCCACCTGCTTCAGCCCCTCGTAACCGAGGAGCTTTGAGATGCGTCCCTTCACCACCCTACCGTCGCGTTTGACGAGGGCGATGTTTTCACCGGCCGTAACCTTGCCGTTGAAGATCTTGCCGGTGGCGATCCTGCCGATGTAGTCGTTGTAGTCGATGTTGGTGACGAGCATCTGAAACGCTGCATGCGGATCGCCTGAAGGTGGCCGGACGTTCGACTCGATCACTGCAAAAAGCGGTTCCATGCTGGTGGAAGCCGCATTCATGTCGAGCATGGCATAACCGAGCTTGGCGCTCGTGTAAACGATGGCAAAGTCCAACTGCTCATCGCTTGCGTTAAGTTCGCAGAAGAGGTCAAAAACCATGTCGACAACTTCGGCAGGCCTGGCACCGGGTCGGTCCACCTTGTTGATGACGACGATAGGCTTCAACCCCAGGTCGAGGGATTTTTTCAGCACAAACCGCGTCTGCGGCATGGGGCCATCGAGGGCATCCACCAGCAGGAGGACCGAATCCACCATCTTGAGGACCCGCTCCACCTCTCCGCCAAAGTCGGCGTGACCCGGGGTATCGACTATGTTGATCTTGTAACGGCCGTGATGCACGGAAAGATTCTTCGAGAGAATGGTGATGCCGCGCTCCTTCTCCAGATCGTTCGAGTCCATGACCCGCTCGGTGATGGCCTCGTTCTCCCGGAAGACCCCGGCGTGTTTGAGCATGGCGTCCACGAGCGTGGTCTTCCCATGGTCTACGTGGGCAATGATGGCTATGTTTCTGATGGATTCCTGCATATGCGAACAACTCCTCTTTCCTGTCTGCGACGCGAAGTCGCAGTTTATTTATGACGTTGCCTGACAAAGAAAAAGACGGGCATTTAGCCCGCCTTTTGAAACAGCTATTTATGACAGTTTTCCTGACAAATTACAAGCTATTTTCTGATGATCCGACGTTTCCCGCCCATGGCCGCCATCTGCTGTTTCTGAATGGTTCCGATGCTCTCCAGGTGGAACTGGAGCCACATCTCGCCATAGGCCTTCATCTTCATCTTTTTCCCATCGCTCAGGAGCTCCAGGTTCTGCTTGATCTTTTCGTCCCCCGGCAGTTTCTTCAGTCCCCGCTCCAGCACCTCTTTCGCCTTGCCCGTGTCACCGCAATCGTTGAGACAGTAAGCATAAAGGTTCCAGAGGAGCGACTCCTTGGGGCTCGCCACGACCGCCTTCTCGAAAGTCTCCTTCATCTTGTCCCGCTTGCTGCGCTTCATGTAGGTAACGGCAAGCATCCCCATGGTGACCCAGTTCTTGAAAAAGCCCTTTTCCAAATACGGAAAGGCGTTGGAAAAGTCGCGTTTCACATAGTAAACCATGCCGATGGTGGAGTTGATCTGGCCCGTGACGTAGATCTGCCATTTCCCGTACTTGAAGGCGCTCTTCAGGTCGCGCACCCCCTTCTCGAAACGCTGGGCCTGGATGTCCTTCATCGCCGTCCCCATGAGCGCTTCCAGTTTTTTCGTGACGATGCGGGATATGAGCACGAACGAACCGAGGAACACCGGCAGTGCGATGAGGAGCGCCCCCCACCATGGCAGGCCTACGGGCAGTTTCAACAGCAGAAAGACGACAAGAGCCGCACCGGAGGAAATAAGAAGATTGTACATCGAGGTCCATCCTTTCGATTCTGGTTAATTTATAAATGGATACAGCATGCAACGTTCACTGCGGCAACTCTGCCGGAGAGGATCACGCTGGACTAGCCGTTGCCTTCTACGGCACTCGTCATCGACCCCTTTTTCTCCACGTACTTGGCGACGATTATCCGCTTGCCCGGCCGCAAGGCGACTCTTGCCTTGAGGTTGTTCCAGGCAGAGAGAATCCTGGCTGAGACGTTGAAACGTCTGGCAAGGGCCGCCAAGGTGTCTCCCCTTTTGACCGTGTAGTACTTGTTGAACGACCTGCCAGCCGACACGGGATGGGAAAGGCGCGGTGAGCCCTTTTCAGGCGGGCCTTCCAGTGCGGCTATCTGCACCGGAACGACCAACACCTTGCCCCGCAGCCGCTTCACTTTGCGGAGACCGTTCAGTTCGGCCAGTGTTCGGCTGGTCGTGCCGAAACGCTTTGCCACGGAAGCAAGCGTATCATGTTTTTTCGCCCTGTAGCGGGCATACTGGATCTTCTCCGTGTAACGCTTGTCCTCGGGAATTTTTGCATACTCCGCCTCGAACACCGACTTCTTCCCCCGGGGGATTTTAAGCTGGTAGCCGGGATAATCCGGGGGGGTGCACCAGCGACGCAGTTCGGGATTCAGGTCGCGGAGGGTCTGATAGGGGATTTCGCAGATCTTGGCCACCTGTTCAAGGTCGGTCCTCGTAGGGATCGTCACCGTGTCGAACTCGACGGGGGGAAGGTAGGCGACGTCGGCAAAACCGTATTTGGCCGGTTCCTTGGCGATAATGGCCGCAGCCAGCAGTTTCGGCACATAGTCCTTGGTCTCGCGCTTAAGGTAAGTACCCTTGGAAAGCTGCCAGAAATCCCTGCTGTTGTACATGTCGATGGCGCGCAGTATCTTGTTTTCTCCCGCATTGTAACCTGCGGCAGCCAGATACCAGTCATTGTTGAACATGGCGTACAGCTCTTTCAGGTACAGGGCAGCGGCCACAGTGGATTTCAGAGGATCGCGGCGCTCATCGATCCACGGGTCGATACGCAAAGAGTAACGTTTGCCGGTAGCTGATATGAACTGCCATGGCCCAACGGCGCTTGCCACTGAATATGCGTGGGGAGAAAAGCCACTCTCGATCATGGCCAGATAAACGAGGTCCTCGGGGAGTCCCTCTTTCTTCAGCACGTCCCGCATCATGGGGATGAAGCGTTCCGACCGGGAAAGCCACTTGGAGAATGCTTTTCTGCCGCTGGTCTGGAAGTAACGAATGAAATACTCCACCTTGCTGTTGAAGGTCAGGGGGATGTCGGACGCGGGAAGCTCCTCCTCCGGCAGCTTGAGCTCGAACTCCGCCTCCACCTGCTTGGTCAGGGCCTCTTCGAGTGAAAAGACTTCGGAGGGGGGGAGTTCCAGTGCCTGGCTCAGGCGACCTTCGCTGTCGCGGGAGGCGGCCCGGCCACGCGACTGTTCTGTTTTGCCGATGAGCTTCTCCGGTTCCTGGGCGGGAAGGTTGGCCTCATGAGCCATAGCCTCCTGCAAAAGTGCCTGGTCCGCGGCGAAAACCGAAGCAGCCGGCAGTAGCATTATCAGCATCAGCAGTATTTTTTTCATTATAGACCCCTTCCGCTGAACCAAGCAGTGATATCGGTTTCCATCCGGATGAACCGATGGGAAACCCTTGGCCATTTGACTCGGAAACGAGAGGTTCTTTGGATCCGGCAAGGGAGAAGAAAGGATGCACGGAGACAACATCATTATGCCACATCTCAAGCCCGTAGAGACACGGCAGGGACAACAAAGAACCTTCTGCGGGAGAAACCGGGCGGAGAAACCAGTTAACTGCCCCACCCAGGAGGGGTCAAAATAGCGGAATTTCGCCGTTTTGTCAATGTTAAAGGGGTTTTTGCAGCTAGAGAGAGGAGTTGTCGGAGAGTCTGCGAATAAGTAAAGCCCCCTGTCAGGACTAACAGGGGGCCTCTTTGGAAACGCCCGTCGCCTTCGACGACGGGCTAACTAGGGCAACCTTCTTTGCAGCGGGTTACCGGGCGAAGCATATAGATTGTGGTCCACATAAATCAGTAGGTCTCCTTTCGCTGTGATTTTTCTTCCCTCACTCATTTTTCCCGGAGGATGACTACATGATAATCCTCCCCTGAAACAAAGTCAACCCGCTGCACCATTAAATAGATTTATGTGAATCTTTTGATCAATCTTGCCAGTGCCCCTTCTTTGACATCGAGGGCTCCATCCGGGCAGAGTTCGCGGCAACAGAAGCAGCGGATGCAGGCATGGTAGTCGAAATGGAGCTTCCCATCCCTGATCGCAATGGCGTGCGGCGGACAGGCGTCCCTGCAGATTCCGCACAATCGGCATTTTTCCGGCAACACGCATGGGCGGGATGTCAGATAATGGCGGAGACGGTTCTTGAGAAAAGGGGGGAGGCCGAACTGCACATCGGAAATGTGCGGCAGGCGGAAGTCCGCCACCCGCGCCTCGGAAACGGGCAGCCCCGCCGTGGTGATCGTCGAGCGGTCCGCCCCGTCAACACCAAGCTGTGCGGCTGCACGCTCCAGGTAAAGCAGCTTTTTCGGTATGCCGGCGATTTCCGCAGCGATGACGTCCACCGCAACCGCATTGGCACCGGCGAGAAGGAGCCCGACCCGGCGTGGGTCGCCGTTGCCGGGTCCGTTC
>DAIEGL010000222.1 GCA_027356255.1 Geobacter sp. | reverse complement strand
GCTGGCCGTGGTCATGGCGCTGGCGACCTATCTGTTCGAGATCTTCATCGACATGAATTATGCCCGCTTCAAGTGGCAGCTTACCTTCCTCAGCGCCTGGCTGTTCACGGCCGTCGCCGGGGTGTCGAACATCATCGTGCTAAGCCTGATGCGATAGCAGGAGAAAGTATGGGCTGGTTCAGACGTTCACCCTGGGTGCTCCATTACAATGCCACCAGCTGCAACGGCTGCGACATCGAGCTGATCGCCAGCCTGACGCCGCTCTACGACCTGGAGCGCTTCGGCATCATGAATACCGGGAACCCGAAGCACGCCGATATCCTCGCGGTCACCGGGTCGGTCAACGAGAAGAGCCGGCAGGTGGTGCAGACGCTCTACGACCAGATGCCGAACCCGAAGGTCGTCGTGGCGGTGGGGATCTGCGCCACGTCCGGCTGCGTGTTCCAGGACTGCTACAACGTGCTTGGCGGGGTGGACAAGGTGCTGCCGGTGGATGTCTACATTCCGGGGTGCGCCGCCCGGCCGGAGGCGATCATCGACGGCGTGCTCAAGGCGTGCGACATCCTTGAGGAGAAATATGCGCAGTGGAAAAAGATGAGGAGACAATGAGCAAACCCCAGGAAATCGTGCCCGTCGAGAAGAGCGATCTGGTTGGGATCGTGGCCGAGCTTTTCGCGGAGGGGTACCGGCTGGTGCAGATCGGCTGTACAACGCTGCCGGAAGCCTATGAGCTCACCTACTCCTTCGACCGGGAGTACCGCTTCAGAAATCTGCGCTTTGCCGTGACAAAGGGCGAAGAGGTGCCGAGCATCAGTGTGATCTATCCCAATGCCTTCCTGTACGAGAACGAGATCCACGACCTCTTCGGCGTGGTCATAACGCACATCGCCGTCGATTACCGGGGCACGCTCTACCGGACCGCGGTCGGTACGCCGTTCAGCATCGACAATGTCAAGCTGACGGAGGCCCCGAAGCAGAAGGCGGCGGTGCCGGAGGAAAAGCCGTCGGCGGTTCCCGGCGAGCAGACAGGATAGGGGAGCGCGACATCATGGCCCATAGGAACATCATCCCCTTCGGACCGCAGCACCCGGTGCTGCCAGAGCCGATTCACTTCGATCTGGTGACGGAAGATGAAAGGATAATCGACGCCATCCCATCCATAAGCTACGTCCACCGGGGGCTGGAACGGCTGATCGAGAAGCGGGACTTCCTCGACTTCGTCCATGTTGCCGACCGGATCTGCGGCCTGTGCAGCTTCATGCACAGCCTGGGGTACTGCCAGGCCGTGGAGGAAATCATGGGCATAGAGGTGCCGGAAAGGGCGCTCTACCTGCGCTCAATCTGGGCGGAGCTCTCCCGGGTCCACAGTCACCTCTTCTGGCTGGGGGTCGCCGCCGATGCCTTCGGTTTCGAGAGCCTGTTCATGCAGGCGCTGCGGCTGCGGGAACCGGTGCTCGACATCTTCGAGGAAACCACCGGGGCACGGGTCATCCTGGGGGTGTGCAAGATAGGCGGCGTGCGGCGGGACATCGATGACGACAGCCTGAAGGGGATCGTGATCCGGCTGGCCAACCTGAAGGCAGCACTGGAAGAACTCGGCAACGTCTTCATCAACGACTACTCCGTGCGGCACAGGTTGTCGGGGGTCGGCTTCATTTCCAGGGATGACGCCTACGCACTCGGCTGTGTCGGCCCCATGGCCCGGGCGAGCGGCCTGGAGATCGACATGCGGAAATTAGGCTATGCGGCCTACAAATACCTGGATGTGGAGCCGGCGGTGGAAACCGCGGGAGACTGCTATGCCCGGTGCCTCGTGCGCGTGCGGGAAATTTTTCACTCCATCGACCTGGTCCGTCAGGCGGCGGGAAAAATTCCCCCGGGGCCGATCGACGTCAAGGTGACGGGGGCCCCGGACGGCGAATATTATTCGAGGGTCGAACAGCCCCGGGGTGAGGTGATTCATTACGTCAAGGGGAACGGGGCAAAGTTCCTCCAGCGGTTCCGGGTACGCGTCCCCACCTTCAGCAACATTCCGGCCATGATCAAGGTGCTGAAGGGGGCGGAGGTCGCCGACGTGCCGAACATCATTCTGACCCTGGACCCGTGCATCAGTTGCACGGAGAGATGAGGGTGCCATGAAGATTTTCACCATGACGAAAACGGTAACCAGGAACCTGGTCACAGGGCCGGCCACCCTCATGTATCCCCAGCGGGAGCGGATTTTTACGGCCATCACCCGGGGGAGGATAGAGAACGCCATCGACCGATGCATCTTCTGCGGCCTGTGCGCCAGGCGCTGTCCGACCTATGCCATCACCGTCACAAAGGAGAGCAAGGAATGGCAGATTGACCGGCTCAAGTGCTGCATCTGCAACCTCTGTGTCGAGGTCTGCCCGGTAAAGTGTCTCTCCACGGGCAACCACTACGCCTCATCGGTCACCGAAAGGGAGACGGCGATCCATAAGGAAAGCCAGGCTGCCTCACCCGTGCCGGGTCCGGAAGAGACACAACCTTGATCCTCAATAGAACCTTGAATGCGGATGACAACAGAGGTGAAGCATGAACATGTTCCAGAGGGTGCTCCTGGTCGATCCGGCCACCGGATTTTACAAGACGCGAAAGTACGGCTTCGACCGCTATTTCGGGCCGGTGGACCTCGGTATCCACCTGGCCTCGGAGTACCGGAGCCTCAATTTCGGCGTCGGCATCTTCGCCGGCTCGATCTTCCCGGGTTCGAACCGGTTGGTGGTGACCGGGTTTTCACCATGCTGGCAGGGGTATTACATAAGCTCCATGGGGGGCGCGGGGCTGGTGTTCGACAACCTGGGGATCAACATGCTGAGCCTCGTGGGAAAGGCCGCGGTCCCGTCGGTCCTTGTCCTTAACCGCAACCACGGGGAAGAGATCGAGGTGGATGTGGTCCCCGTTGACGTGGAGGCTATCTGGAGGTCGGGGCGCACGGGGGGGTACGCCCTCACGGACCGGGTCTTTGAGATGTTCGGCGGCTGCTACGCGAACGATCCGAGGATACTCGTCACCGGTCCGGCAGCCATGTACACCGACATGGGAGGGATCATGTCGGTCCCCATCAGCAAGGGGAAGATCAGCTTTATCGACACCTGGGCCGGCCGCGGCGGCTTTGGCAGCGCGATGGTCCAAAACCACGGCATCGTGGCGATCATCTACGGCGGCACGCAGGTGGACGAGGACTTCCGCGACCACACGGTGGCCGATGAATGGTTCAGGAACAAGTACAGCCTGCGCCTGATGCAGAAGGACCTGGAGACGACCAGCAAGTACCGCTACGATGAAAAGGTCGGCACCGGCGGCACCTTCGGCGTGAACTACGCCACCATGGGGGGAAAGATCATGGCCTTCAACTACCGCACCATTTTCTGGACGGAAGAGGAGCGCCAGTCCCTGCACAAAAATTTCGTGCTCGATCATTACCTCAAGCAGTTCAACGACGAGACCATCAGCACCAAGCAGCAGGCTACCTGCGGCGAACCGTGCGCCGCCGTCTGCAAGAAGATGAGCGGCATGTTCAAGAAGGACTACGAGCCGTACCAGACCATGGGTCCCCTCTGCGGCATCTTCGACCAGCGGGCGGCGGAAAAGCTCAACCACCATTGCGACGCCATGGGGTTTGACGCCATCTCCGGCGGGGGGGTGCTGGCGTGGCTCATGGACCTTCTGGACGCGAGGCTTCTTACGTGCGCGGAACTCGGGGTCACCCGGCTCCCCCGGTGGGAGGTGGCGGGCTTCGACCTGGCAGGCGATTCGATGCACAACGCCGAGCTGGGGTGCGAGCTGATCGACGCGATCCTGGAACGCCGCGGCATTCTCGATTTCGGGGAAGGGGTGCGCAAGTGGAGCCGGATCCACTCCCGGGAGAAAGGTGCGGCGCTCCATGACCGCCTGGTGTACATCGCCTTCAGCCGGCGGGGGTGGATGGTTCCCAACCAGTACTGGGTTCCCGGCGCGCTGGCACCCATGGCCATCATGGGTAAGTACTACATGATCTACAGCTACGACTTCGTCCCGCCGAGGGTCTTGGGGAGGATGTGCGCGGACCGGATGAAGAAGGAACTCATCCTCGACAACCTCGGCACCTGCCGTTTCCACCGCGGGTGGGCGGAGGAGATGCTCCCCGAGGCCGTGGGGTCTCTGTACGGCTGCAAGGAGGAGTTCCTGCGCGCCATCGACGTGCTCGCAAGCCGCCTGCACAGCCGCAACAGCCCGATTTTCTGGGAATCGCAGGGTAACATCGACTATCTCCATACCTTCCTGAAACGGAAATCGGAGGTTGACCGCGAGCAGGACCGCCGTCTTGCGGAATGGCTCGAAAAGTTCGACCTGGACAGGGTCGAGGCTGCCCGGGAGTTCTGGTACGAGACCCTCAAGGGGATCGACGAAAGCCTGCGGGAATTCTTTTGAGATGCGCGGGACACGGTTTGACCATGAGAGGAGGACGCAATGGCCAAGGACAAGAAGAAGGGGAACAAGGCAGCAAACGAAAAGTCCGGTGAAAAGCTGAAGACCAAAGATTATGACAAGGAACTCGCCAAGCTGCACGTGGAGCTGGTCAAACTCCAGGAATGGGTCAAGTACAAGGGGCTGAAGGTCTGCATCGTCTTTGAGGGGCGTGACGGGGCGGGGAAGGGGGGGACGATCAAGGCGATCACCGAGCGGGTAAGCCCGCGGGTATTTCGCGTGGTGGCGCTTCCCACCCCTACGGAGCGAGAGAAGACGCAGATGTATGCCCAGCGTTACATGCCGTACTTCCCGGCAGCAGGAGAGGTGGTCATCTTCGACCGGAGCTGGTACAACCGGGCTGGGGTCGAGCGGGTGATGGGCTTCTGCACCGAAGAGCAGGCCAGGCGCTTCCTGCAAGTCGTGCCGCTCTTCGAAAAGATCATGGGCGAATCCGGCATCATCCTCCTCAAGTACTGGCTGGAGGTCAGTCCCGACGAGCAGACCCGCCGGCTCGAGGCACGCATCGATGACGGCCGCAAGATCTGGAAGCTTACCCCCATGGACCTCAAGTCCTACAGCCGCTGGGATGACTACACAAAGGCGCGCGACGAGATGTTCGCGGCGACCGACACGGCCTGGGCCCCGTGGTACGTGGCGAAATCGGACGACAAGAAGCGCGCGCGACTGAATCTCATCACCCACCTTCTCGACAAGATTCCCTACGAGGAGGCGCCGCGCGAAAAGGTGAAGCTGCCGAAGCGGCAGAAAGACCAGAAGTACCGATCGCCAGACTACCCGTTCAAGTTTATCCCGGAGGTCTTCTGATCTGTCCTGTGAGTGCGGATAAAC
>DAIEGL010000195.1 GCA_027356255.1 Geobacter sp. | reverse complement strand
ACTCACGTTGGTGATGGTAAGCGCCGTATTGCCGTTGTGAATGGCGTTGACGACCCCGCCCCCCAGATCATGGAGAATCACGGAGCTGTTGGACCAGACAAGATTGCTGCCGCAACTGCTGTTAATGCAGTAACAGCCGCCCAGATCCGTAATCGATGCGGCAACGTCCGCAATTTTCCCATCAGGACCGGCCGCCCATTTGAAATACTGGCAGTGGTTCCATGTCGCCGGATCACAGGCTATGTAGCCGTTGCCGCAGACTCCGGAAACGGGTCGCGACAGGTTATATACGTAATCGAACGCGCCATCGGTATCGAGGTCCTGGCTGATCATCACCTTTTGCAGATCGCCGGTTCCGGCTGGTTGGATGAAGAGTTCCAGAAACTTGGCCGATGCCGGCGCCGTGAGATTTGCCTGAAAGCTTTGCGAACCGTCCACGGTCCGCATCAGAGTGGTTGGGCTCGTCATCGGCTGTGAAATGTTCCGGTTCGCCAGATCCCGGCTCCCGAATTGAGTGAGCGCCGATTGCGCCGCCGCCGATCCGGCCGTCTTACCGTCGTCATAGGTTCCTGCACTGGCATTCCCGGCCATTACGGCAAGAATGAGGCTAATTGCTGCGATATTTTCTGACCATCTCACGAATTGCATCCTCATAACTCATCCCCGCATGCACCATCATGTCGATTTCCGCGATCTCCTCGCCGTCGGAAGTGAAGGCATAGTACGAAAAGGGATCGACGGTGAGCCTGCCGACGCCGATCCCCAGCGGCGTGTCCATGAAAATTTCGGAGTATTTCGGCTTCAGACTCTTGGTTGACTTCAGGATCTGCATGGTGAAGTCGTCATAGTCCAGCACCCCCTGGTTCTTCGCTTCCTCGAACGCTGTTGATTCCAGATAGAATTTGAAGGCGGAGTTTTCCCGGATGACGTTGCCGACAGCCCCGAACCGGAGGGTATCGAGGACCGACTGCAGGCAGATGGTGAAGGAGCCGTGGTACTTTCTCGCCCTCCTGTATCCCTCCTCGATGACCTGTTTGAGGGTGGAACTCTCGCCGAGGAACTGCCATGCCTCGTCGAAGCAGACAAGACGCCGATCGGACCGGTCGGAAAGGTACAGGTCCATGGTGACCGCATTGATCACCTGAAGGGTGACAACCTTGAAAAGTGCCTTCTTCGGCAACAGGTGTTCGAGCTCCAGGACAACAAAATCATCGTTGGAGATGTCGAAGGTGCTCCTGCCGTTGAAGAACCTCCCGAAGGCGCCGCCGCTGCGAAAGTCAGCCATGTTAAAAGCCAGCCGCGTTGCCGCCTCCCTGATCTCACCTCCAGCGGACGAGTGGCTGTCGAAGTTGGCCAGGTATTCGTAGACCGTATCGATGCAGGCAGACGGCCCTTCCTGGTCCCATGCCCACCTGACGGCCTGTGTGATCAGGGTCATCTCCGTTTCGCTTGGACTGTTGTTGCCGGAAGAAAAGATCATCTGCGCCACGATCGGCGCGATGGTGGGGATGTCGTGTTCCACATCGACAATGTGGGTGAACGGATTGAGACAGACCTGCGATTCTTCCGAGAAGTCGAGATAACGTGCCCCGCAAAGGGTGGTCATCTTCTTGTAGCTCCCCCCGATATCGATCACCCTGATCTTGGCGTTCATGGCGTAGTAGTTGAAGAGGAGATAGTTGAGGAAAAAGCTCTTGCCGCCTCCCGATGTCCCGCAGATGAGGGCGTTATGGTTGTTGACCCCCTTTTTGTGGTAGATGTCGAGCCCGAAGAGCTGCCCCTTGCGGGCGGTAAAGAGCATGGCGGGCCGACCGAGACCAGCGAAGTCACCCTGGATCGGGAGGGTCACGGCGATAGAGTCCACGGGCATTACATGGTCACGGTCCAGGGTTTCCAGATTCCCTTTCACGTCGTAAAAGCCGAATGGTAGTGACAGCAGGAACAGCGGCATCAGAATCCCTTTGTCCTCCTGCATCACGAAATTCTGCCCCTCCCAGACACGCTTCGAGCGGGTTACGGATTCGTTTACCAGCCGTTCATCGGTGCCAAAGACCCAGAGCGTCGGGATCACCTTGAGGAAGAGTGTTCCTCGTTCCAGTTCGTCTGCGGCCCACATGTGCTCTTCCTGCTTCCGGGCGAGTGACGGGGCAAAGGAGCCGACCCCTTTCTGCTGAAGGATGACGTTGCACTTGGTGTGGAGTTTCGACTTCTGGTTCTTCATCAGAACATTGATGCTGTAGAGGAACGGCGTCCTGATCTGGTCCCCGTCGGTGAGCTGCCCCATGATGCCGCCGAAGAGCTTGTTGGTCTGGATGATGGTCCCGGTTTTGGGGTAGACACGGGGGGTGATACAGCGGAAATATTTCTTCCCGACTTCGATCCGGGAGAATTTCGTCTCCACGGGGGTCGAAAAGAATACCTGCTTGCGGATCTCTTTCGATTCGTCATAAGCGTCGTTGTTCAGCGATACTTCGTCATTGAACACTCGGCGCAACCAGTCGAGCAGGGATGACGGATCGACATTTTCGGGATGGAGGCCCGCCCCCTGCAGGGTTTCCTGGATTGTTCCCCGGATCTCGCCAAGATTGAGCTTTTCTGCTTCAGCCACCGGAAACTTGATCGTGAAGAAGGCCCGGAAATTTCGGACCGGTATGCCGTTGAGACTCGCCAGCCCTTCAGCCCCCCCTTCGTAGAAACGGGCGAGGTTGTCGTTAACCTCCCGCACCAGGTTCATATCCCGGGATTTCATCGCCTTGAAGTCGTCGAGGATCGGCCTTACATGGGGGTCGGCATAAAGGATGAACTGGATGACCGTCTTCTCCGGAACGCTCAGCCGGAACAGCGCCTGCAGGGTGGTAATCGTCGTCTCCCCGGCAAAACAGAGCGGTGAACACTCCCACATCATTCCAATCGTGTCGTCCGCATTGAAGTAGCAATTCTCCTGTTCGTCATAGGCGATCCAGGGGAAGAACATGCCCAGCTTGTCCCGCTGTCCCATTGAAACGATGTCATCGATTGCCGGCCCGGCCTCAGCGCCACCGAATATCTTCGCAAGCAAACCCACGCTATTCATCCTCCCCATCGGCTGTGACGGAATCCCCCAGGACCCAGCGCGGCTTGTCCACGAAGAAATAGACATAGCGAAGCATGTAGAACTCATTCTCCTGACCGGTGTACGGCAGGAGCAAAACGCGCATGACTTTGGGGGGAGCGACTATCGGGGTCTTCGGTTCCTTGAGGAGACCGCTGAACTTGTCGAACAGTGCGGACCGGTACTGGTTGTAGTTCCTCTCTTCCGGGTTC
>DAIEGL010000164.1 GCA_027356255.1 Geobacter sp. | reverse complement strand
GTATTCAGTTGGACGTGGACCTCAAGTCCGATCACAGCTCTGTATTCCATGGGAATTCTCCGAATGATGATATTACAATGCCGCCTTCTGTCTGTGCCACTCCGTCGCCTGCTCGAAGGCGTAGGCGGCGCGGAGGATGCTCTCCTCGCCGAACGGCCTCCCCACGAGCTGGAGTCCGATGGGGAGTCCACCCTTGCCGATGCCGGCCGGTACGGACATGCCGCAGGTCCCGGCCAGGTTTACCGGAATGGTGAAGATGTCGGAGAGGTACATCTGCAACGGGTCCGCGCTCTTCTCGCCGATCCGGAATGCCGGGGTCGGCGCCACCGGGGTGAGGATCACGTCCGCCTCTGCGAAAGCCCTGCTGAAGTCCTGCATGATAAGGGTGCGCACCTTCTGCGCCTTCAGGTAATAGGCGTCGTAGTAGCCGGATGAGAGGGCGTAGGTGCCGAGCATGATCCTCCGCTTCACCTCCTCGCCGAACCCCTCGGAACGGCTCTTCCTGTACATGTCGATGAGCCCTTGCGCCTGATCGCTCCGGTGGCCGAAGCGCACCCCGTCGTAGCGGGCCAGGTTGGAGCTGGCCTCGGCGGTGGCGATCAGGTAGTAGGTGGCGACGGCGTAGTCGGTGTGGGGTAGGGTGATCTCCACAAACTCCGCCCCCAGCCCCTTGTAGGTCGCGATCGCCTCATCCATGGCCTTCTGCACGTCCGGGTCAAGCCCGGCGATGAAGTACTCCCTGGGGAGGCCGATTCGCAGCCCCTTCACGTCGGGGATGAGCGCCCTGGTGTAATCGGGGACCGGCAGATCCACGCTGGTGGAGTCCTTGGGATCAAAGCCGGCCACGGCCCCGAGCATGATGGCGCAGTCGGTCACGTCCCGGGTAACCGGCCCCACCTGGTCCAGGGAAGAGGCGTAGGCGATGACGCCGTAACGGGAGACCCTCCCGTAGGTAGGCTTCAGCCCGACGCAGCCGCAGTGGGACGCGGGCTGGCGGATGGAGCCGCCGGTGTCGGTCCCGAGCGTGGCGGTGGCCTCCCGGGCGGCGATCGCCGCGGCCGAGCCGCCGGATGAGCCGCCGGGGATGCACTCCAGGTTCCAGGGGTTGCGGGTCTTGCCGTAATGGCTCGACTCGGTGGAGGAGCCCATGGCAAACTCGTCCTGGTTCAGCTTCCCCACGAGCACCATCCCCTGCTCTTTCAGCTTGGCGACGCTGGTCGCGTCGTACGGGGGGATGAAGTTGTCGAGGATGCGCGAGGCGCAGGTGGTGCGCACCCCTTTGGTGAGAAAGATGTCCTTGAGGGCGACGGGAATGCCGGTCAGGGGCTGCATGTCGCCGGCGGCGATCCGCCGGTCCGCCGCCTCGGCATCCTTCAGTGCCTCCTCCTTCGTCACGGTGATGAAGGCGTTGACCGTCCCTTCCACCGCCTCGACCCTTGCCAAAAACGCCTTTGTAGCCTCGACGGAGGAGAGCTCCCCCTTCTTCAGCTTGTCATGCAGCTCGTGGATGGTCAGTTCATGTATTTCCATCTGAAATCTCCGATACGCGGGTCAGGGTGCAGAAAAATCAACCTCAGCCACGACCCGGTGTTATTTTATTCGATGACCTTCGGCACGCGGAAGAAACTCTCCGCCCGTTTCGGCGCATTAGCAAGGGCATTTCCCACGCCGATGGACGGTGTGACCTCGTCCGGCCGGAAGGCGTTTTCCATGGGAACGGCGTGGGCGGTGGGAACGATGCCGTCGGTGTCCAGTTCGTTCAGCTTGTCCACATAGGCAAGTATCGCGTCCATCTGGCCGGTGAAGGTTTCCGCTTCCTCTTCGGTCAGCTCCAGGCGGGCCAGGAGCGCCACGTGCTCGACTTCGGCTTTTGTTATCTTCATGAATGCTCCGAAAGATGGGTAATGTCTTGAAAATCGAGTTTTTTTAACATGAATGGGGGGAAAAGACAAGCCGGTTCGGGCCCGGGTCTTGCCTGTGCCTTCAGCGTAGAACTTGGAACTTCGAACTTGGAACGGCAGTCATGCCCTCTCCAGGCCGGCGAACCGCACCAGGAGTTTCTTAGGTCCGACCGTGTTGAACCAGACGATGACCTTCTGCTCGTTGCCGTTCCCCTCGATCTTGCGGATGGTGCCGATACCGAACTTGCCGTGGCGCACCTTCATCCCGGGCCAGATCTCACCCTCCGCCTCGTCCGGCACCACCTGCACCTCGTCGGCGAACTCCGGCTCCAGCTCCATCTCGAAGACGGCGGCCAGGTTGTGACTTGCAGGTTTCTCCCCGCTCCTCGTTCCTGGTCCCTCGCCTCTGCCTTTGTCGAAGCCGAAACCGCCCTGATACCCCTCGTCCTCCATGTCCAGAAGCTCACGGGGAATGTCGGCCATGAAGCGGGACGGCGGATTGTACTGCTCCTGGCCGAAGATGCGGCGACGGCGGGCGTTGGTCAGGAAGAGCCGTTGCCGGGCCCTGGTCATCCCCACGTAGCAGAGCCGGCGTTCCTCCTCCATCTGCTCCGGGTCCTCGAGGGAACGGACATGGGGGAAGAGCCGCTCTTCCATGCCGACCATGAACACCAGCGGAAATTCCAGCCCCTTGGCCGCATGGAGGGTCATCAGCGTCGCCGACTCCCGCCCCTTCCCCTCCTGCTCCAGGTCGGAGATGAGCGCCACCTGTTCGAGGAAGGCGGCCAGGGTCCGCTCCGCGCTGACCCGCTCGAACTCTTCCAGGGCCGAGAGGAGTTCCTGGAGGTTGGCAAGCCGGTCCTGGGCCTCCTCGCTCCGCTCTTCCTGCAGCTTTACCGCATAGCCGGTTTCCTGGATGACCCGGGAGGCTAAATCCTTCAACGACGATGTCTCCACCAGGCTTTCAAACCCTTCCAGAAGGGCGACGAACCCGGCAATCTTTCCCCGCGGCCCCGGCCCCAGAAGACCGCCCCCCGCCGCCTCGCGCAGGGCGTCGTAGAAGGGCATCCCCTTCCGTCCGGCCAGCTCGGAGACCTTGTCCAGCGTGGCATGGCCGATCCCCCGCGCCGGGGTGTTGATGATCCGCTTCAGGGCGACCTCATCGGCCGGGTTGACCAGCACCTTCAGGTAGGCGAGGATGTCCTTGATCTCCTGCCGCGCATAGAAGCGCATCCCCCCCACCATGTGGTAGGGGATCCCGTCCGCGATCATGGCGTCCTCCACCACCCGCGACTGCGCATTGGCCCTGTAGAAGACCGCCACGTCGGCAAGGTCCCCCCCTCCGCGCACGTACTGCTCTATCTGACGGCAGACGTAGCGCGCCTCTTCCCGTTCGTCCGCAAGCCGCCGGTAGACGACCTTATCCCCAGGCGGGTTCTCCGTCCAGAGGGTCTTCCCCTTCCGTCCGCTGTTTTTCGACACCACCGCCCCGGCCGCAGCGAGGATGATCTGGGTGGAGCGGTAGTTCTGCTCCAGCTTCACCACCCGCACCCCAGGGAAATCAATTTCGAAATCGAGGATGTTGCGGATGTCGGCGCCGCGCCACCGGTAGATGGACTGGTCGTCGTCCCCGACCACGCACAGGTTCTGCCTTTTCCCGGCCAACAGCCGCACCAGGCGGTACTGCACCGGGTTGGTGTCCTGGTATTCGTCCACCAGTATCCAGCGGTAGCGCTCCTGGTAGCGGGTCAGCACCTCCGGAAACCGTTCGAACAGCCGGACCGCGAGCAGGACGAGATCGCCGAAGTCGAGGGCGTTGCACTTTTTCAACCGCTCCTGGTAGAGGGAATAGACCTGCGCCACCTTTTCCGCCATGAAATCGCCGGCGGGGAGATCCTCCGGCCCCTTCCCGGCGTTCTTGCATTCATCGATGGCGGCGATGAACGACTTGACGGGGAAGCGTTTCTCGTCCAGGTTGAGCTCGGCAACGATCTCCTTCAGGAGCTTTTCCGCATCCTTGTCATCATAAATGGCGAAATTGGCGTCATACCCCAGGTGAAGAATTTCGCGGCGCAGGATGCGGGCGCAGGCGGAGTGAAAGGTGGAAATGAGCGGCAGCTCTCCGGGGCCCACGAGCCTCTCCACCCTTTCGCGCATCTCCCCAGCCGCCTTGTTGGTGAAGGTGACCGCCAGTATTTGCCAGGGGGGGATGCCCCGCTCCTTGATCAGGTACGCGATGCGGTGGACGATCACCCGCGTCTTGCCGGAGCCCGCCCCAGCCAGTATCAACAGCGGCCCTTCCCCGTGGAGCACCGCCTCCTTCTGGGGCGGATTGAGA
>DAIEGL010000156.1 GCA_027356255.1 Geobacter sp. | reverse complement strand
GAGCTGCAACAGGCGCATGATCCGGTTGGGCGGGTGTTCCATGAAGCTTCGCATGGGGCAGCCGGCCGTGCACTTGCCGCACTGGAAGCAGCGGCGCACCGAACTGCCGGAGAGGGACTCCACTTTGTGGACGAATTCGAGATGCATCGTTTCGTTGGAAAGAAGCATTTTATTGTGCTTCACGCTCTACCTCTCCTCTGTATGTATTCCACTTTGGAACACGGAGCGTCCCCATCGGGGAGCCTGGTTGAAATCATTTTTTATAAAAGCCAATTTTATTTATGTTAAAAACTACAAGCTTAAAAACGCCTAAAAACGATGTGTTACACGGTAAAATTTAATAAGAATAAAATTCAAATAACACAGCCAAATGCGATTTGTCAATATTATTGATGGCATTTATGGAAAATAGTAAAACAGCGTGTGAGGCGAATGCCATCGAACTGCCGGCCAAACGGGCTGACAGCAGTGCTTTTTGGAAGTATAGATGTTGCTGTTACAAGCTGGTAACAGGATTGCTGTCGGTGGCAAACACTTTGACAGACGGTGCAAAATGCATTAAAACTACCCTAAACTATTGCCAATGATCGCTAAATTCGCTCCCTTGCGAGGCCATTTATCAGCGAACTTTCCCGACTATACCGCTACATGCTGGCGTGCCGCGGCACTTACATTGCCGGCGCCCTGTGGCTTGTCGGCACCAACGGCTTTGCCCTCCTCATCCCCTGGCTGCTGAAGCTGGCCATAGACGGTCTGCGTCGGCCGCTCGCCACACCGCACACCCCGGCCTGGTACGCCGGTCTGATAATCGGCGCCGCTCTTATCCAGGGGGTCATCCGCATCTTTTCCCGCACCACCATGCTCCATGCGGGGCGGCGCATCGAGTACCTGGTCCGCGACGATCTCTACGCGAAACTCATCACCCTCGATCTTCCCTACTTCTCCCGCGAGCGGACCGGGGACATCCTCTCCCGCTTTGCCAACGACCTGACCAACGTCCGGATGCTCTTAGGCTTCGGCGTGCTCAACGTGATCAACACCACCGTCCTCTACGTTGCCGCCCTGTTCCTCATGGTGCGCATCTCCCCCTACCTCACCATCTGGGCCGTTATCCCCTTCCCGCTGGCGGTCTTCGCGGTGAAGAGGATGAGCGCCTCCATGTTCCGCCGCTCGCGCAGGGTCCAGGAAGAGCTGTCGCGCCTCACGAGCCGGGTCGAGGAAAACGTCTCCGCCGCCGCGGTAATCAGGGCTTACTGCCGGGAGGATGCCGAGATCGAGGCGTTCCGCGGCATAAGCCAAAGCTACCTGGAGTGCAACATGGGGGTGGCCAGGATCAGGGGGGCGATGATACCGATCATGGCAGCCACCGGTGCCGCCGGGACCCTCGTCGTCCTCTTCGTCGGCGGGAGCAGGGTCATCGCCAACCAGCTCACCCTCGGCGACTTCGTCGCCTTCAACGGCTATCTTGCCATGCTCGTCTGGCCGACCCTGATGCTCGGGTGGATACTCAACCTCATCCAGCGGGGGGCCGCCTCCATGTCGAGGCTGAACGAGGTGCTCGGCGCCGAAGCGACCGTAAAGGAGCCGGCGAACCCCGCGGCCGTCGGGGTGATAGGGGGGGAGGTCGAGTTCCGGAATCTCTCCTTCTCGTACAATGACGAGCCGTTTTTGCGGGACTTCTCTCTAAAGGTCCCCAAGGGGACGCGGGTCGGGATTGTCGGCCCCATCGGCAGCGGCAAGTCCACCCTGATGCGGCTCATCCCCCGCCTCTATCCCGTGGCGGAGGGGGAGCTCTTCATCGACGGGGTGGACGTGAACCGCATCCCCCTTCGGCAACTGCGCGCGGCCATCGGCTTCGTCCCCCAGGAGGGGTTCCTCTTTTCCCGCACCATCGGCGACAACGTCGCCTACGGCAAGGAGGGGGCCACCGATACGGAGATCACTGCCGCCGCTGGCCTGGCGAGCCTCACGGGGGACATCGGGAGGTTCCCGGACGGCTACGCCACCCTGGTCGGGGAGCGCGGGGTCACCCTCTCCGGCGGCCAGAAACAGCGGACCGCCATCGCCCGCGCGCTCCTGAAGAACCCGGCCATCCTCATCCTCGACGACCCCCTGTCGGCGGTGGACGCGCGGACCGAGGAGGAGATACTGCGCGGGCTCTCCAGCTACTACGGCGACCGGACCGTCTTCATCATCTCCCACCGCCTCTCGGCCCTGCGCGACTGCAACCTGATCATAGTCATGGACAAGGGGAGGGTCGTCGAAAAGGGGAACCACCGGGAACTCCTGTCGCTCGGCGGCCGCTATGCGGCGATCCACAGGGAACAGCAGCTCAGGCAGGAGATAGAAACCTTTTAGTAATTCAATGCGGAAGGGTTCCGAATGCACTTCGGCAACATCTACGAAGAAGAAATAGTCGGCAAGGCCTACGACCGGCGGCTCATGGCCCGCCTCGCCCGCCATCTCGTCCCCTACCGGCGGCTCGTGGCGGGGACGCTCCTCATCCTGCCGTTTCTGGCGGCGGCCAAGCTGGCCCAGCCCTGGCTCCTGAAGGTCGCCATCGACAGCCATATCGTCGCCGGCCGCATGGAAGGGCTGCCGCTCGTTGCGGCTTTCTACCTGGCATTGATCATCGCCGAGGCGCTTTTCACCTTTGCCGAGGTCTACCTCCTCCAGTACCTGGGGCAGCGGGTCATGTCCGACCTGCGCATGGAGCTTTTCAGCCATATTCAGCGCCTTTCCGCGCGCTTTTTCGACCGGACCCCGGTGGGGAGCCTCGTGACCCGGCTCACCAGCGATGTGGAGGTGCTGGGGGAGATGTTCGCCGCCGGGGTCATCACCATTGTCGGCGACGTCCTGGTCCTGGCCGGGATCGTCGGCATCATGCTCTGGATGAACCTGCGCCTTTCCCTGGTCACCTTGTCCGTGCTCCCCTTCCTCGTCTGGATCGTCTTCACCTTCCGCAAGCGGATGCGCACCGCCTTCCGCCAGGTGCGGGCGAGGCTCGCCAATCTCAACACCTTCCTGGCGGAGAACATCGGCGGCATGGCAGTGGTGCAGCTCTTCAACCGGCAGCGCGCGGAGCAGGAGGAGTTCCGCCGCCTGAACGCCGCCTACCGGGACGCGAATCTGCCGGTCATCACCTGGGACGCGGCCCTCTATGCCATGGTCGAGGCGCTCTCCTCCGTGGCCGTCGGCCTCATCATCTGGTACGGAGGGGGGGAGATCGTCCGCGGCAACATCACCTTCGGCGCGCTGGTCGCCTTCATCCAGTACATCGAGAAGTTCTTCTCCCCCATACGCGACCTTTCGGCCAAGTATTCGGTCATGCAGGGGGCCATGGCGGCCCTGGAGAGGATATACCGGCTGCTCGACACGGAAAAGGAAGAGGGGCTCCCCCCCACTCCGCCGGTGCGGAAGGGGATGGTGCCGGCGGGGGAAGCGCCCCCGCCGTTCATCGAGTTCAGGGACGTCTGGTTCGCCTACCAGGGGGAGGAGTACGTGCTCAAGGGGTTCAACCTCCGGCTCAGGCGGGGGGAGAAGGTGGCGCTTGTCGGCGAGACCGGCGGCGGCAAGACCACGGTGACACGGCTTCTGTCGAGGCTTTACGATGTGAACAGCGGCTCCATCTCCATCGACGGCGTCGATATCCGCGACCTCCCCCTGGACCGGTTGCGCAGCCGGATCGGTGTCGTGCTCCAGGACCCCTACCTCTTCACCGGCTCGATCGGCTACAACATCGC
>DAIEGL010000142.1 GCA_027356255.1 Geobacter sp. | reverse complement strand
TCGATTAGGAGTGCGCCGGCATGTTGACCGAGGAAATCAGACGCTTCATCGAATCCAGCGAATACGCTTTCGTAGCTTCAGCCGACGGCTCCGGCCATCCTCACCTGGCCGTCGGCCGGGAGCTGCACGTCATGGACGATTTCCATCTCGTGTTCGAGGCGTGGTTCTGCCACACGACCATGGAAAATGTGGCGAAGAACCCCCACGTGGCCGTGACGGTTGCGGCACCGACATCGGGAAACGGTTACCAATTCAGCGGCGTAGTCGAGAAAACCGCCGAAACCGCAATCCTGGACGGCTATGCCCCCCTTGAAGAGCCGGGCATGCCCCAGGTACAGTACCGGTTGGTGGTGAGGGTGAACGAAATCATGGAGTTTTCCTCCGGCGCTCATACAGACCAGCCGATAGGCGTTTAACCTAAATTCGGCAATTGGCCATGGCCGATTGCCGTTTCCAGTGTACCGGTGGTAGGATCTGTTTTTAGTCACCTGTTTGGTTACGGCTTGTCCAGCTTAAGCATGAGGTGATCGACCGGCATGGAAAATACGCTGAAGGAAAAAAGAAGGTTCGCCCGACTGGCGCTTCATTCCGACGTCAACATAAAGCGCGACAAGACGGTGATCATGGGGGTGGTGGAAAACCTGAGCTTGAAGGGGGTATTCGTAAAGACAAACGAGAAAATCCCCCCGGACGATTCAGTGGAGGTAACCATCTATACCTATTCAACGCCAGACCATCTCTGCGACCTCCGGGCAAGGGTGGTCAGGGTGACCGATACGGGCATCGGCCTGGAGTTCGAAAAAACCATTCTGGACTGAAGCGACCAGCGCATTCAACCTTCCCGAAAAATCAGCAGATCCGCGGCAACTGCTCCCCCGCCAGCATATCCACCCCACGCAACCCGCCAACCTCGGTTTCTATCTGCACCCGCCCGTCGGAGGCCTCGGTGACCTCGCCGATGATCGCAGCGTCGGCACCCAACGGATGGTTGCGCATCCGCGCAAGCATGGTATCGGCCGCCGCCGGTGAGACGATGGCCAGAAGCTTCCCCTCGTTGGCCACATGGAGCGGGTCCAGTCCAAGGAGAGCACAAACACCCTTGACCGCCCCCTTGTAGGGGAGCATTGCCTCGTTCAGCCTTACGGTCACCCCTGACTGCACGGCTATCTCCTTGAGTGTGGTGGCGACACCGCCGCGGGTCGGATCTCGCAGCACGTGCACCGCATCCCCCTCCTTGAGAATCTCCGCCACCAGTCCGTTCAGGGGGGCGCTGTCGCTCTTTATGCCGGTTTCCAGTTCAAGCCCTTCCCGCGCGGCAAGAACGGCAACCCCATGGTCGCCGATGGTGCCGTTGATTATCACCTTGTCCCCCACCCTGGCGCCGCAGCCGTCGATCCGAAGGGTGTGCTCGAATATGCCGATGCCGGAGGTGTTGACGTAGACCCGGTCCACCTTCCCCCTCGGGACCACCTTGGTGTCTCCGGTCACGATCCGCACCCCGGCCAGGTCCGCGGCCCCGCGCATGGAGGCAAGGATGGCTGCCAGTTCCCTTTTACTGAACCCCTCCTCCACGATGAGACCGACGCTTATGAAAAGCGGCGTCGCCCCCACCATGGCCAGGTCGTTGACCGTGCCGTTCACGGCCAGGTCGCCGATGTTGCCGCCGGGAAAAAAGATCGGATCGACCACGTAGGAATCGGTGGTAAAGGCGAGCCTGCGGCCGTCGTGTTCCACCACCGCCGCATCGTTCTGCCCGGAAACCGGGATGCCGGAAAGGGTCGGAATAATCAGCTCGTCCAGCAGCTGGTGGGACAGCTTCCCGCCGCTGCCGTGCCCTAAGAGTATGAGGTCCTTGTCCAATTTATGCTCCTGATGGGTTCTTAGTTGTTCAACGGCCGTATTTGTATGCCGCGGCGCAGGTCCCCTCCGACGACACCATGCACGCACCTACCGGCGCTTCCGGTGTGCAGGTGGTGCCGAACAGGGGACAATCGCCGGGCGCGACCTTCCCCTTCAATATCTCTCCGCAGAGGCACCCTGCATGCTCCCGCAGCTCCTCAACCTCCACGGGGATCGCCCTTGCCGCGTCAAAAGACGCATAGGCAGCGCCGATCTCCAGGCCACTGCCGGGGATGGTGCCGATTCCGCGCCAGTCGGCATCGCAGGAAGTGAACACCTGGGATAGTATCTCCCGGGCCTTTTTGTTCCCCTCCCACTTCACCACCCGGCTGTACTGGATCTCGACCAGGCTCTTTCCTTCCAGCACCTGCCGGGTCAGCATCTCTACCCCCTGCATTATGTCGACAGGTTCAAAACCGGTGACAACGCACGGTATCCGGTATTCATCGGCGAGGAAGCGGTAGGCCTCGGCGCCGATGATGGCACTGACGTGGGCGGGGCAGATGAACCCGTCGATCCTCAGCTCCGGGTCGGCGGCCAGCACCTCCATGGGCTTCGGCATGGTCTTGTGCGCGGCCAGGACGAAGTAGTTGTCGAGACCCTGCGCCGCAGCGGCGAGTATGCTCCCGGCAATGGTGGGCGCCGTTGTTTCGAAGCCGACGCCGAGAAAGATCACCCGCTTGCCCGGATTTTTCGCCGCCAGACCCACCGCATCCAGTGGTGAATAGACAATGCGGATGTCCGCCCCCCTGGCTCGCTCTTCCATGAGCGATGTGGAGGAACCGGGAACGCGCATCATGTCGCCGAAGGTGGCGATAATGACATCCGGCAGGCGGCTGCAGGCCACGGCCCGGTCCAGATAGCCGTTGGGAGTGACGCAGACCGGGCAGCCGGGACCGGAGATCAGCCGGACCCGGGGCGGTAGGAGGGACCTGATCCCGAACTGGCAGATGGCCATGGTATGGGTGCCGCACACCTCCATGAAGGTGACCGGCTCACTTCTGTCTTCCGTCAGCCGCCTGATCCGCTCGGCAAAGCCCTTCACCATGTCCCGGTTGCGGAATTCGTTTATGTAATTCATTCGGATCACCTTTTCTCAGTCCACATTTCCATCAAACCTGTAACCGGCTTGAACCGCGGAGGACGCAGAGTTTCGCAGAGAATACAATCCGTACGTTCGATTTTTCCCTCAGTGCTACTCTGCGCGCTCTGCGGTAAAAGCTTCTGAAAGGTCCGCCTGCTCAATCACGCCATATCCTCTACGCTGAATACTTCCCGCATCAACGCCAGGGTCTCCCGGGCGTCCTCCTCGTCCAGCCTGGATATGGCAAAGCCGGCGTGGACGATGACAAAGTCGCCGACCTTAACCTCGTCGGATAAAAGCATGAGGCTCGCCTCGCGCCTCACCCCGTCCATCTCCGTGATCGCACTGCCGTTATTGTCGATGCTTACCACCTGCATGGGAACGCCTACGCACATACCTGACTCCTTCCCGCTATGACCGCCTGCCCGAGGGCAAGCCCACCGTCGTTCGGGGGAACGAGCCGGTGGCTGAAAACCTGAAAACCCCTCCCGGTCAGGAGGGTGTGAACCCCCTCTGCAAGGAGTCTGTTCTGAAAGACGCCGCCTGACAGCACCACCCGGCCGACGCCGCTCTCTTCGCGCACCTTTGTACAGACGTCGGCGACGGCAGCGGTCAGGGTGTCGTGAAAGGATCTGGCCATCGTCGCAGGAGCCACACCCGCAGCCAGGTCCTGCACCATTGCCGCGAACATGAGCCGGAAATCGACAATCAGCTTGCCGTCCCTGGAAATGACGGCATAGGGATAGTTCCAGGCGGCCAGCCCTTTTTCCGCCAGGGCCTCAAGCTCGATTGCTGCCTGCCCCTCGTAGGAGACCCTGCCGCGCAAGCCGATCAGCGCCGCAACGGCGTCGAAGAGCCTGCCGCAGCTGGATGTCTGCGGCGAGTTGATGCCCCGGTCCAGCATCCGCAAAAGAAGCCTCTTTTCCTGCTCTGAGAGCACCGACAGGAAGGGGAGCGGCAGTATCATGGCCTCCGCGCCCAGGGCCGCATAGCAGTGGGAAAGCGCCATGCGCCAAGGCTCCCGGACCGCCGCATCGCCACCCGGCATGGGAACAGAAGCCAGATGCCCGCAGCGATGGAAACCGCAGTAATCGCCAAGCAGAAATTCGCCCCCCCAGACGGTGCCGTCCGTTCCGTATCCGGTGCCGTCGAAGATCACGCCGATCACCTCCCCGTCCAGGCCATTTTCCGCCATGCAGGAAGCCATGTGGGCGTGGTGATGCTGCACCGCAACCTGCCGCATTCCGCTTCTGCCAATGGCATAGGACGTGGATGGGTAGTCGGGGTGGAGGTCGTGGGCGACCACTTCGGGTGTCACGGACAACAGTCGCTCCAGATGAGAGACGGTCTCATCGAAGGCGCAGAGGGTGGCGACATTCTTCAGGTCTCCCAGATGCTGGCTCATGAACGCCCGGTCCCCACGTGTGAAACAGATAGCCCCCTTCAGTTCGGCACCGACGGCCAACACCTCCCCTTGCGGTGCACTGATCGGGACGCTGCGCGGCACATAGCCGCGGGAGCGGCGCAAAAAAAGAGGATTCCCACGGAAGACCCGGACCACAGAATCGTCGCTGCGGCTATGGATCTCCCGGTCGTGGACCAGGAAATAGTCGGCAATGCCGGCCAGTCGCTCCACCGCTTCCCCGTCGCGGTAAACGATCGG
>DAIEGL010000139.1 GCA_027356255.1 Geobacter sp. | reverse complement strand
CAGAGACTGTCCATCTTTCCATCTTTGCCAGAGGTCAGCCTTCTGCAAAGCAGACAGCCCTGGGCGACCCATATTAGCCATACGCACCACCTTTCAAAATGAAAAGATTATACAGTGTTGCGTTGACCGGTTGAATGTATCCCTTTGAAGTTTGGGAAGTCTGTCATTTTGGCGACCTCATTGTAGATAAGTCGGCGTACCTTGAACTTTACAACCTTGGCTGCGGCCCCATCAAGGGTGCTGAAGTTGAACAGCTCGCCCCAGACGGAGTTGTGCTGAACCCACCAACATAGATGGGCCGGGGAGCGCACATACGAGGCCGAGAATATGATCTCGAAGATCAAACTGGCAAGGTTATCATAGAAGTTGCCTACTCCATGTTTCTCGCGAACCCTTAGTCGGACGCCCTTAGGCACTCCCTTCTTTTCAAGAATCGCGACGGCATCCTTAATGAAATCCACCACAACCCGAAGCCTCGCCTGCACATCATCATCCCACGCGCTGTTGGCGACCCCATCGATTTTGTAGAGGTCAGACGCAGCTTTCTCTATGTACCCCTTCGCGCGGTACAGTACGAAGGAGTGGTTCCAAAACTCCGTGTTAACATAGTCGCTGAAGGTCATCAGCACCACGCGGCAGTAGGCCTTCCACTGCGCGGCATCCCACTTCCCCTTGTCCCATATATCTGGGTCCAGAAGTGTTCCGACGACCTCAACCATCTTATGGTTTGAAAACATGGCTTGGCTCAGTGGCTTATGGTAGCCAAGCAAGCCTGAGTCGTATCCTTCGGCTTCATGGAAAAGGAAGGAGTCCTTGTTCGCCAAAGCCTCGTTAATGATGTTCTTGCCAAATATCTCTACTTGGATGCCGTACTTTTTCGTGTCGCCAATTTCCTGAAATACCGCCAGCGCAGTACCAGGGGATGACTCAACGATTTCACGGCAAAACCTCTTGTCGGCGATCAGTAGTAATATGTCGTCTGCGTAGGCCGTCACCTTCGGCAGCTTTTCCGTTAACTTCTCAACTTCCCCTTCGTCCGTACTCAAGTATTTTAAGTTTTCCCTATCCGTGGCGTATCGAACCAAGGGTTTTGCCGATATGGCAAGCTCATCGGCTATGACGGATAACTCAGAAGGGGAGCCCTTTAGGATGAACCGATAAAGGGTCCGCGCGTATCGTTCCGCATTCCTCTTGCCGTAGACGGGAGGACGGATGAAAGCGAACCACGCCCAAGTTAGGAACGTCAGGAGGAACAACCCGCCGAGGAAGGCCTGCCATTCTGCTGGAGATAGGAGGTGTCCTTGCGGAACCAGCCATTGTTCGGCACGCCACAGATCAGTCAGCAGGGTCAAGATCCCAACTGCACCTACCACAGCGAATGTCACTCCTTGCAGCGGCAGTGGCGTCGTCCTAACCCGAAAACGGTAGCGGACATCCGCTATCGTCCATGCCAATACCATGAGTGCTAGTCCGGTGAGAAATTCTGAGAAACCAAAGAATTTCTGAGTATTTGCATCAAGCGGAACAAAACGCACAAATCCGAAATAATAATCACTCGACACTTCTACCTCACTACGGAAAACCTGGAGGGTTTAATATTTAAACATCTACAACACTTTTCCCTGCTGGACTATCTCAACACGCCGCTCAGCTCAGCTTTATTCATAATTTCCGGAAGCATACAACAATTACCCCAAAAAACAAAAAAACCACCAATCAGCATATCCCTGACCCGGCGGCTTCAACAACACTCTATATATTTGCCACTACTCCAACCATCCCCCGACTCCCATAACAAAAAGCATGAAATAAAAGCCCCACCTTTGTACACCCGCCCCCACCAAGGTGTCAAACAGAATTAATGATATTTTAATGGAAAAAGGATGGTGGTCATCTCGACCGACAGCGTCGCCACCGCATCCGGCGATTATTCAGTCTTCCAGAAAATCATTTCTTCACAGAACGCAGTGCAAACTCACTGTATTCTCCGAATAGTCTTCTCCGTCTGCTCCCCCACCAGCTGCATCAAGCGATATAATGCATCGCATTTGTAAGGTGCAAATGTTTCCTTGAAAAGCCGCAAACGGGCATCCTGAATTTTCTTTGCCAGTTCGACAATTCGAGTCATTATCAAGCGTGGTTTGACGCCGATTTCTTCGGCAAACTTCTCCCAGTGCCTCTTCTGAACAGCATCAGGATCATTTTCGCCGCCGATCTTCATGGCCAGACCGGATGCCAGGCCAAAATGGGCGTAGATCCGTGTCGAAATCAGATCGTAAAATGGTGCCAATACCGGGCCTTCCGGCAGCAGCAAGAGGGATAAGTTCTTGCCATGGGCATCGGAATTGCCGATCAGATAGTTGAAGATCACCCAGTTCACCAGTGACAGCACATCTTTCCCGGACGTTCTGCTATTTTGCCGGGCAAGATTGAAACATGCCGCCAGGGTTGGCCCTCCTTCCGTCTCATACTTGAATTCAGGGTGAATCCCGAGCGCCTGGCAGAAATCTTCCTGGTGCAGTCTCTTGATGCCATTACCAGTATCAACGCGGTCATAACGTTTGACAACGAATACCCGTGTTTCATCATGCTGATGGATGAATGTCCGGGGGACATCAAGGCCAACAGCCCGGGCCAGCGCCATACAAAACGCCTCATTTTCGACAGTGCCGTCCAGGTCTTCGATGGGGGGCTTGATAATATAGTTGCTTGGAGCGGTACCAAGACCCAGATGAAAATGCTGCTCGTCATAATAGACGGGTAGTTTCTTCTGGGCACCGGCAAGTGAAAGTCGGATCCCTTTTTCGCCAGCCAGCAGTGGCCTTTTGGGAAGTTCACCGATGATGGTGTTCAGTTCATCCGGAGTAAGTTGACGGTAGGTTCCCGGTTTGCGCTCTGTTTCATCTGCTTCGGGATAGAGGGAGACCGCGCCGGCGCAATCGCCGCCAATCTTCTCCAGCAGGCCATAATCATTGTTCAGGGAAACGCCGAGGTTCCGGGCTATTACGACTCGGACTTTCTCTTCGGGAAGGAGATTGGCAAAAAAGGGATGGGACTCGTCGTCAAGGTACGGTTCCTTACGGAGCGGCAGTGAAAGAGACAACGGTATGCGTGACGTATTCAGCCACTCCGCTTCGTACTGAAAACAGAAGTGTTTCTTCTCATCCAGCCACAAGCGACCAACTACTGCTTCATCAATCCGGACCAGCAGACCGGCGCTCATGACTCATCCCCCGGTATAGACCATGTGCGGATATTTGCCTTAAGTTCGATGCCGAGACATGCGGTAACCTGCAGCACCTTGTTCAGGCGCACGGTTTCCTTGCCATTCTCCAGGGCCGAGAGAAATGCATAACTCACCCCGCAGACAGCGGCCGCTTCTTCCATAGTGAGTCCGTCTGCTTTGCGCTTTTGCTTGATGATTCGCCCGATATCTTCCGAAGTGTTAATTTTCATCTCAATCTCCAATTGTCTACGTTCGTATATAATACAAAGAAAATGCAAAATTGACAGCACAAAATATAAGATCGTATATAATTGCCGCCAGAATAAAAATATAAGGCAAAATATATACGATCAAATATATAGCCCCATGCGCCTTGGTGTCGGCCCTGTGCGCGGCAAGGTCGGTAACAGGGACGATTTTTCTGCTACACTTTCAAGGAAGACAGACTCGGCAACAGGGGGAAAAACCATGGGTGATATGCGTGAAACTGCGACGCTGGCAGCGGGCTGCTTCTGGTGCGTGGAGGCGCTCTTCAAGAGGCTTAATGGGGTGGAGCGGGTAGTCTCCGGTTATGCCGGAGGGGAGGTGGCCAACCCCACATATGAGGAGGTATGCAGCGGCACGACCGGCCATGCGGAGGCGGTGCAGATCACCTTCGATCCGGCGGTTATCTCCTTCGAGGAACTCCTTCGGGTGTTCTGGCGAAGCCACGACCCGACTACCAGGGACCGCCAGGGGGCGGACGTGGGGACCCAGTACCGCTCTGCCATCTTCTGCCACGACGAGCGCCAGCGGCAGCTGGCGGAGCGCTCCAGGGCCGAGGCCGAAACGCTCCGGACGGAGCCGATCGTTACGGAGATCGTTCCGTTCAGGAACTTTTACCCGGCCGAGGGGTACCACCAGGATTACTACCGGCTGAACCGCAACCAGCCCTATTGCCGGCTGGTGATCGACCCAAAGGTCCAGAAGCTGCAAAAGGATTTCTCCGGCAGGCTGAAGGAGGCAAAGGCGGACTGAAGTCGGGCGATGTGCTCACCCGGACGGCGATCAGGCGTGTTCGGGGCGGGGGAGGAAGATGGCAAGGATCATGGCGGCAGAAGTTGCCGGTGCCGATGAAGCCCATGCGGTCGTATGAGAGCCCCAGGCCCGCCTGTTTAAGCGTAGCGGGCCAGGCTTCATCAAGTTCCAGTCGCTGCACTGTCAGCGGAAACTTCTTTTCTGTATACCTTTATTCCCATCGCATATCCCGCCAGTGGGTCACTTCCGAAGAGCGCAACCGGCCGATATGCCGACTCGATCCATTCCATAATCATCCTGCCATTGGCAGGGTCAACTCCGAAGGGACCGACCCCGTATTCGGACGGATCCTTGCATAATGCGACCAGAATAACGTCCGGTGAATGCGATTTGAACTCATTCAGAATGGTACCTTCACCATAATAGACCAGCTCCGGCACCATGAGGTTGCAGTAGGGCGTCGGGTTTTCCCGCCGAGTCAGAAAATTGAGCATGACTCCTTCCGGAAGGACCAAACAGGTTTCATCCTGACAGACATTGCTGTCGATCCACTGCACAGCCTGGGAAACAAGCGGGGTACGGGCATCAATTTCCTTGGTAAAGGCCATGATCTTGTCGTCGGGGCATAGTTCAACCGGGTGTGTCTTGAGCTGCAACATTCCGGCGCCGGTCCACATGTAGTGGGCTGCAAAGCACGCAAGAAACAGAAGCATCGAGTTGCGGAAACCCGCGCCGTTTCTTCCTCTGTGCTCAAGCCAGGCGGGCAGGTACCAGGTCAGCATGATTGCGATGAGAACAACCGCAGGCAGCGCGACATAGAAACCATACTGGTATATCCTGCAATTGAGAAGCGTCTTGCACAGAAGGCCCAGGGACAGGGCGGAGATCAGGATCAGGGCGAGCGTTGGCGCGTGTTTATCCCCCTCGTGCCGGTATTCCCATACCATGAAAAGTGCGCTCACGAAAACGATCAACGGGAGGGCCGGAAAAAAGAACGTATCCCCCCAGTAGTGCCCAGCTGCCGACAGGTACAGCGCCAGTGCCAACCGTGTCGTTACCATGACGTAGCGGTTGCGGAACCTCGCCAACAGCACTGCAACCGTGGGGAGCAGGAAGATTGCCGCCCCAGTTGCCATACGCAGCAGGTTGCCGGACAGGTTGTCGAGTCCCATGCCGCTACGATAAAAACTGGTGTCTGTTATGGCAGGGCTCAGCATGTATTGCCACGGCTTCGTAATAAAGAACGTTACCTCGCGTCCTGAGGACACCATGCCGAAGTATGCCGCAACTATCAGGGATGGCAGGACGGCGGAACCTGCGAACAGAACCATTGAAGCCACAAGTCTTGCCGCTCGGCCGTTCCTGACCAGAAGCAGAAAGAACAGCATTGACACAATGCATGCCACAAGGCCGATCTCGACCCGCGTCAGCATGACGCACCCCAGCAGTATACCCGCCGTTACGAGGGAACTGCGACGAGCGGTGACAGAAAAGCTCCAGAGCTGCTGCAGGGAAAACATGGAAAGCATCAATCCATGGATGGCTTCATGGGAAAAGGGGCTGATGAAGTTGTAATTGCCGCAGATGGTGTATTGTGAAAGGGTAAATACCGCGACAAGGGTACAGGCTACGGAGGCGGCAATCGCAGAGCTGATCCTGCGGACAAACGCATATAAAAACGCCATGAATGCACAATACAACACGATGTTCGCCGTAAATAGGACGGTAAAGGAAGTGCCGAACACGGAAAAGAGCGCTGCGTTGAAGTAAACGGAAAGTGGGCCGAAAATATGCTCGATGTCCCGGTAGAGGACCTTGCCGGAACTAACCTGCCAGGGGAGGTAAAGTTCACTGCCAAAATCCACAAGAATGTCTGGCCACTTACGCCACCCGATGGCCAGCAAGGTCACAATGACCAAGACCGGTATGGCGGCCATGGCCACCTCGGCAATTATAGCGGGCCGGCGGCACCTATCCAATGGTTGCTCATGCATGTCGTTCCACCATCTTGATAACTTTCTCACTTTTCCTCAACCGGTTTCAAACCCGTCAAGCCGGTCGATCATTCGCTCTGCATCATATTCGCATCGATGATAATTTCAAGCAATTTGCTGAAACAAATTTCATTTTCAAGAAAAGGGGCACTTTGGGAGCCCGGCGGGGTTACACGTATGCCGGTACATGAAGAAGGGTAATGGTATGATGTTGTGTGCGCTGATTTCGTTTATCGAGAGATCGTAAAAAAAAATGGGTGCCGCTGGACAAAGAAAACACCGGCGGACTAACCGTCTCCGGGCTCAGCAGACTGCGACAATGGTGAGAGTCTTGCCCGCTCCGCTCTCCACCTGGTCGCCCTCCACCTTGCCTATCAGTCCCCTGCCGAGCGGCGATTGCGGGGTAATGACGACGATTTCGTCCGCGCCGTCGGCAATCTTCAGTCCCCCCGCTTCCGGGCCGATAAGGAGCCGCCGCAGGTTGCCGTCGTCATCCTCCAGGGTGACCAGGGCGGTCAGCCGGATCGGCGCATCTTCGTCGAATGTGCGCAGCACCAGTGTCCGGTAGCTTTCCAGAGCCCGCCGGATCTCCTGGGCGCGGTTCGCCTGCCCCTGGGCGATGTAGGATGCTTCCAGCGCGGTTGTGTCATACTTGTTGTCCGGGATGCACTCCTCGTGGGTCGCCGCTTCGTGGGCCGCACGGGCAGCGGTGGAGAGGACGGCCAGGTCGGCGGCAAGGGTAGTGATAATCTGCTGCAGCAATGCTTCTTTGGTCATGGCGGGGGTAGATCTCTTTCTGAAACGGCATGGCGGCCGGTGGCTTCCGGGCCGGGGGAGGCACTTTAGCAGAATCCGCGTCGGCGGTCAATCGGGGCGCGGAATTTCGGAGATCGTTTCCTCGAAGAACAAGTATGGTCCCCGCATATGGATTTACACAATCGGCGCAAATCTCATTTACCTGATGAAACCCAGATTGTATTTGGCCCCGCTCCGTCTTATCTCTTCGGCGAGCTCCCCCGGCATGTTCGACTTGAGGTCCGCAATTTCTCCGGTGAAACCGTCCCTGGCCTCCCCGTCCCTTGACTCGAAATCCGCCAACCGGCCAGAAGGAGCGTTTGCCAAGTCGTTCAGCTTCAGGTAGCTGCCGTACATGCTCTGCAGTTTCGTCGACAACTGCGCGTATTTTTCCGGCGGGTTCTCCAGATTCCGCATGACCCGATCGACCTCGCCCTTTACCGTGGCCATGTCTTCCTTCTCTTCGCCGCTTGCCCCCTGATCGGCGGGCGGGGCGGAACCGTCGTTCTTCTTCCATTCGCCGATGATGCCGTCACACGTCCTGCCGCACAGGTCCATGCCCGACTTGATGCCGTAAACAGCCAGCACATAGTTTGTCAGGTACTGTCGCTCCCCATTCTCGCGGTTGTGCGATGACCCGTACAAGAGTGCGGCGATGGACAAAAACACGAGGAAGGCCGTAATGATTCTGAAGCGAACCGGCACGCTTGCGATCCGGATGGAGGGGGCGTCCCATATTTTAGCCCGCGACGGGCTATTTCCGGCTTGCTCCCATATGGCAGGCGAATAACCGTAAAAAGGGTGGCCGCAGTAAACGCACCGGTCGGAATCCGCCTGTTTTTGGGCGCACCAGGAGCAGATGATCTCCTCATTCTGGGGCAGCCTGATCTTCCAGTTTACCTGATATCTTGCGGCGCAATTCGGGCAGGTAACCGGGAATGGCCGCATGAGGTAGCGCAGTGCGCGGGCTCTGTGACTGTGTCCGCATTTCGGGCAGACGAGTTTCAAGGTTCCATCCTTCCGGTTCAGACGGCGGCGTTTAAACAACATGCTGGTATTGGACCGCGGCATTTTCCAGCGCCACGCGGTCGTTGATTTTAAGGACCGTCTGCACGACAGCCGGGTCGAACTGGCTGCCCGAATTCTCCTCCAGGTACGAAACGACGCGGCCATACTCCCATCCCGGACGATACGGGCGGTCCGTTATCAGGGCATCATAGACGTCTGCCACCGCCAGGATGCGGGCACCAAGGGATATGGCGTCTCCGGCCAGGCCGTGGGGATACCCTTGCCCGTTGAACCATTCATGGTGCTGGAGGACGATGGGAATGAGATTGTGATATGCCTGGATGGGTTTCATGATTTCTGCGCCGATTTCCGGGTGTTTTTTGATGGTGGCGTATTCCGCGTCCGTCAGTTTGCCCGGCTTGTCGAGTATGGATTCGGGAACGCCGATTTTGCCGATGTCGTGGAAGAACCCCCCCTTCTGGAGTGTTTCCAGTTCAGCTTCGGAGAGCCCCATCTCCCGGCCGATGTTCAGCGCCACGGTGGTGACCCTCCAGGAATGACCGGCGGTCCATGGCGATTTTGCGTCAACGGCATTTGCCAGAGCCCTGATGGTCCCCAGGTTGAGGAGGTTCAGTTCCTCGATGAGGCGGACATTTTCCAGCGCCACTGCGATCTGGTCCGCAATCTGCCGTGCCAGCAGCAGGTCCTCACGAAGATGCTCGGGGGGCTGCCGGTATCCCAGCGTGAGGACCCCCGACAGACTGTTCTTGAGGAATATCGGCACGAGGTAGCAGTCACGTGCCCCCTCGGCAGCCATCGGCGCCATGAGCGCGCTGAACGGCAGGTCCCCCGCCGCAACATGGAAACCCTCGCCCGCCCCCTGAAGCATGGCCATCTCCTCGGCGGTGAAAGATGAGATTCCTTGTTCAGAACCGGCACCGGCAAGGCTGTATGAATTCTGGGACATGTCTACGATCGTCGGATTCGTCAGGGAGACGCAAACCCATTCGCAGGAAATGACGGCGCGCAGGTTTGCCATGACCGTATCGACGATCTTCTCTTCATTTTGTCCGGCCAGGATCATCCTGACGATCCGTCCCGTTTCGGACAGGGTCTGGAAATGCATCTTCAGGTGTGCCGACATGTCGTTGAACGAGTCGGCCAGCTTTTCAAATTCATCGCCGCTTTCAACGGTTACGCGATGGTCGAAGTTTCCCTGGCTGATTTTGTGGGCGCTGTCCCGGAGGAGCGTCAGAGGGACCAGGCTTCTGCGGATCTGGATGCTGCTGATGAAGACCACGACCGTAAGGGTCAGGAAAACGATGAGGTAAAACGTCCGGGCAAACTCACCTGCCGATTTGAAGGCATCGCGGGTCGATTGGCTGGCGACAACTATCAACGGCTCGGCGCAGAAAGAGTATTTGAGAAACAGCGACCAGTAACTGACGAGATACTTTTCATCCCCCTGGCGGCACTGGAAGTGGCCGACGGAAGATCGTCCGAGATTCGACATCACCTGGGCGATAAAGCCCGGCGACGACGACTGGGAGCTGTAAAGCAATTTGCCCCCCTCATCCAGGATGCAGACATGCGTTCCAAGGGGAAGAGCATAGCCGACCATCTCCCATAGATAGACGGTGTTGATCTCTCCGACCAGCAGGCCTTGGTCTGGATTTTTCCTGTTTAATGCTGCGGCGAGGAGCATGCGCTTCGTTCCGTCCGGGCCGTCCTGGAGGAAGAAGAGTGTCTTCCCGGCCTCCAGGTGTCTGCGCGTTGTGTCGGTCAGCGGAGGAAAAGGGCAGGGGGGGCCGAAGAAGTTTCTTGCAACCTTTTCACCCTGAAACATGGTGAGGGCGAGGAACCTTTTATCCGTGTCGCCGGTCCCCCTGTCGCGGGAAGCAGCAGCGTCTGCAGAGTTTGCCAAGGATAACATCTCGTCCTGCAGCATGCTCAAAACTTCGTTTATCGTCATGCCGATATTTTTGTCAGTGTGCTTCAGCAGCTTGAGGCTTTCGTTGCGGGAGTTTTCCGCCACCTGCCACAGCGAGACGGCCGCCAGAGCGCAGACGGGGAGGAGGGCGCAGGTGACGAACAGGGTGAACATGCGCCTGGCTACCCTGCTGTGGATGAAAGAGATGCGTCGTTTCATGTCGGTTCCGGCTCAGAAGTCAGATGCCAGGCCGATAAATGCGCCGTTGCTGGCACGAATAACATCGTCCTGGCTGACTTTGGTGGTGAGAGGCGGCTTGCTCGCCCCATCCTCACCCATGCTGTAGAGGTCGTAATCTGAGTTCAGCGGGTTGAGGAAACGGTCTTTCCGGAAACTCCCCTTTCCCTTTATGTTGCCGTCGGCGATGTTCAGGTACTGGTACGGGTGCCCCCACGGGTCGAGGAGGTTGCCGTAACCGATGTCGCCGAGCGTGTCAGGTTGGCAATTGTTGCTCACCGTGTACGAGGTGATGGCGGTTTCCAGCATGCGTATATCCGCTATCGTGACGACTATGCGCGCCTTTCTGACATAGTCGGAATAGGCGGGGATGGCGATTGCGCTCAGGATGCCGATGATGGCCACAACCGTGATCAGCTCGACCAGCGTGAATCCGTTCCGGCCCGTCGGCACCGGGTACATGCTGCGGTATGCGTGTATCTGCTGCACAAAAGCCCCACTGGATGAGTACGATCAGGGAAAGCACGGAAAAGGGAAAGGGACGTGGAATGTGCGTGCACCCCTGTAAAAGCCAGATTCTAATCTATTGTTTCGGCAGGGTGCAACAAAATCTTTAATGAAAGAGTGGTCGGTGATATTTCCCTTCTGGAGGACCCCTTATTCGGTAACTCACTTCCCGCCGGCATCGACGGGCTGGACCAGCTCCCCTTCCGCGATGCCTGCACCGGGGGTGAGGATGACCAGCTCACCTTCGGCAAGTCCTGCGCTGAGGAGTACCGACTTGCCGTCGCTGTCTGCCGGGGTGACCGGCCGGAATCTCACCCGGTTGTCGCTCCCGATTACGCCGGCAAGGGCCTTTTCCCCCCGCATCAGCAGGGCTTCCGCAGGTATCTGGACGTAGGGAGGCGTCTGGAGCTTCAGTGAGACCTGGACGAATCCACCGGCAAGGATCTTCCCCCGCCGATTGTCCAGGTCTAGTTCGACGAGCATGGTGCGGCTCTTCAGGTCGATTTCGCCGCTGACCCGGCTTACGGCGGCGAAAAGTTTCACCTCGGGACGCGCCGCATCGGAAATGCGCGCCCGGTCCCCCACCTTTACGAATGCGGCGTTCCGTTGGTCCAGGTAGATATATACCCGCAGCCGGTCCGTCCGGGAGAGGGAAACGAGCGGCTGGGTGGTGGTCTGGGAGGCGATCGCGCTCTGCACCAGCGTTCCGGGATCTGCGAACCGTGCGGTCACGGTGGCGGAGAAGGGGGCGCGCAGGACCTCGTATTCCTTCTGGGCCTTGAGGCCGTCTGCGGTTGCTTCGGCCACCAGGGCCGCGGCTTCGGCGTTATCCGCATCCTGTCTGGCGATCGCATCGCTCTGAATGAGGACCTTGGCCCGTTCGGCCACTACCCGTTTGTTCCTGGCGTCGGCAAGTGCCGCATCGTACTGGCTGTCCAACTCGGGAGACTCTATCACCGCCAGTATCTCCCCCGTCTTCACCCGGTCTCCCTTGTCGACCCTGATCTCGTGCAGGTAGCCGCTCACCTTGGCAAAGAGGGTAACCGTGGCATAGGGGCGCGCCTCGCCGGTCAGTGTCACGGTGCGTTCGGTTGGTGCGCGCGTGGCTCTGGCAACGGGCACGTGCGGGCCGGCCTTGATTTCCGTCTGAAGGTCGTGAAGTGCATCGGCCACCCGCCTGTTGCGGATTACGAAGAGGATGACGAGCAGGACCACCGCCACCGCAATGACCAGAATGCCGGTAACGAACAGCCTCCCCCCGGCAGGAGCAGAACCCGTTTCACTCATTGATCCCTCCCGCTTTTTTCTTCTCCACGCTCCGCTGCCAGGAACCGTTCGTCGAGGAGGTGCTTGACGGGGATTTCCTTGCGCAGCAGAGAGTAAATAACCGGTACCACGAACAGGGTCAGGATGGTCGCCACCAGGAGCCCGCCGATGACCGCACGCCCGAGCGGGGCGTTCTGTTCGCCCGCCTCTCCCATGGCGAAGGCCATGGGGAGCATGCCGATGATCATCGCCAGCGCTGTCATGAGCACCGGGCGGAGCCTTGTTTTGCCCGCTTCCAGGGCTGCCTCCCGGGGGGAGACGTTCCGTTCCACCCGGATATCGTTGGCGAAACTCACCAGAAGGATCGAGTTGGAGGTGGCGATGCCGACCGCCATGATCGACCCCATCAGCGACTCCACGTTGATCGTGGTGCCGGTCAGGGCCAGCATCCAGAGAATACCCATCAGCGCGCCCGGAACCGCGGTCATGATGATGAACGGGTCGATCCAGGACTGGAACAGCACCACCATCAGAAAATAGACCAGGATGATGGCCAGGACCAGGCCGAGGGCGAGGCTCTTGAACGATTCCTCCATCACCTCGTTCTGGCCCCGCACCGTGATGCTCATCCCCGGCGGGAGTTTGCCTATGGCCTTGATCTCCCTGCCGATGTCGTTCACCACGGAGCCGAGGTCGCGGTCTTCCACGCTCGCCTCCACGTCGATCACCCTCTGCACCGTGTAATGGGTGATGTTCTCGGCGCTCTGCCGGTGGGAAACGATCGCCAGGTTGGCGAGGGTCTGGGCCGGGATCTGCGGGGTATCGGTCGGCGCAGGCTGGAAGGGGGGCTGGAGGAGGTTGCCGGCGGCCGGCGGGGTGACCGGCATGGCGAGGAATTCCCCGAGGGTGGTCTGGTACTGGCGGGGAATCTGCACCGCCACGGTATAGTTGACGCTGTTGACCTGGTTGAGGAAGAAGGAGGGGGAGATGAGGACGCTGGATGAAAGGGCCACCAGCGCGTTGGTCGCCACGTCCCGTTCGCTCATCCCCAGCTGGGCGGCGCGGGTCCGGTCCACGTCCACCTGGATGGTGGGGTAGTCGAGCACCTGGTTGATGTGCACGTCGGCGGCTCCCGGGATGCCGAGCATGGCGTCCCGCACCTTCAGGGCGTATTCGTAGGAGCGCCCCATGTCAGGCCCCTCGACCTGCACATCGATGGGGGCGGTGAGGCCGAAGTTGAGCACCTGGGTGACGATGTCGGCCGGCTCGAAGTAGAAGCGGGAACCGGGAAATTCCGCAGGGAGCACCTGGCGCATCTTGCGCCGGTAGACGGCAGTGGGCCGATGCCCCTTCTTGAGGGAGATCAGGATCTCGGCATCCATGCCGCTGATGTTCTCGGTCTGGACAAAGGCCATGTTGTAGAAGATCGGTACCCCCAGTATGTCGTTGATGGTGTCGATCTCCCCGGCGGGGATGATCCTGCGGATCCGCTCCTCCACCCGGGCGACCAGCTTTTCGGTCTCCTCGATGCGGGTTCCCGGAGGGGCGCGGAAGTGAAGCTTCATGAGGCCGACGTCCACGGTTGGGAAGAAGTCGGTTCCGATGATGAAGACAAGCCCCAGGCTGATGAGGAAGACGAGGGCCGTGGTAACGAGGGTGAACGGCCGGTGGTGAAGGGCGGTTTCCAGTATCCGCCCGTATCGCTCCCTGAAACGGTCGAACCTCTCCTCGCGCCGCCGGTTCAGCTCCCGGAACAGGCGCTTCATCCGTCCCGGCGCGGGGGCTTTCGTCTCCCCGTTCGGGTGCTCTCCCGCCAGGAGCATCCGTGACAGCACCGGGACGAGGGTCCGGGACAGGAGGTAGGAGGCGAGCATCGCCATCACCACCGCGAATGCCAGCGGGGTGAAGAGGTGTTTGGCCGGGCCGTAGAGGAGCACCACCGGGAAGAAGACCACGCAGATGGCCAGGGTGGCCACGATGGCCGGGACTGCGACCTGGCTGGCGCTGTCGAGGATCGCCACGGTGAGGGGCTTCCCCTGGGCGCGGTTGCGGTGGATGTTCTCCACCTCCACCGTGGCGTCGTCCACCAGCATGCCTATTGATAGCGCCAGACCGCCGAGGGTCATGATGTTGACGCTCTGGCCTGCCAGGTTCATGGCGATGACGGAGGTGAAAACGGCCAGCGGAATGGAGGTGGAGACCACGATCATGCTCCGCCAGCTCCCCAGGAAGAAGAGGATCATCAGGGAGACGAGGATCGAGCCGAGGAGCGCCTCGCGCACCACCCCTTCGATGGCGGCGCGCACGAAGAGCGACTGGTCGAAATCGATCTTCAGGTCCAGCCCGTGGGGGGCCACCTCCTTGATGGACGGAAGGGCGTCGCGGGTGGCGTCCACCACCGCAAGGGTGGAGGCGTCCGCGTGCTTGAGGATGGCCAGGTAGGCGGCGCGCCGGCCGTTGACGTGCACGATGTTGTTCTGCTCGGCGAAGCTGTCCGATACCAGCGCCACATCTCCCAGGTAGACGGTGGCGTTCCCCACCACCTTGAGCGGAATGGCGTTGAACTGGTCGACGAGGCGCGGGCTGGAGTTGAGGAGGACGTTGTACTCCAGCCCGCCGATCCGGGCGGTCCCTGCCGGTATGATGACGTTGGAGGACTGGAGCGCATTTACCACGTCCGCCGGCGAGAGCCCGCGTGCTGCCAGGACCGACGGGTTGATGTCGATCATGATCTGGCGGTTTTTGCCGCCGAAAGGCGCCGGGGTGGAGAGCCCCGGTATGGTGAAGAGCCGGACGCGGATGAAGTTGAGGCCGTAGTCGAAGATCTCCTGCTCCGGGAGGGTCTTGCTCGACATGGTCAACTGGGCGACCGGCACGTTGGAGGCGTTGAACTGGACGATGACGGGCGGCTGGGTCCCGGGCGGGGCGATCCTCAAAAGCGTGCTGGAGACGGAGGATATCTGGGAGATGGCGGCGCCGATCTCGGTGCCGGGGTGGAAGTAGACCTTGATGACGCCGGTGCCGGGGATGGACTGGGATTCGATGCGGGAGATGCCGTTCACCGTGGTGGAGTAGGCTCGTTCGGCAATGATGACGATCCTGCGCTCCGTGTCCTCGGGTGAGAGCCCGGGATAGTTCCAGACCACCACGACCACGGGGATGTCGATCATCGGGAAGATGTCAACGATCATCCTCCCCGCGGAGAGCACTCCCAGGACCAGGATGAGGAGCGCCATCACGGCGACTGTATATGGGCGCCGCAGCGCCAGTCGGACTATCCACATGGTCGAATCCGTTTCCGGTCAAGTGAAAAGCGGCACCTTCGCCACAGTCACGGAGATCAGGGGCAAAAACGTTTCACGCGGATAACATCTGATAAAAATCTGATTTAACCCGGTTGAAAGGTTTGATCCGCGTGCTATTGCCGTTAACCGCTTAATGAGTCAAGCCGTTCGCCGAATTTCTTCCATGAGCCGCATCCGCAGGTCGAAGAGACCCTTGCCGATGGAAACCTTGTAGATGTGCGGATTGATGAAGCGGAGGCACCCTTCCGGGAGGCGGGCGAGCTGCCCTGCGCACCGGTCGGCCATCTGGTCGAGGGTCTGTCTCCCGCCCGTCCGCTTTCCCCCCTCCATCACCACGCTCCGCAGCTCCGTGAATCGGGCATCCGCCGGTATGGCGGTGTGCTGGAGGAGGTTGACCGGGTTGTACACCGTTTCCCCCGGCATCACCGTTTCGTTCGCCAGGGTGATGACGTCCATCAGGAACGAGCCGTCCGGGGCCTCCGCCCGCAAGAGCCGCTTGCGGTCCGGGAGCGTCGCCTTGGCGATGTCGCTCGTCACCTTGAGCTTCGGCCGGTCGCCGATCTTCACCAGCTTGTAGACCCCACCCAGTGCTCCGCCACCTTCCCCCATGCAGGTCGCCAGCTTGGTCCCCACACCGTAGATGTCCACCTTTCCCCCCTCCGAAACGATCGATTCTATGACGTACTCGTCGATTTCGTTGGAGGCGAGGATACTAGCCTCTGGGAAACCCGCTTCGTCCAGCATCCGTCTGGCTTCCCTGGAGAGGTAGGCCAGGTCGCCTGAATCGAGGCGCACGCCGGCCAGTTCGTGCCCCTGCGCCCGCAGTTCCCGGGCTACGGTGATGGCGTTGGGGATGCCGCTCTTCAGGGTGTCGTAGGTGTCTACGAGGAGGATGCAGCTGTCCGGGAAGACCTCCGCATACTTGCGGAACGAGGTCAGCTCGTCGTCGAAGGCCATGATCCAGCTGTGGGCATGGGTCCCCTTGACCGGGATCCCGAACTTCTTGCCTGCCATGACGTTGCTCGTGCTGCGGGCTCCGCCGATGTAGGCGGCCCTGGCAACGCTGATTCCGCCGTCCGGTCCGTGGGCGCGGCGCAGGCCGAACTCGACGACTTCCGCGCTTCCCGCCGTCTGGGTGACGCGCGCCGAC
>DAIEGL010000137.1 GCA_027356255.1 Geobacter sp. | reverse complement strand
AGGATGATATAGACGATGATGCCGAGACCGAGGGTGGCCATGGCCAGGTAATGCCCCTTGAGTTTCAGAATCGGGAAACCGATGACAAAGGCGATGATACCGATGGAGAGGGCCGCCACGGCCATGGCCGACCAGGGTTCTACAGAGTGATTGGCGGTAAGGACGCCGGAAACATAGGCCCCCAGACCGAAGAAAGCCGCCTGTCCCAGGGATATCTGACCGGTGAAACCGAGGAGGAGGTTCAACGCCACGGCCAGCATGGTGTTGATGCCGACGAAAACCAGCACGTTCATCATGTATCCGCCCGACATCACGACGGGAACCAACAGGATTAGGGTGGCGAAGATTATGAATTTCAAGGCGGTATGTTTCACTCTGATTCAGACCCGTTCCGTCTCCCCCTTCTTGAACAGTCCCTGGGGCCTGATGAAGAGGAGCAGCAGTAAAATTATGAAGGCGATGGCATCCTTGTAACCGGAGGAGATGAGACCAGCCCCCAGGGATTCCAGCACCCCCAGTACCAGGCCGCCGATCACCGTCCCCACCCCGCTGCTCATGCCGCCGATTATGGCCGCGCAGAATCCCTTCAGGCCGAGCATGATGCCGACGTCGTATGAGGTCATGGTGAGCGGCGCGATGATGATGCCTGCCGTGGAGCCGAGCGCAGAGCTGATGACAAAAGAAAAAAGAACCATTCTCCTGACGTCGATCCCGACAAGACTGGCGGCACGCCGGTTGAAGGCGCAGGCACGCATGGCTTTTCCACTTACGGTGTGATAAAAAAACAGCCGGTTGGCAATGACGACCACGAGGGTAACGGCGAAGATCCAGAGATGCTGGGGGAGAATGGTCGCCCCACCGACGGCTATGGGGACACTGCCGGAAAACGAAGGGAGGGCGTGGGTGTCTTTGTCCCAGAGGAGCATTGCCAGACCTCTTATGAAGATGCTGGCGCCGATGGTAATGATTACCAGGCTGAGCGGCGTGGCATTCCTCAACGGCCGGATGGCGAGCCGTTCAAAGGCGATTCCGACGACGGTGGAGGTGAACACGGCCAGGGGGATCGAGGCGAACAGCGGGAGTTTCAGGGTCGTGAGAAACAATACCGACAGCATGCCGCCGAGCATGACGAACTCTCCCTGGGCAAAATTGATTATCCCGGTCGAGTTGTAGATGATTGCGAAGCCGACGCCGATGAGGGCATAGATCGCGCCTGTGGAGAGGCCGGAAAGGAGGTATTGTATAATCTGTTGGGACAAATCCATCTGTGGTTCTCGGCCCGGATAAGGCAGCGCAGGCAGATCCATCACCTGCGCTGCGTCAGCATAGTCTGTTCGATGAAGAAGGAGTTTACTTGACCAGCACCCAGTCCTTCTTTTTCACCTCCACCAGGACAAAGGCATCCTTGTTGAGGCCGGCGTGGTCCCGGGGCGTGTAGCTGAATACGCCGCCGATTCCGGCAAAGTTGCGGGTATTTTCCAATTGGTTGCGGATAGCGGCGGGAGAGTCCCCTCCCCTTTCTATCGCCCCTTTCAGAAGCATCACCGCATCCCAGGCGTGTCCGCCGAAATGGTCCCCTTCCGCCCGGTAGTGTCTTTGGTAATCCTTGACGAAGGAAATGAGCGACTTTTTCTGCCTGTCGGAGTTCGGCAGCCGGTCTGCAACCAGCACCCGTCCCGACGGGAGGATGATCCCCTCTGCTGCGTCGCCGGCCAGTTCGATAAACTTCTTGGACGAGACCCCATGGCTCATGTAGATCGGGAATCTGAGCCCCAGCTGCCTGGCATTTCTGGCTATGACGGCGGGGCCCGGGTTGGTCCCCCAGCAGATCATTGCCTGGGCCCGGCTGCCGCGGATTTTCGTCAGCTGCGAGGTCATGTCGGTATCCTTCGGTCCGTAGGTGTCATCGGAGACGATCTGGATGCCGTACCTGGCCGCTTGCGCCTTCAGCTGCTCGCGTCCCGATGAACCGAAGGAGTCGGAAACCGTCAGTATGGAGACTTTCCTGATGTTGCGTCTCTTCAGGTCGTCGTAGATGCGCGCCACGGCCAGAGAATCGTTCTGGGCAGTCTTGAAGACCCATTTCTTTACCGGCTCTGTGATCTTTATCCCAGCAGCGCAGGATATGAGGGGGATCTGCGCCCTTTCGACCAAGGGAATTACGGCCATGGTGTCACCGGTGGTGCTGGGGCCGATGATGGCCGCAACCTTGTCCTCCTTGATCAGTCTGGTAGCCGCCTGAACTGCCTTTGTGGCGTCCCCCTGGGTGTCGTAGACGACCAGTTGCAGCATGCGCCCCTTGACGCCGCCGGCTCTGTTTATCTCGTCAACCACCATCTGGGCGGTATTCCGTTCAGGCTCACCGAGAAAAGACGCGGGGCCGGATACGGCAAACAGTGCGCCGATCTTTATGGCTGGTGCGGCAAGTGCCGACGTTGCGGAAAGCATCGTAACAATACTCAGGGCAAATAATGCAATTCTCCTCATAACAGGCTCCTTTGCGTACGTGCGGTTACATGCTGTAGAGTCTTTCACCTGCAAGGACATTGAAACCGTTGTCGATCAGGGCTTTTATCGCCTTTTCGGTCTCATCGAAACGGAAGATGATGACAGCGTTTTCGCCGCAACGTTCGACAAAGGCGTACATGTATTCGACATTTATGGATTCCCGGTCGAGGGCCAGGAGGATCTCCGACAGTCCGCCGGGGCGGTCGGGAACCTCCACCGCAACCACTTCGGTCTTGCTGACCGTGAACCCCTTGTCCTTCAGGACGATGTTCGCCTTCTCCCGATCGTTGACGATCA
>DAIEGL010000120.1 GCA_027356255.1 Geobacter sp. | reverse complement strand
CATGACGCAGTCCCCCGCCTGGTAATAGATGGCGCAGCGGTTGTGGCACTCCTTGCCGATCTGGGTCACCTCGATGACGGCATCGCCCACTGCCAGCCGGGTGCCGATCGGCAGGGCCACGAGGTCGATACCGCTGGTCGTGATGTTTTCGGCAAAATCGCCGGAATCCACATCGAGGCCCAAGGCCCGCATCTTTCCGATGCTCTCAATAGCGAGCAGGCTCACCTGCCTGTGCCAGTCGCCCGCATGGGCATCGCCGACAATGCCGTGGTTTTCCCGCAGCTCGACCGCCTCTACCGGCGTCTTGCGCTGCCCTTTCTCCTTGCTGATACATACGGCAACAACAACTGGTGTCATTGGGCCTCCAAAGGCGTGTTCGAGGTTCGAGGTTCGAGGTTCGAGGTTCGAGGTTCGAGGTTCGAGGTTATTTTTGTTTTTCAACATCGAACCTCGAACGTAGAACGTCGAACCGGTTTATACTGTTCATCCGCCAATGGCCGACATGGCAAACGGCGTATGGTCCTGCTCCGCCAGTGCGTGCCTCCCGGGCTTGCGGGCAACGATGGCGCGCAGCGCCGTCGCAAGTCCCGCTTCGTCCCCCGCGGCGAGGAGGGGTTTGAGGTCGAACCCCGTGTCGGAAAAAAGGCAGCTCCGCGCCCTGCCGCTCGACGTGACCCTGATCCTGTTGCACTCGTCGCAGAAGTGGCCGGAAACGGGGGTGATGACGCCGATGGTGCCGGCAGCGCCGTCGATCCGGAAGGTCCTGGCCGGGCCGGCCGATGCATCCCGCTCCAGCGGCGAAAAACGGAACCGGCTGCCGATCCGGTCCAGGATCGCATCCCCCGGCATTACGAGCTCCGCCCAGTTGTCGGCCCGGATTGCCGGCATGTACTCGATGAAGCGTACCGTCAGGGATCGGTCGAGCGTCATTGCGGCAAAATCGAGGAGCTCGCCGTCGTTGACGCCGCGCATGACCACCACGTTTATCTTGAGCGGGAACCCGGCCCGTTCCGCGGCATCGATCCCGGCCAGCACCCGATGCAGGTCTGCCCCCCGGGTGATGCCGGCGAAGGTCTCCGGCCGCAGGGAATCGAGGCTGATGTTCAGGCGCTGCACCCCCGCCTGCCGGATACTCTCGGCCATTTCGTCCAGGTACAGCCCGTTGGTGGTGAGAACGAGCTGGCGCAGGCCGGGGATTGCCGCCAGCCGCGTCAGGAACGGGACAATACCCTTGCGCACCAGAGGCTCCCCCCCGGTGACCCGGATCTTTTCGATACCCGATGCGACGGCTGTTTTGGCAACGAGCAGGAGCTCCTCATAGCTCAGGATATCGTCGTGGGTGAGGAGGGGAATCCCGTCGGCCGGCATGCAGTAAACGCAGCGCATGTTGCAGCGATCGGTCACGGAAAGACGCAGGTAGTTGATCGTTCTGCCGAATGTATCGGTCAATTCCATGATATCACCTCTTGCAGGAAAGGAAGGGCGCAATGCCTTGCGCCCCTACATGGCAAGACCGTATCGCTCAAGTTTAGTGTAGAGGGTCTTGCGATCGATTTCAAGTGCCTTTGCCGCCCGGCTCTTGTTCCCCTCCACCTTTTCCAGCACCTTCTGGATATGGTCACGTTCCACGACCCAGAGCGGCAGCGTAACCACTTCGACCGGGCCGCTTGCGGCAAACGCCGGCATGGTCTTGGGGGGCGAAAACGGCAGCAGGTCTGAAGATATGATCTGGTCGGTTGCCAGGATACTGGCGCGGCGAATGGTGTTCCGCAACTCCCTTACGTTTCCCGGCCATGAATAGGCGCAGAGGGCGGCCATTGCCTCCTCGGAAATCTCCCAGTTGGGGCTGCCGCTCTCGTTGGCGTTCTTGAGGAAATAATACGAGAGCGGAATGATGTCTTCCGGCCGGTCCCGCAAAGTAGGGATGTTGATGGGGAGGAGATTGATGCGGTGGAAGAGGTCTTCCCGGAACTCTCCGCGATTCACGCAATCCTCCAGCCTCTTGTTGGAGGCAAAGACGAACCGGACATCGACGCTGATGTCGTGGTTCCCCCCCATGCGGCGGAAGGTGCCGGTTTCCAGGATGCGGAGGAGCTTCACCTGGACGTCCAGCGGCATTTCCGATATCTCGTCCATGAACAGGGTGCCGGTGTCGGCCAATTCGAAAAGGCCGGCCCTCCCCTTGGTGGCGCCGGTGAAAGCCCCCTGCACATGGCCGAACAGCTCACTTTCGGCCGTGTTGACGTTGAGCCTGCCGCAGTTGACTGTAACAAACGGCTTGTTCTCCCTCCTGCTGGCGTCGTGAACCGCGCGGGCGAACAGCTCCTTTCCCACGCCGCTCTCGCCGCAGATGAGGACATGTTCGTCGGTTGCCCCCCAGCGCCGGACGGTTTCAAGCACCTTCTGGATGACCTGGCTTTTGCCGACGATGCGGTGCTGGTCGAGTTTGTTGATTTCCAGTTTCAGGTTGATGTTTTCGAGGCGCAAGCGGTTTTTTTCGTTGGCCTTGTCGATCACCATCTCCAGCTCGTCCAGCTTGACCGGCTTGGTCAGGTAATCGTACGCCCCGTACTTGATGCATTCGACGGCCGTTTCGATGGTGCCGTGGCCGGTAAAGACGATCACCTCAGGGATCGTCGATTCGGTCCGCATCTGCCTGAGGACCTCCACCCCGTCCATCCCCGGCATCCTTATGTCGAGGAGCACGACGTTGTAAACCTCCTGCCGGTATTTTTCGAGCCCCTCTTCGCCATCAGACGCTGATTCGATCTTGTAGCCGCTCCGGCCGAGCTCCATGCGAAGGAGCTCCCGTAACGGTTTGTCGTCCTCAATGACAAGAATTTTTGCCTCTTTGCGCATTACTGTTGTTGACATACTGGAAGCCTCACCGTGAATTTGGACCCCTCTCCGTGCTTGCTTTCGACGTGGATCTCGCCGCCGTGCTTCTTGATGATGTTGTAGGTGACGGCCAGGCCGAGGCCGAGCCCCTGCCCCACGTCTTTCGTGGTGAAGAACGGGTCCCATATATGGTCCATAAGCGATGATGGAATGCCGCAGCCGGTGTCGCAGACGGTTACGGTCACCGCACCGTTCTGGTCGAAGGTGGCAATTTTTATCACTCCGGGTCCGTCGATGGCCTGGAGAGCGTTCATGGTCAGGTTCATGAAAACCTGGCGCAGACCCGCCTCGTCCCCCTTGATCATGGACAGCTCCGGCTGCATGGATTCCTGAATTTCTATTCTTTCGTTGCGGGCCTTATGCCGGACCAGCTCCAGGACCTCCGTGAGGATCTTGTTGAGGTCCACAACCCCGACCGATCCCTCCGACTTTCGGCTGAAACTCAGCAGACTGTCGATGATCCCCTTGCAGCGGTAGGACTCGCGGATTATCACCTCCAGGTATCTCTTGAAGTCCTTGAGCCGGGGGTCTTCGCCCAGTCCGGCCTCGTCGCGAAACCTCCTCAACAGGGCCTCGGCGTATCCCGCCACCGAGGTGAGCGGGTTGTTGATCTCGTGCGCCACGCCGGCGGCCAGCATGCCGATACTGGACATCTTCTCGGCCTGCACCAGCTGGAGCTCGTTGAGCCTTTTTTCGGTCACGTCACGGATAAACACGAGGGCGCGCGTCTTTTCGTTGGGATCCTCAATCGGGGTGGCCGTGACATCGAAATAGCGGCTTTCTCCCCCCTTCGTCGTTGTGAAGGAAATCTGCGTGCTCTTGCCGAGCAGGGCCTGTTCGACCGGGCACTGTTGCGGCGCATGGTCGTTTTCGGGGTGGAAGAGCGCCCGGCACCCCCGCCCGACAATGGTCTCCGTGGGAAAGAGCCTGGGACAGACGTGATTTCGATGCTGGATGCACCCGTTATGATCGTAGATGACCACGCTGTCGCTGATGGCATCGAAAACGGCCTGAAGCTCGCTGGTCTTGATCCGCAGACCGAGATTGGCCGCCTCCAGTTCCTGGATCTTCTGCTTGACCTCAGAATAGAAACCGATCTTAGAGCTTTCCAGCCCCAGCAGACGTTCGAGGTTCGGCTCGTCGATCGGCGTTCGCTTAGCTTCTCCCATCTCAGTAGGCCCTTTCGAGAATTGCCAGGAGGTCTTTTTCGTCGGCCTGGCGCGGCGAAGTCACGATGCAGACGTCTTTGAGGGCGCGCCGGGCCAGTTCCGGCAGGTCCTTGCGTAAAACCCCCAGACTCCTCAGGCTCCGAGGGGCGCCGGCGGCTTCGAGCATGAAATTCAGCGTCTCCTGGACCACTTCCGACGCCGTACCGATGTTACCGTCGGGGCTGTGTCCGAGTCCCCAGGCCAGCTCCGGCAGTTTTTCCGTTACGACCGGAATGTCGTACTTTATCACCTCCGGAAGCAGTACCGCGTTGATGCTGCCGTGATTCGCGTCGTAGAGCCCGCCGATCGGGTGGGCCAGGGCATGGACAATGCCGAGAAGGGAGTTGGAAAAGGCCATCCCGGCGTGGAGGCTGGCCCTGGCAAGGTTCTCCAGATCGGCCGACTTCCGTTCCCTTACGGCCTCGACCAGGCTGGTCGAAACAAGGCGCAGCGCCTTGATGGCGTGGACGTCGGTGAGGGAGGTGGAAGCCACCGAAAAGAACGCCTCAAGCGCATGACTGAGGGCATCGGTGGCCGTAGTGCAGACATACTCGTCGGGGAGGGTTTCGAGTGTGTCCGGGTCGGTGAGACTGATGTCGGGGGCGACGCAGCGGCTCATGATGGTCATCTTGCAGTGCTGCACGGTATCGTTGATGATGGCGAACTGGGAAACGTCCGAACCGGTCCCGCAGGTGGTGGGACAAAGGACAAGCGGGGGGAGCGGCCGGACAATCTTGTCTGACCCTTCGAAATCCTTGATCCGCCCGCCGTTGGAAACGAGGATGGCGACACCTTTGGCTGCGTCCATGGCGCTCCCCCCACCCAGCCCCACTATGACGTCGGCGCCATGCCGGATATATTCGAGCGCTCCCGCCTCCACCTCGACATCCTTCGGATTCGGCGTGATGTTGTCGTAGAAGATCACCTCAAGCCCAGCATCCAGGATGTTCTTGATGGCCTTGTCCACCCAGCCGGCAGCGAAGAGACCCTGATCGCTGACCAGAAAAACCTTGTGGCCACCCAGTCGCCGGGCGCACGAGCCGATCTGGCTCAGGAGTCCCCTGCCGAAGATGATTTCCGGCACTTCGAATTTGCAGTGATGAAGATTGCTCTTCCCGTTACCCATGTTTTGCCTCTTTATGATTTTAACATAGTTCTAGTGTTCCGTAATCCAAATTCCAGGTCCCGTACTATCCCCAATCTGTTTACAGTAGCAATAGGTGTGCCGTCATGTCAAACAAGGTTTTATTGTTTTCATAAATTTAAATTTGAATTTCGCGACAGCCCCCTCCCGGCATGGACGATCCGGCCGCCTTGGCCTGGTTGTGGAGGGAAATTCTCCACGATGTAGATATTTTCCACACCAATTGCCCACCGTTTCACGTCAGTACTTCAAAGGTGAAGCCACACGCAAATTCTTTTTTCTCATTCCGGGGCAAGCTCCGGCGACAAATCCCCACAAACGTTTTGCTGAAAATAATATTGTTTTATTTATGGCACCCACGTTGCAGGGCAAGTTTTCCAAAACGGTCGGCGCACCGGGCGACGGCAGTAAAAGGATGTAACAGCGGACAGGAAGCACCGATGCCCTGACGGCAGGAATGCAGCCGAAACAGGCCATGCCTGGAGGCCGAAGGTCCGCGAGTCGGCAGCAACCCTTTTTATCACTAAAATACCATTCTACTGTATCTGGGAACGTTTGTCGCCGTCTTCCGGTGGGTGTCTTAAGAGGACGGCGGCCGGGATGAAGAGGGGTCGCTTTCTGACAAATTTAATGTTTCAACCATCACGAGAGGGAGGTAGTACATGAAAAAATTAGTATCACTAGTCGCAGCGCTGCTCCTGGCGCTAACCGCAATACCCTCGGCCGAGGCGGCATTCGTCATCGGCGGAGAAAACGGCTGGCAGCTCAGCACGGACGGTATCGTGGACGTGTTCTCCGTCTATCAGTCAGCCAGCCCGAAGCCAGCAGGCGACAGGTTTACAACCTTTCTCAATGGAACTCCGGATCAGTTCCAGAATTTCGGGGTCCAGGTAGGGCTTCTGCCGTCGTTAATCGCATTCAACGTCAAGGCCCCAACCGTCAATGGAGTGGATTCGGCTGTTCGGGTCGGCATCTATCCGAGTATTCAAAACAAAAGTACTCCCGGCAATGGAAATTTTAGATTTAATGTCAATCCCAACATCGATTTCCGGGAATTCTACTACACCGCAAAGGGGACATACGGCGAATTGCTCGCCGGCCGTGCACTGAACCTCTACCAGGGGAAGAACATCCTGACCGACATGACACTCCTTACAGCAGGCGTTGTTCCTGCGCCCGGAACATCCACTGCTCTGGGCCATATCGGCTACGGCTACCTCTACACCAACTTCGGCCCCCAGATCCGCTACACCACGCCCGATCTTAACGGAGTCAAGGTGGCCTTCAGCGTCAACGAGCCTTACAAGATCAGCGGCGATACCGCCAAAACCAACACCCCGCGCCTCGAAACCGAGATTTCCTACGCCACGGTCCTGAACGGCGGCACTACGCTGCAGGCTTGGGGATCCGGCCTCTTCGAGACTGCAACCCGCAGTAAAGGGGCTGGCGTAGCACGCTCAGGCGAGCAGAACCAGTCCATCGGCGGGGCGGCCGGCATCGAAGCCGGCTTCAGCGGCATCGATCTTATGGCGTCCGGTTACGCTGGCGAAGGACTCGGCATGATCAGTGCGCAGGACGGCGATGAGTTCGGTTCCTCATCGACGGATGCCGCCGGCAAGGAGAGGACCCATTTCGGATTCCTCGCCCAGGCGACCTACAAGCTGACCCCCGACATCAAGATCGGAGCCAACTACGGACAAAACCGCCAGATGGAAAGCGATGACGACAAGACCAAGCGCGGCGTGGCCGGTTCCTTCTCGCCCATGAAGAAACAGGAAGCTGCTGTGGGCATGGTCACGTACAACTTCAACAAGTTCACCCAGTTCATCGTTGAGTACTCCTATGCCCAGAACACCTGGCATGACGGCGCCACCCAGCATTCCAACAGCGTTGCGATCGGCACGATGTTTTACTGGTAGGCCGGCCCTGAAACGGGGTGGCAACGCCTTTTACGGCAAACTCTCGGTAAAGAAAGGAAGTCAGACCATGCCTAAATATGTCATCGAACGTGAACTTCCTGGTGCGGGACAATTGCCCGCCGATACGCTGCAGGCCATTTCCCGGAAATCCTGCAGCGTGCTCAACGAGCTCGGGCCACAGATCCAGTGGGTACAGAGCTACGTCACCGACAACAAGATTTACTGCATATACATCGCTCCTGATGCAGAGATGGTGCGGGAGCACGCCAGGCAGGGGGGCTTCCCCGCCGACAGCGTGGCCGAGGTGAGGGTCATGATCGACCCGACCACCGCCGAGTAGCAGCGCAGAAACCCATTCGACAAAATCTGGTCGAGTTAACGCAGAAAAATTCTGTATAATAAGGAGATAACAATGACGTTAGCACTACTTCTTTTGATTTGCATGATGTGGGTTCCGGTCGGGTTGCTTTTCCTGGGTTCTGGTGAGGCCAAAAGTACCGGTTTTGTTACCGCCGTTGTGGGTGTAGTCGTCATCATCGGCGCTATTCTTCAGGCAGCAGTTTTTACCGATCCGTTTACCGCCGGGCTGCTTTTCGTATTCGGCGTACTTTATCTGCAGACTGCCCATGCCCTTCTGACGGGTCTGGAAGATATGCGCAGCGTCGGAAACGGCGCATTGGTTGTTGCCGTTGTATGCGCCGTATATGCGTATCTTTTTTTCACCGGCGGCGGCGTGAAGCCCGACGGCAAGACAATCATCGGCGTAACGCCCTATCTGGGATTCATGAACGTTACGTTCACCGTTATCTGCCTGACCGTTGTCGGCGTGACTTACGGCAAGGTCAAGGCACAGGTTGCTGCGTGGATGTTCCTTGTCCTGAGCTTCACCTGTCTCTTTGTTCCGGCTATCGGCCTTTTGGGATACGGAAAACTTCCGTTCTAGGCATTGGCAGAGACAGGCCACAAATCAACGCACATTGGAGGGAAGCATGAAAAAGAGCATCATAGTACTCATCGCGGCATTGCTGCTGTCACCCGCTGGCTATATCTTTGCCCAGCAGACCCATGAAGAGAAGGTGATCTGCGAGCTTGCGGCGAAGAATTGCCTCAACCGGATAGAGATCATGCAAAAGAAGATCAAGAAATTGAATGAGCAGATCAAGAAAGGCTCAAAAGCTTATTCTCCGGAAGAGCTGAAGAAGCTCGACCAGAAGCTGCAAGAAACCAAGGAACAGCTGGACAAGCTGGAAAGCAGCGGCAAATAAGCGATCAGCGCGGTTTCATCCCCGGCGACAAAACGTGGGTCAGGTTTCAACTGCCGGCAGATGCCGGTGTTGGGGCCTGACCCATTGCCCGTTAAACAGTTTTTCTGAAATATGGGAGCGAAACATGGAAAATACGATGGTTGGAAACAGGATAAAGGGGGCAGCGCGCCTGCTCCTCTTGCCGGCGATTGCGGTACTTTTGCTTCTTTCGCCCGGCACGTCCCTGGCCCGGGAGGGCAAATTCCTCTGGCAATCGCGCGACCAGTTCGTGGCAATCGAAAAACAGGACGGCGCAGGGACGGCCGAAGCCAACGACCATCCGGCGAAGCTTTCCGCCGACCGGCTCCGCAGCATGCTCGCATCGCTGGGAATCACGGAACCCGGCAAGGACAAGCCACTGCCGGTTTTCAACGAGCCGGAACGCGAGAAACTGGTGGAACTGCTCCGAGAAGGGCTCAGCCAGGCGGGTCCCGGGGAGGACGTGACCTTCGCCGTCATCGGTCAATTCCCCGCCCTGATGGGCCTTGTCAGGGAGCGCAAGGTAACCACGGGCAGGGTCTTTTACCGGAAAGGCGAACTGAACATCATTTTCGGCATGGTGCACCGGGATTTCAGCGAGAACGAAGACCGGCGCCTCGCCCCATTTGTTCCCGGCTCGCGCACACGCCCTGCTGAGCTGGGTGGAAAAATCTCGGCGTCAGAGGGAGCGGTCGCTTTCACCATGAAGCGGGATGACTGGCCGGTATTTTCAGCCGCAAGCCACGCCCCCGCACCGGAGATGTCCGAAGAAGGCGCCGGTCCGGCAACGAAGCAGGAGCACGAGCCCGCCCGCGCCGACAAACCTGCAACAGTGGAAGAACGGCTTATGCTTCTCAATTCATTGAGGGACAAAAAGCTGATTACCGACGAGGAATACCGGACCAAACGACAGAAAATCCTCGACGAACTGTAAAACCGGGAACCAGGGGGTGTGGCGTTACGGGCCGCCCCCGCACGGTTTGTAGATTTTAGCCACAACATTCGACAAATACAGGTGTTTTTTCCGTCCTCACGGCATGGGTACTTTCACCTCATTGGGGATTTTGACCACATCCCCACCGTTTCCATCCCCTCCTCGAAGGTTCAGCCGGTAACCTCCGTCCACTTTTGCAAACTGCGACGCTGTCGCTGCCGAACGAGCAAGATCCCGTATTTATGACGAATGCATGATTTTTATGCCTGTCGAAAGGACGAACAAGCGACATCCTCCCGCCGCCTGCAACTAATGAGAGTTTGGCGCGGCTCTTGCTAAAAAGCGATGGCAACGATTTAGCGCCCTGCCAGACAGCCGATTCTTCAGCATCGGCGGCATCAGGAATGAGCCTATGAAAAATACCAAGATGCAACTCTCCATCGAGACGATGAACCTCGAATTCGTCCACAAAGTGGAGTCCCTCTCCGGCAGTTCGGTGCGCCGCTGCTTCCAGTGCGGCAAGTGCACGGCCGGCTGCCCCATGCGAAGCTTCATGGAACACCCGCCCAACCGGATCATGCGCCTGTTGCAGCTC
>DAIEGL010000033.1 GCA_027356255.1 Geobacter sp. | reverse complement strand
AGCACGATGATGTTCGACACCCCGGCGACGGCCGTGAACAGCCAGGCGCTGAGGAAGGTAAGCTGCCACTTGAAGCGGGCATAATTCATGTCGATGAAGATCTCGAACAGATAGGTCGCCAGCGCCATGACCACGGCCAGCCAGGGGTTGAAGGCAAAGAAGAGATAGACCATGCCGAGCAGGAGCATGGTTTCGTACCAGTGCGTAATCTCGATCATGGCCAGCGCGGGCCCGGAAAACTCGGTGGTTATCCCGCGCACGATCTCCTGGTGGGCGTGATGGGACATGGAGAGGTCGAACGGGGATTTGCGGAACTTGATGGTGAGGATGTAGAGAAAGCCCGCAAAGACCCCGGGGAGATAGAGGATCAGCGGCCCGTCATAATGGGCAATCGTCCCCACCCGGAAGCTCCCCGTCACCTGGTACATGCCGACGGCCATGAGAATGACCATCGGCTCGTAGGCGACCGTCTGGATGATCTCCCGCTCCGCCCCCAGGTGGCTGAAGGGAGAGCTGACGCAGAACCCGCCCAGGACGAAGAATGTTCCGGCCAGGGCCAGTCCGAAGATGGCCAGCAGGAGGTCGGCCCCGGCGAAAAAGAGGGCGCCGGAAAACATGGTGAACACGAGGGAGAGAACGATGGGAACGTCCTGGAACTTGTTGACGATGATCCGTTCCTTGCGTACCAGCTTGAGGACATCGTAGAACGGTTGCAGCAGCGGCGGGCCGTAGCGCCCCTGCAGGCGCGCACTCACCCTGCGATCGATCCCGGCCAGAAGCCCACCCGCCAGGGGGGCGAGGAGGGCAAATGCCAGCATCCGTTCGAGGATGCTCCATGATTTGATTATCGCTAAGATTCCGTCCATACGGCCGCCACCCCGAACATGATGAACATCAGCGTCAACGATACGAACACCCCGACATAGAACAGTCGTTCTTCGCCGAAATACTTTCCCAGGTAGTAGTTCTTGAGCTCGATGGTCCGCGGCGCCGCCATGGCCCCCTCGAAGGTGGTATTGTCGATGTTCCCGCCGCCGAGATAGGTGCCGACCCGCTTGTAATCCTTGTCCACAAAGGCGTAGTAGAGGAGCCCCAAGGGCAGGATAATCAGGAGCCCCGCCATGATGACGAACACGGTCATGACGTTGAAGGTATCGAAAACGGGTATCTTCCCGAACGTCTCCAGGAGATAGGGGTTGATGACGTAGAAGGAGATGTAAGGGAAGGCAAGGCACACGGCCACCGTGGCCACGGCCAGTATCCCAAGGGTGATCCATTCCAGGCGGCTCACCCGGTGTTCCATGACCTCTGTCACGCCGTGCCTGATGGACATGATCTTCCCCATCCATTTCGTCCAGAAAAAGATCGTGGCAGCGCTGCCGTAGGCCAGGATGATCGCCATGACCGGATTGCTCTCGACAAAGGCCTTGAGGGTGATGAACTTGCTGATGATCATCCCGAACGGTGCGAGGAACATTCCGGCCATGCCGGTCATCATAACCGCGGTGAGCTTCGGCAGGCGCATGATGAGGTAGTCCATGTCCTCGATGTCGCGGCTGTCCAGCTTGTATTCGATGATCCCCACGCAGAGGAAGAGGAGCGACTTGGCAACCGCATGGAAGATGATCAGGAGGATCGCGGACCAGAGCGCTGCGCTCGTATTCACCCCCGCACAGGCGACGATGAGCCCCAGGTTGGAGATGGTGGAATAGGCGAGCACCTTCTTGGCGTTGCTCTGGGAGATGGCGATCAGGGCCGTGATGAGGAAGCTCACCCCGCCGATGAGGGTGAGCATCTTCGCCGCGACGGTGTGGTCCATGACCGGCGCGACCCGCAGGATGAGGTAGACCCCGGCCTTGACCATGGTGCTCGAATGGAGGAGCGCCGACACCGGCGTGGGCGCCACCATGGCGCCGGTAAGCCAGGATGAGAACGGGAACTGCGCCGACTTCACCAGGCCGGAAAAGGCAAGGCAGACGGCGGGGAGGAGCACCACCCGTGGGTCTTGCCGGAGCAGCTTGTCCAGTTCCATGATCCCGGAGGTCTTGTAGAGGTAAACGAGGCCGACGGCGAACACCACCCCGCCGACCAGGTTCATGTTCAGCGCCCTGAAGGCGCTCTCCCGGGACGACTCGTCATCCCGGTAGCCGATCAGCAGGAACGAGCAGACGGTGGTTATCTCCCAGAAGAAATAGAGCCACATGAGACTGTTGGCAAAGAGGATGCCGAACATGGCGGAGAGAAAGAGGTACATGAGGAAAACGAAGTACCGGCGCCTGTCCCTCACTTCCCGGTAGTGCTCGTGGTATTCGGGGAGGTAGCCTATGGCGTAGAGGCAGATGGCGCTGCCGATGATGCCGACGATGAGCGCCATGATGATGGAGAACTTGTCCACGAACAGGCTGTGCTCGACCTGCATCCCGTGTCCGGCAGTGAACTCGAACGTCGCCATGATGAGCGACTGGACGACCACCAGGAAGACCGGGAGATACCTCTTCGCCCTGACGGATACATACACGATGAAGACCGCGATGAAGAACTCGCCAAGGAGCATGCCGACGTCTATGAAGGAGCTCTCCAGGTGGAAATACGCCGCCTCCCGGTCGAGATTGGTGACGAGGAGATAGATCGGCACGGCACAGAGAACGATGTTGACGCCCACACCGACAGCCTTTCTTGAGGTAAGGCTGAGCGGCGGCAGCAGGGCCAGGAAGGAAACTGCCAGGGGAAACACGATCAGAAACATCAATGTGTTCATTGTTCCGACCTCATCCATTGCGGTTTACTTCCAAAACGAGAGGCGCGGGGGGTATTCATACTTTAACCGCCTTTTCCGGTCGGTCATGGCACCCCCTTACCCATGGGAGCCTTCCTCTCAATTTGTGATCGTTGCCGGTTCAGCCCCCCCCCCCGCAGGTGCACGGGTAAACATGACCGCCAGCGAGTGCGGCGCCAGTTCATAGGTCCCGCCTTCGACCGCCGGCGACTCCTCCAACGGCATGATGTCAGCGGGGGATGAAAGGGAGGTGTCGAGCCAGCGGCGCCATCCCCCTCCATCCTTCTCTCGTACCGGTGGGAGCTCGAAGGCAAGGGGCTCCCGCCAGGCGTTGACCATGAGATGGAAGACGAGCCTGCCGGTCAGGCTCCAGGCCGTGAGGGCAATGCTGTGCGAGTCATCTCCCCAGTCAGGCTCTCCCACCCTCACCCCGTGCCACTCGAAACGTGCCTGGCGGAGAAGCTGGTTGAGGGTCAGTTCGGGGTCCTCCACCGCTATGTCGCGCTTCTGTCGGGCGGCGATCAGAAGGCGTACGAACCGGTGGACATCGGCATGCTGCTCCCGCAATCCCCAGTCGAACCAGCCGATCTCGTTGTCCTGGCAGTAGGCATTGTTGTTCCCCCCCTGGGTGCGGCGCACCTCGTCCCCCATGAGGAGCATCGGCGCGCCAAGTGCAAGGAGGGTCACCGTCAGGAAATTCTTCATCTGTCGGTTACGGAGCGTCTCCACCGCCGGATCGCCGGTGGGGCCCTCGACGCCGCAGTTCCAGCTCAGGTTGTGGTCGGCCCCGTCCCGGTTTTCCTCGCCGTTGGCTTCGTTGTGCTTCCGGTTGTAGGATACAAGATCATTCAGCGTAAATCCGTCGTGGCAGGTGATGAAGTTGATGCTCTGCTCCGGCTCGCGTTCCTGGTGGCCGTATATGTCGGGACTTGCCAGTAGCCGTGAGGCGAACCGGGAGATCGTGCCGGGGTCCCCCCTCAGAAAGCTCCGCACGTCGTCACGGAATTTGCCGTTCCATTCCTTCCAGCTGTCGCCGATGAACGAGCCCACCTGGTAAAGGCCGGCCGCATCCCACGCCTCGGCAATCAGCTTTATGCCCGCCAGGGAGGGGTCCGTTTCGATGTCCCAGAGAAGCGGCGGGTCCTCCAGGGGACGCCCCTGTTCGTCGCGGGCAAGGATGGAGGCCAGGTCGAAGCGGAAGCCGTCCACGTGCATTTCCCTGACCCAGTGGTGGAGACTGTCGATGATGAGCCGCCGCACGATGGGATTGTTGGCGTTGAACGTGTTGCCGCAGCCGGAGTAGTTGGCGTAGGTTGTCCCGTCAGGCTCCAGCATGTAGTAAAAGTTATTTGCCAGCCCACGGTAACAGAGGGTCGGCCCCCGGTGGTCCCCTTCGGCGGTGTGGTTGAAGACCACGTCGAGGATCACCTCTATGCCGCCCCGGTGGAGCGCCTTCACCATGTCGCGGAACTCGTCCAGCGGGCCGAGCGGGTCCGTGCGGGAGCTGTAGGCCGCATGGGGGGCAAAAAAGGAGATGGGGCTGTAGCCCCAGTAATTGACGAACCCCTCAGGGGCGTCATGGAGATCGAACTGGAAGACCGGCAGGAGCTCTATGGCGGTAACCCCCAGCTCTTGCAGGTAGGGGATCTTCTCCACCAGTCCCGCGTAGGTGCCGCGGTTGTCGGCCGAGACCCCCGACGAGGGATGACAGGTGAAGCCGGCCACATGGAGCTCGTAGATGACGGTCCGCGAGAAAGGTCGCTTCAGGGGGGCGTCACCCTCCCAGTCGTAACTGCGGGGGTCGGCCACCACGCTCTTCATGGCAACGGCAGCGTTGCCGCCCGGCGCGGCCGCGGCGCTGCGGCTGTAGCCGGGAGGGACCGCCACGGCGCGACCGTACGGGTCGATGAGGAGCTTTTCCGGGTCGAAGAGGAGCCCCCGTCCGGGATCATAGGGGCCGGCAACGCGGTAGCCGTACAACTGGCCCGGGCCGATGTCGGGGACAAAGGTGTGCCAGTAGTGGTAGCTTCGGTTGGCCCTCTGGTCGAGCGCAATGGTGCGGGACGGCCTGGCGTCGTCCACCCGGTCGAAAAAAAGGAGCTCGACGGAGGTAGCATCCCGCGAGAAGACGCTGAAGTTCACGCCGCCGGGAAAGACCGTGGCGCCGAGGGGTGAACTGCTCCCGCGGTGCTGTCCGCTGCCTGTGCCGCAACCTTTTCCGGAGGGGGATGCCATATGAAACCTCATCTTCGCATTCCTGCAGGGTCCGTCAGCCCTGCCTTGAGATCATGTGCCCGAGCAGATCAACCACCCGATTAGAATACCCCCATTCGTTGTCGTACCAGGAGACGACCTTGAACAGCCTCTTCTCTCCCTTCAGGTTGTTCTGCAGAGTGGCGAGAGAGTCGTAGATGGAAGACCTTTTCGAATGGATGAAATCGGAGGAGACCAGCTCCTCGTTCACGTATTCGAGGAACCCTTTGAGATAGGTCTCGGAAGCCCGTTTCATAAGCCCGTCTATTTCCTCGATGGAGGTCTCCCGCTCCGAGCGGAAGGTCAGATCGACCACCGAGACATCGGGGGTGGGAACGCGGAACGCCATCCCCGTCAGTTTCCCCTTAACCGCCGGCAGCACTTCACCCACCGCCTTGGCCGCCCCGGTCGTCGCCGGGATGATGTTGATGGCCGCGGCCCTGCCGCCGCGCCAGTCCTTTTTGGACGGGCCATCAACGGTCTTCTGCGTAGCCGTGTACGAATGAATCGTGGTCATCAGTCCGGACTCGATCCCCACCCCTTCCTTCAACAGGACGTGCACCAGGGGGGCAAGACAGTTGGTCGTGCAGGAAGCATTGGAGACCACATGGTGGATACGGGGGTCGTACTCCACTTCGTTCACACCCATCACGAAGGTTTTCAGGTTTCCCTTCCCAGGCGCAGTGATGACGACCTTCCTGGCGCCGGCCATAAGGTGCAGCTCGGCTTTGGTGATATCGGTGTACAAACCGGTCGATTCGATCACATAGTCGACCGACAGATCCCCCCAAGGGAGGAGATCGGGCGATTTGGCAGCGGCCACGCACTTGATCCGGTTCCCGTTCAGGACGAGGAGATCGTCTTCCTCCAGGGAAGGAGCGCTCTTCGCCGTCGTCACTTCCCCGGGAAAACGGCCATGTACAGAGTCATACTTCAACTGGTAGGCGAAGTATTTCGCATCGGTGCTCACATCTACGACGGCGACGAGGTCTATCCCCTTGCCGAGGAGTCCCTGCTCAACCATGGCCATAAGGACCAGCCTGCCGATTCTTCCGAAACCGTTGATTGCCACTTTAGTTCCCATTCCTGCCTCCTTTGGCGTTTTTTTTATTTGTTCTCCAGCTGCATGCCCGCAGATCCGCGCGACAGCAATAGCAGTCTCACCCCAGCGCACCCCGCAGTTCCTCGCCGGAAAGGGCGACCAGCGTCAAGACCCGGTTTTGCCCCGCGGAGTTGTACAGCACACCGAGCGTGAGCTCGGGCGCGTCGTCTGCCGGCTCGCTCCGCTTGATCCCCAGGCGATCTACGATCAACTTTTCCTGCCCTGACCAGAGATACTCCTCGGGCCGACCAAGCACGTCGGACACGATGCCCAGACAGACATCGAGCACCCGGTCTTCGCCCCCGACTTCCTCCAGCTTTGCCTCAATCTGCGCGAGTTGCACCTCCAACGCGGCGGAAGGCGGTACCCCGGCGGGACCGGTCTCGTCGAACCCCCACCCAACGCGCTGGAGGAGATCAAGCTTGGCATTGAGAAGCGTGCGGCGCCGCTCCAGGTCTTCGCGCTCCCCCTTGACTGTCGCGATGCGACCGAGCGCGATGCTGAGCAGATGGTCGTACGCCCGCCGCATCAACTGCCGGCGGGTCTTCTCTTCGTTATCCGACGGGTCGATCAGGCGATGCCCCACAAAGCTTACCGTCACCTGGGGGACGTCATGCACTACGACGTCACCGGAAAGTGCGACGCCGAATCCCACCTTCTCCTGCTTTTCCAGCATCAGCAGGGCGATGACCTGCGAAGCGGCGGAGCTCGGCTCCTTCAGAAAATCGGCCAGACTCCGGTCGCCGCACAGGATCTGCCGCATCTCGGCAGTGGACATGAAAAAGGCCTTGAGCCGGGGATCTGTGCCATAGTTTTCAAGGTCTACGGTCAGGGGGGGCGGCAGCTTGTCAACCAGCGCCACCACGTGATCTATGGCCCGCACAACCGCCGGCCGCAGCTTCTTCTTGTAGCCGGACAGGGCGCGCAGCCACGGGTCGGTGCCGTCAACCGCCCGCTCGATCGCTGCCTTGACGAGCGACTCTGGGTAGCGCCCCTGCTCTACTCCGCCGAATATGGATTGCAGGAACCGCAGCATATTTTCCCCCTGTCCCGCCTTGCTGATTTAATCCTGTAAAACTGTTTCGCGCAAAGAACGCAAAGGGAAACCGGACCGTCATCTGCTCCCAGAGATGGGTAACCTCTGGCCTTTCCTTCTATGTATCGGCTCATAAGGTGTTAAACATTAAGGGACATGACGCATCCTCATCAATCTTTCCGAAACCTCACTTACCCGCCGGCGGACCGGGTTCGTTCGCCTCGTTCGCGCCCACCGGCGCAGGGACGACGGCGGTCTGACCTCCGGTCATCCTGTCCGCCTCCGCCACCCATCCCCCTCCCATCGCCTTGTAGAGGTTGGCGTAGGAGGTGAAGACCGATGCGCGCAGCTGGGCAAGGGTGAGCTCGGCGGGAAAGAGTTGCTGCTGCGCGACGAGGACGGTGAGATAGGGCGCGTAGCCGCCATCGTACTGAAGCTTGGCCAGCCGTTCGTATTCCCGGCTCGCCTTCACGAGCCGCTCCTGGGCCTGGATCTGCCCTGCAAGCTTCTCGCGGATGATCAGCGCGTTTTCCACATCGGCAAACGCGCTCTGAATCGCCGCCTCGTAGCTGATGAGCGCGGCATCTTGCCCCGCCTCAGACTGATGCACCTGGCCGGAGATCGCTCCGGCGGTGAAGATCGGCCCGGTGAACGACCCGGCAAAGCTCCAGGTCCGGGACGGCCCCCGGAAGAGCTTGGAGAGGTCTTCGCTCTCATAGCCGTAGCTGCCGGTCAGGGTGATGGTCGGGAAATAGAGGGCCTTGGCCGCTCCGATCAGGGCATTGGCGGCGATCAGGTTCTGTTCGGCCTGGGCGATATCCGGCCGGCGTTCCAGGAGCTGTGACGGGAGGCCGGCCGGAATGGCGGGAAACACCAGTTCGTAGACCGTCTTCCCCCGCGTGATCGGCCCGGGGTTGCGGCCAAGGAGAATCGACAGGGCATTCTCCAGTTGCACGATCTGCGATTCGAGCTGCGGAATGGTCGACGCCGCGGTCTCGTACTGGGTGCGGGCCTGCTCGACGTTCAACTGGGATATCTGGCCATACTGGAACTGCAGCTCGAAGAGCTTGACCGATTCGGCGTAGGCGGCAAGATTTCGTTTGGCGATTACCAGCTGCTCGTCGAAGCCGCGCAATTGCATGTAATCGCCCGCCACCGAGGCGACCAGGGAGAGTATCACACCGCGCCGCGCCTCCACGGAGGCGAACATGCTCGCACGGGCCGATTCCGAGAGCCGTCTGACGCGGCCCCACAGGTCGATTTCCCAGGTGACGCCGCCAAACAACTGCAGCAAATTGAAGGGGTTAGAGACTCCGGCAGGGAAAGGTGTGGCATTGGTTTCGCTGGCACGCTGGCGGGAGGCACTCCCGGCATAGCTGGCCTGGGGAAAGAGCGGGGCGCGGGTCTGGGTGAGCACGCCGGCAGCCTGCTCGATGTTGGCCGCGGCGATCTTCACGCTCTTGTTGTTGGCGAGCGCCTCGGCGATGAGCCCGTCGAGCACCGGGTCCCGGAACTGCTGCCACCAGGGGGTATTCACGGTATCCCGGGCATCCTTGTCTTCATATTGGAAGGACTGCGGCATGTCCACGACCGGCCTGCGGTAGTCCGGGCCCATCATGCAGCCGGTGAGGGAGGCGGCAATTACCAGTGAAAAGAGTAGGCGCATGTCAGTCACCCCCTTCCGGGGCAGGTCCGAGGCTCTCCGGGGGACTCTCGTCGGGAGGCGTATCGGCCGGGCGGGCTTCGGAAGCGCCCTTCTTTTTCTTCTTCCGCTCGGCGAGCCGGTCGAAAATATAGAAGAAGAGCGGCACGTAGAGCATGGCCAGGGTGGCCTCGCCGATCATCCCCCCCATGATGCCGGTGCCGATGGAGTGGCGGGCGTTGGCGCCGGCGCCGGTGGCGACGGCGAGAGGCAGCACGCCGAAGATGAATGCCAGCGAGGTCATGATGATCGGCCGGAACCGCTCCTCGCCCGACTTGACCGTGGCATCCATGATCGACAGCCCCTGCTCGCGGAGTTCCACGGCAAAGGTGACCCGCAGGACCGCGTTTTTAGCCCCCAGGCCGATCAACACCAGGAGGCCGATCTGGAAGTAGACATCATTGCTGAGGCCGCGCATCCAGTTGAACGTCAGGGCGCCGAGGATACCGAACGGTACCGCCGTCATGACGGAACCGGGGAGGGTCCACGACTCGAACTGGGCGGACAGGAGGAGGAAGACGATGATGAGGCCGAACGCGAAGGCGGCGGCAGAGGTCCCCCCCGATTTCTTTTCCTCATAGGCCATGCCCGACCAATCGAAGCCATAGCCTGAGGGAAGGACTTCGCGCGCCACCGCCTCCATTGCCGTGATTGCCTCTCCCGAACTGAACCCCGCTGCGGCATTGCCGGTCACCTGGGCGGCAGGGAAGCCGTTGAAGTGCGGTATCAGGTCGGGGTTGCTGACGTAGTGGGTCGTCACCACAGCGGACAGCGGCACCATCTGGCCATTGGTTGACCTCGTGTAGAGCCTGGTTATGTCAGCGGGGGTCCGGCGGTACGGGGCATCTGACTGGAGAATGACATTCCAGACGCGGCTGTACTGGTTGTACTGGCTGACCTGGATCGATCCGAACTGGGCCTGGAGTGCGCTGTAGACGTCCGCCACCGGAACGCCGAGGAGCACCGCCTTGGAGCGGTCGACTTCAGCTTTCAACTGCTGCGAAGCAGCGCGGAAGGTGGTGTTCAGCCCGGTAAGCTCTGGGCGCTGGCGGGCCTTGGCGAGAAACTGCTGGGTGAGTTCGGAAAGGCGAGCCGGGTCTCCGGCACCCTTGTCCTGGATCCAGAACTCGAAGCCACCGGTAGTGCCGATCCCCGGGATTGCCGGCGGCGCAATCGGAATGGTCACCCCCTCCTTGATCTCCCGCGCTTCACCGGCTATCGCCTTCAGTACGGCGCCGGCGTTTTCCCTGCGGGCGCGATCCTTGGAGGAATACCGCTCCTCGAAATCCTTCAGCGTCACGAAGAAGGTCGTCACATTCGGCTTGTACTGGCTGTCGATCAGGCTGTACCCGTTGATTTGCGTTCGGTTCGCCACAGCCGGGTTTTTGGCGAACAGGACGTCCACCTTGCCGGCCGTCTGCACCGTCCGGTTCAGGCTGGCCGCGTCGGGCATCAGGATCTGCGTGAAAAGGTACCCCTGGTCCTCGTTCGGCACGAAGCTGGTCGGGATCGTCCGGAACAGGTGCACGAGCGCCCAGATCATGACGGCGAGGAGCACGAACGCCACCGACATCCGCTTGATCATGAGGACCACGGCGTCGCCGAATTTGAGGGTAAAGCTGTCGAACATCCGGTTGAACCAGGCGAAGGGGCCTTTCTGTGGGGGGGTACTTTGTTTCAGCAGGAAGCCGCACATGGCCGGGGTGAGGGTCAGCGCCACGAACCCGGAAAGGGCCACGGAAACGACGATGGTGATGGCGAACTGCTTATAGAGCTGACCGGTGGTGCCGGGAAGGAAGGCCGCCGGGATGAAGACCGATGCCATGACCAGCACCACCGCGACCAGGGAGGTGCTGATCTGCTCCATGGCCTTGATGGTGGCCTCTTTGGGAGAGAGATGTTCCTTCGTCATCTTGGCTTCCACGTTCTCCACGACGACAATCGCATCATCGACCACCATGCCTATGGCCAGCACGATGCCGAACAGCGTCAGCAGGTTGATGGAGAACCCCATGGCGAGCATGCCGGCGAAGGTGCCGATGAGAGAGACGAAAACCGCGGCCGTGCAGATGATCGTGGACCGGAAGCTCTGCAGGAAGAGGTAGACGACGAGTATCACCAGCACGATTGCTTCAAACAGTGTGTTGATTACCTCTTTTATGGAGAGCCGCACGAAATCGGTCGTATCCAGGGAAATGGTATATTCGATGCCGTCGGGGAGGGTCTTTTTTATATCCGCCATGACCTTCCTTACCCCTTTCGACACTTCGAGACCGTTGGCGCCGGCCTGCTGGTAGACGATAATCGGGGTAGCGGGCACTCCGTTCAGCCGGTTATCGTCGATATATGCCCGGCGGCCGGTTTCGGCACGGGCCACGTCTCTGACGCGGACGATGGCGCTGCTGTCCTGACTGGCGCGGAGGATGATGTTCTCGTACTCTGAGGGCTTGGTGAAAGGGGACTGGGTCACGACGGGAAACGTCATCTGCACCTTGCCGTCATTGGGTTGAGAGCCCACCTGACCGGCCCCGAACAGGGCGTTCTGATTCGCTACCGCAGTCTGGATATCGCTCGTCGTGATGCCGAGGGAGGCCATCCGGTCCGGGTTCATCCAGATCCGCATCGCCTGGTCAGGCACGCCGAATATCTGTGCCTGGCCGGCCCCGTTCACCCGCTTGATGGCGTCGAGGACGTACACATTGGTGTAATTGGTCACGTACTCAGGCTTGTAGCGGCCATCCTTGTTGAATAGCGTGATGATCATCAGCGGGCTGGACGACTTTTTCTGCACGGAGACGCCGTACTGCTTCACCACGTCGGGAAGCTGCGGCATGGCGAGGTTCACCCTGTTCTGCACGTCCACCTGGGCGATGTCTGGGTTGGTATTGAGCGAAAAGAAGACCGTTATGGTCATCTGGCCGGTGTTGGAACTGGTCGACGTCATGTAGAGCAGGTTGTCGGCGCCGTTTATCTGCGCCTCGATGGGCGCAGCAACCGAGTCGCCGACCGTTTTCGAGTCGGCGCCGGGATAGGTGGTCGTCACCTGGATCTGTACCGGCGTAATCGTCGGGTATTGGGCGACCGGAAGGCTCTTCATAGACACGAGGCCGGCGATCACGATGATGAGCGAGACGACGGTAGCAAAGATCGGCCGTTCGATGAAAAATTTTGAAAACATGGAGCCCCTCCTCTGTCAGTCGGCCTTCTTGGCTGGAGTTGGTTTCGGCTCCGTGGCCTTGGCCGGGCCCCACCCGGGCGAAGCGTCCAGGGGCTTCACCGTCACGACCACGCCGGGCCGCAGGGTAAGGCCGCCGTCAACGACCACCCTGTCACCGGATCGCAGCCCCTCGGTGATGAACCAGTTGTCCCCCATCAGGTCGCCGACCACCACCGGCCGGGATTCCGCCTGGCTCTCCTTGTTCACGACCCAGACAAAGTGCCCCTTGGCACCCTGCTGCACCGCCCGCTGTGGGACGAGGATCGAGTTCGGCCTGATAGCCCCATTCATGCGGGCGCGCACATACTGGTTCGGACGGAGGATACCCTTCGGGTTGGAGACGCTGGCGCGGATCAGGAATGTTCCGGTCTTCTCGTCGAACGAGGGCGCGGCAAAGGTAATCCGGCCGGCATACGGAAAGATGGACCCGTCAACCAGAACAATCTCGATACGGTAGTTTTCGTCTTTTGGGGGGCGGATCTCACCAATGGCGACCTGATCGCGGTATCTCTTCAACTCGTTCTCGGATATGCTGAAATTTACCCAGATGGGAGAGAGCACCGCCACAGTGGTGAGCTGACTGTTCATCGAGTTAATGTAGGCGCCGTCCTGCTGTATGGCGGCACCGGTGATGCCGGTAACGGGGGAGGTGATGGTGCAGTAGGAAAGATTGAGCTTCTGGGTCTCCAAATCGGCCTTGGCCTGCTCCACGGCTGCCGCTGCCGACTCAAATGCGCCGGTCGCGTCGTCCAGGTCCTTCTGGGACAGTGCATTTTTTGCGGTGAGCGGCTTGGTGCGCTCCAGGTTCAGGCGGGCCGTTTCCATGGCCGCTTTCTGGCGGGCCAGCGCCGCTTCCGCGCCATCTACCTGCGCCTGAAACGGTTTCTTGTCCATGAGGAAGAGTATGTCCCCCTCTTTTACGATGGCGCCCTCGGTATAGACTCTTTTATCGAGAAAGCCGCGCACCCGGGCCTGGATGTTGACCTCGCGCGAACTCTTGGTCTGGGCGACATATTCGAAGGTAACCGGTGTGTCCTTCGCGACGACTTCGGTCGCTATCACCGCCGGCGGCGGTAGTGCGGCCGCCTGTTTCTTCTTGTGGCAGCCGCCGGTCAGCAATGCGGCAAGACAGAGGGCAATGACTGTAAAAACCCGTACCCGGCCTTTGACCGACCAGAACGTAACCCGAAAGTTCCTGACCCTTTTCATGTTACCCCCCGTGATCCGGCAAAGATCGATGAACGGTGTTGACGACGCAGCTTCATGGTCACGTACCTTTCCAGAAGCATGCCATTACCCGGCCATCGCACGGGAGTTTGAACCGGTTGATATTAAAGGGATATTCTCGATACGACAGGAGGATGGAAGGGGGTAATGTACAAACTAAGACGACATATCATCCGAAGGACGACATGTCGTCTCGGCGAAGGCGATCCTCTACTCCCGCTAGGAGCGTGGCCGGGTAGAGCTGGCCGCAGTCGTCTTCTGAAGCTCGCCGGTCACCGCCGGAGATTCATTCGACTTTCCGCCAGCTCTTGTCAGGGTCGAAGAGTTTCATATCTGCCGCGACCCTGCCGCTGTTCTTGCCCAGGTTCTTCTGGTAGACGACACCATCCTGGTTCACGATGAAGGTCATGATGCCGGACGCCGCATACTGCGCCGGGTAGGCTACGAGGGCAAAGCCGAGGATCATGTGGCCGTTCACCACATAGTTGAAATCGCCCCCCTCCGCGTGCTTCCCCTGCGCCTTAAGTATCCTGAAGTAATAGCCATGGAATGGGACGGGTTTATTGTCCTTTCCCTTTGTATATCCCTCCCGGGCTGCCTGGGCGACGAACGGACCGAGGGGGCTTTCCTCTTCGCCTTCCGGCGCCGGCCAGTAGAGACCGTCCTGCTTGCCCGGTGTGCTGAGGAATTTCTGGGCGAATTCCAGCGCCTCGACGCCCCCCCGCTCGTTGAACGCATACTCGCGCTGGGCATCCACATACGCACGGGCGACGTCGATTGCCTTCAGTTCGTTCCGGCCGATCCGCCGGTTGAGGATCTCTTCCATCCCCGCCTTGGTATCGAAGACCCAGGCATTCCCCCGTTTGACGACCGGGATCGGCACCGGGTAATCCTGATTGCCGATGGCGAGCAGCACTTTGTCGGGATTCACCTGTTCGATCCGGTTCTTTTCCCCATAGAGCCTCACAACCTCGGCCCTGCCGGCCCGGTCCGCCACCCTGTCGCCCGACGAGATGAGGGACTGGGAACCGGGGCCGAGGATTGTTGACAGCTTCTTGTCGTCGTTCGCCTTCAAGGCGGCAATGAGGCCGTGCACCGCCTCTTCCGGCGAAGCGAAGGATTTCTGCCTGCTCCCCGCAGACGCTGCCAGGGCAGGCACTCCCAGGGTCAGGATCAGCAGCACGGCCGGCAGGATGAGCAGGCAGCGAGAAAGGTTGCCTTTGCGGTATTTCATGACCGTCATGGTGTTCCCCCGTCTGTGGCTACTGCCGGATGTCGTCTTCCCCGATGATCATCTGCGCCGGCCGCCACCACCACCGAAACCTTCACCGGACCTGGCGCCGCCACCGAATCCGCCGCTGCGAGAGCTCATGCCGCCGGCACTGGCACGGCTGGCGCTCCCCCGCTCGCTCGCCATGCGTTCCGCGCCGCCACTGCCGAACCCGCCGCCGAAGGCACTGTCCCGAGCTCCCCTGGCAGCGGCGCCACGGTCGGCGCCACCCTTGGCACCGGTTCCTCCCCGGTCCTGCCCGCTCGGGCCGCCGCGGCCGTCGCCGAAGCCGCGGGCTTCGCGCCGCCCCTCGGCCGAACGCGCCGGCGACTGGCCGTATTTCTGGGCCGTCGCCTTGTCCTTGTAGGCAACCCCCTGGCGGTGGCTCGGGTCGTGCTGCCAGGTCCCCTGGCCGCCCTGTCCAGGCCGTCCATCACTCGGTTTCACGTAATTATTGCGGTTTATATTGTTGTTTATGTTGATGTTTTGGTTAACGTTATAATTCACGCTGCCGCCGTGCCAGTTGCAGTTGCCCCAGGCATAGCCCCAGGCGACGCCGACGGCGACGCCGGCGGCGAAATAGTAAGGCGGGTAGGCAGGGGGCGGCGGCGGATAATAGTAGTAGGGGGGATAGGCGGGATAGGCCCATGCGCCGTAAACCACCGTCGGGCTGTAGCTGGGAACGTAGACGACCTCCGGACTGGCGGGCTGAATGACGATCGTCTCCTTCTCGACCACCACCTTCTGCTCCTTGGCCGACTTCAGGTTCCCCGCGTCATAGGCCTTCCGCCGCAACTCCTGGATGGTCGCCATCACGTCCTTCTGCTGGGCCAGGAAGGCATCGCCGAGCTTCGACGTGACGTCGAGCTTCTCGCTCATGGCCGCGAGCACAGAAGGGAAGTTCACCAGCGACTTGACGCTCGGGTCCCAGCTCTCCTTCTCCAGGGCCTTGGCCATGGCGTCCCCCTTGAGCTCCTTGTGCTGCCGCACCCACCGGTCGGCCTGGACGATTTCCAGGGGATAGGTCGAGGCCATCAGTATCTGCACGACCAGATCGTCGGGGTACAGGGCGATCGGCGCCACCAACTGCGCCAATTCCTCCTTCGACAGCTTTTTCTGCTGCGGGTCATCGCCACCGCCTTGGGCCACGGACTGCAGAGGCAGAGTCAGCAGGAGGATGACGAACAGGTTCAACGCACCCATCCGGAACGACGTTGATTTCATACATGCTCCTGAGCGGTACCCTTATTTTCCCGGCGCTACCTTATCGACCGAAATGGCCAGCGCCTGGGTATAGGTTATCTCGATCTGGTCCCCCACCTTCACCTCGCCCTTCTTTATCTTCTCCAGATTCTCCTTGTCTCGCACCCTGACATCGATTCCCGATCCCCGCGACTGCTAGGGCTTCACGCAGTTTCCCCCTCCGCGCATATCGCACAGCACAAAGCGCAGCCTCTTCGCCCAGTACTGCAAGGCATCATCGGCGTTGTACCATTTGCTCCAGAGCTTGGAGATTTCCTTGCCGCCGACGCGCCGGTCGAGCGCTGCGCCGAGCAGCTCCCCGGTGTCGGCATCGGTGATCTTCATTTCCACTGTTATTTCCCCCACCCCTGACTGCTTGCCGGTGGCGGTATATTGTACCAGGGAGAGCCCGATGCCGATCGGCATTAAGGTTGACAGGGTGTTGCGTACCGGCTTCGAGCTGTCGGCGTCGATGATGGCCATCTGGACCCTGAATGTGCCAGGTCCGGGTACCTGGACGACCCTATAATCCTTCTCCAGTTCCCGCGTCAGGTAGACGTAGGCGTTGTTGGCAAGTTTCTGAAAGTTTTCCAGCTCATCATTGTCCAGTTCCCCATCCTTTCTGACAAGGACCGGATCGATCATTACCTTGTCGTACTTCTTGGCGTTCACCCCCGGCTTCACATAACGGTAGAGGGCCTGGTCACCGGTCCCTTTGACGAGGATATCCGGGTTGACCAGGGGTGATGAAGCATTGAGATCCACACTGCGTGCCTGATAGCTTCCCACTGCGCAGCCGCCGAATTGCAGTGCAGCCGCCACGACCATTACGAACATGCCTGCTGTCCTGATTGTTTTCATGATGCGCCTCCCTTTCCGGAAAATATGGTGCCGATGCGTTACGACCTAGGGGGATACGCCTGCCCCAAAGGAGTGGCAGGCATACTTCGCAAGTTTTCGATCAACTCCATTCCCTCAGTCCTCAAGATCATGTGGAAATTGATTTCGGGAGTCCTGGTGGATAGCTCCATTGCCTCGAGTATCCTGGAATAGAGTGCGGAGCGGATGTGACGATACATTTCCGCCGGGGACTGCCATAGTTCTACGTAGGCAATGATCTGCTCTTCACCATGCTCCTCGTAAATCGAACAGGCACGGCAGCCCGGGGCTGCCAGGGTTGGTCCCTTGACAGAAAGCAGAATATCGAGGATTTCCTGGCGTTTGCCAGGAGAAGGCCCTATTTTCACCATTGCCAGCATCATGGACATAACCAATCCCAGATTCATGCCAATGTCAGGTCGTTCAACCTCTCGTGAAAAAAATTGTGTGAATTTGATGGGTTCCCCAGATTAGGGCGGGATTACCGGGTGGGCTGATGTATCGGAAAGGGCGGAATTTCGTCTTTAAGGCGATATCTCGTCTTGACCATTTCGAACCGCTATACCTAATTTCTGCATCCGCGAATAGAGGGTGGACGGGTTCATCCCCAGAATCCTGGCAGCACCGTTCTCCCCCTTGATACGCCAGCCGGTGCGCTGGAGTACCCTCGTAATATGCTGCCGCTCGACCTCGTCCATCAGCAGGGGCCGGGCTGGCTTTTCCCCGCTCCCTTCGGGCAGCCGCACGTGCAGCCCGTTGCCGGTGGAGACAATGACGCCGTATTCGATGACATTGCGCAGTTCGCGGACGTTTCCCGGCCAGTGATAGTTCTGCAGCGCAATCATGTCCGATTTGGCGATCCTGTTGATCTTCTTCCCCATCTTTTCGTTGAATTCATTGACAAAGGCCCAGGCCAGGAGGGGAATGTCCTCTGCCCGTTCACGCAGCGGCGGAACGACGATCTGAAAGACGTTCAGGCGATAGTAAAGGTCCTCCCGGAATGTCCCTTTTTTTACCTCGTCGGCAAGATTGCGGTTGGTGGCAGCAATCACCCGCACATCCACATGGATGGTTTTCGTGCTCCCCAGCCGCTCGAATTGCCCCTCCTGCAGGACCCGCAGGAGCTTCGCCTGGAGTTCCGGGGACATTTCCGAAATCTCGTCGAGGAAGATAGTCGCCCCGTCGGCCACCTCGAAGCGTCCAGCCTGCCGTGTGAGCGCACCGGTGTATGCCCCCTTCTCGCGGCCGAACAGTTCGCTCTCCACCAGGGCAGCCGGCAGCGACGCGCAGTTCACCTTTACCATGGGTTTGTTCCGGCGCAGGCTGAGTTCCTGGATAGCTCGTGCCACGAGTTCCTTGCCGGTGCCTGTCTCGCCACAGATGAGTACCGTCGAATCGGTTGCCGCGACCTGCTCAACAAGCCGCAAGACCTTGTCAAGGGCAGCACTCTGGCCGATTATTTGCTCGTTGTGATTGACCGAAAGATCGGACACAAACCTCACGAACTGCAACCGAACCTCCTCGTTCCGGGTTTGCCCCCCTACCATAGCATTCGCACAGACTTCACCGAACAGGCGCAACAGTGAAATGCTTTCCTTGCTCCAGATGCGTCTGGCATGGACTTGATGGGCATCAATGAAGAATTCCACCGATCCGCCGGCGTATATCGGGATGGCAAGGTACGATTGTACCCCCAACGCCGCATAGTTTCGGCGGTCGGTTTCCGCCTGCGGCGGCAACTCGGCGAGACTGGAAAAGGTGACGATGTTTCCGTACAACAGGTTTTCACCTGTCCAGGGAAACAGATCCCTGAGTGTGTATGTGTCCGGCACGGCTGCGATGCCTTCTCCGTGACAGGCATGTGAGGCCCGCGCCTCGGTCTTGTCCTGGGTCAGCATCATCAGGCCGCAACGGTCGAAACCGCACGTAGCAAGCATCTGCCCCATCAAGACCGCAATTTCCCGGGCAACCAGATCGGCCGAGACAGTGATGATTCTTGCCATGGAATTGGAAACGAACCGCTCCATTTCAAGCAGTTCCTGCATGGTATCTCCTTGTGGCTGTTACTTGGCCCAAAAGCGGCGGTTGCCGACGGCCACAATGTGTGTTCAAACAAAATCTTTAGCAAACATTAACATTTATTCCACCTTTAGCAAGCCGACAAATCAACCCGAAGAGAACAACGAGTTCCCCGTCTTCGCCACCTCTGGCAGCACTGAAGTGCGAGATCTATTCGGCCTCTATCGGCACTGGCATGCGGCTTGGGACATTGATGAAGGGGCGCCGCTCTTTTACCCTCATCCTGCACAGGTAAAGGAGCAGATGACCGGAAAATAGGACTAAATAAATCCCTTGAACCATCCGATAAGTGAATTTAGTTGAACAACTTCAGAGAAAATAGGTGGGGGCATCTTGAAGAAAAATGTCGGCACAATTGACGGGTATGTTCGAATAACGGTAGGCTCTTTGCTTATTTACATCGGTTTTTGTGGCAATCCGATTATTTCCGACGGAATTGGCAAGTTGTTAATCGGGATTTTCGGATTGATAATTATGTCGAGTGGTATTTTCCATATCTGCCCACTCTACTGGTTGGCGGGCATAGACACCAAATGCAATGAGGATCGCTTACGCTGAGTCGCCCGGACTGTCATGATCTGCCTCATAAATGACGGTTTGGTTCCGCCCCGATCTTTTAGCCATATAAAGCGCCCTATCGGCGCAGACAATCAGTTTTTCCGTGCTATTGACTATTGCCTCGTCGATGCTTGCAATCCCGGCGCTGATGGTGTTATGGATTTTTAACCCTTGCCATTCCATTGGGTCATTTTCCAATGAAACCCTAATCCTTTCCGCAATAGATCTGGCATCATCCTGGCCAATCCCCGGCGAGAGCACGACAAACTCCTCACCACCAAAGCGCGCCACCGTATCATAGATACGTGTATGCAACTTCAGCCTTCTCCCCAGTTCAGCCAGTACTTCATCACCTGCCGGATGGCCGTAGGTGTCGTTAATGGCCTTGAAATGATCCATGTCGAACATGATGCACGATAGCGCCTCATGCTCACGGAGAGCCCTCGCCGTTTCCTGCTCAAGAATATGCATGAGATAGCGTCGATTGTAAGTATCCGTCAGGGGGTCCTTTGCTATCAGTTCCAGGATCTTCAGGCGCATGGTTTCAAAATTCTGTGCCAGCATGCCGACTTCATCCCCTGTCGCGATAAAGTCAAGTTTCTCGTCGTTACCAAAAGTAACTATATCATTAGTCGCTTTTGACAATTTGATGATAGGGCGGGAAAGACGATGGGCGATAATGAGCACGACCCAGATCGACATCCACCCAATCAGGATGATGGCGGATACAATACGATTTTTAAGTTTTACCAAATCGTGCAAAAGGAATTCGCGTGAAACGACGTGGGTCAGTTTAAGACCCAACACGTTATTGTCGCAAACAATCAGGGCCGGCAATTTTATTTGTTCCTTTTTGCGACCGATCCTCTGTTGCTGCATCTCCTTTGGATAAATATCCACAAGATCCTGAGACGATTTACTGGTGGCCAAATTCAGGAATGTTTGCGAACCGGAACTGACGACGAGAAGTGAATCCTTAACTTCGTTGAGAGAACCCAGCAGTTTACGCAACTCATCCTTCTCAATCTTTGCTGCAATCAACAGCGCTGAAGACCGGTCGTTGCTATCAGGATAAAGTAGATATAACCCATCAGGTAACATGACGAATTGCGGCGTGTTGGGAGCTATGTTGCGGGCCGCCACCTGCAGAGCGATTGCTGTGCTTTTCCCATCCGGGAGTTGAGAACATATTGTGCGGATATTCCCATCAGGACTGATAACGCTGACTTCGGAAAAAAGACGAATTCCGTTAGCACCCTCACAACGGTGAAATCCGCTCTGCAAGCTGGGCTTTGACTTGCCTGCAAAAGCCTCTTTATGGCTTTGCCCAAAGATATCAATTTCCTTCTCTATTGCAGCGTTAAACGCTTTGGCGGTGTTTGCCGCCTTCAAACTGAATATTTCCTGCCGGTCGTTATAAATCCCTTCCTCAAAGGTTAAATATATAATACTGCCAAGAATTGCCAGCATGACAATGATGCAGGCGCAAAAACTGCTGACGAGTTTTGTACGAATTTTCACGGGAATACACCTAAGTAATTATTTTGGAATCGATGGCCTGTTAGCCGCTATAGATGCTGTAACTGAAAAGGAGGCAGGTGCCCTTGCCGCAGGCATTGGCAAAGATCTTGTAAGTTAGGCAGTATGAGCGGTTATGTGATTCCGCTTGCCGAAAATATCGGGAACCCACGTTTCACGTACTCGGAGCGAGTCCATCGTATGGAAAAAGAACTTGCAGGGATCAATAAAAGGCTTTTCGGCAATAATGATGAAACCTTGATTAGTTTAATTGACTCCGGCATCAATAGCCGTCCGGAAAGGGGCCGTACTGACATCCTCTGCGTTTCGAACGGGTACCGTTCCGGTTTCCTCAGCCGGCCCGCTCCGCACCGAACGTCTCACCATCTTCCAGCAGGCTGACTTTCCTGCCAACGCCCCGCTCATAACTTGTGAGCAGGCTCCTGAAGACAAACTGAAGGCGAACCGGCCGATTGGAGCTATCCTTTGACCTGCTTCATCCGCGGCTTGCTTTTGGAAAGATCGAACTGCAGCAGGAAATAACCGTAATCGATATCCGCGCCGCTCCCGGAGGCATCCCGGAAAAAGCCGCCGGTAGAGAACCGGTCATAACCGACGAGAAAGGAGAGCCACTCCGCCAGGTTGTAAGTCAGGGTGAAGTCGGTCTCCAGGCCGAGGCGGCGGCTCAGGCCGTCCTCGACATTGTTGGCCAGGAAATAGCGGCCTGTGGCGGAGAAATTCAGCTCCTTCGTCATATCCACACCCCAGCCGAGGGTATAGATCTGCAGGCCGCTGGCATGATGGCCGTTGACGGTGACGCCGGACATATTACCTATCACGCTCATGTCCCCAAGCAACGAATTGTCGTTGTTGGGGTTTTTGAACTCCTTGGCGGCAGTAACACCTTTGGCCGCATCCCCGCTCCCCGAGCCGTAGGCATAACTGGCGAAGAACTTGTTGTTACGCCCCGCCAGAACCGCCTCAACGGTGGCGTCCAGATGGCCGCCGAAGGCGTCGATCCGGTCATTGCCACCCAGCACGGAGTTGAATGCCCGCCCGGACTCGTAGACCGGCTCGAACTCCAGGTAGACCGGCCCGAGTTCGGCCGTACCCCTGAGCCCCCAGACGGCGAAGTATTCCCCGACATGGTGGTCAGTAGAGCCGGAATCGCGGAGGGCATAAGCCTCGACGGCGTTCCCCTCGGAGAAGACGTACGTCGCGTAGCCGCCAGCCAGGTTCCCATCGACCCCGCCGGAGAACGGGGTGGCGTAAGCCCCCGCAAGAAGGTCGACGGTGAGCGGCCCGACCGGCCGAACCCGCAGCCTGACCGCATCGAAGGAGAGGCCGTCGTAGAACGAGTCGGGACCGAGAATGAAGGTACTGCCGTAGCTGAACTCCTGGCGCCCCGCTTTCAGGGCCAGGATGTCGCTGCCTGGAAGATGCGCCTCGACGAACCCCTGGTAGAGGGAAACCTTGCCGGCATACTGGCTGCCGCCGCTGAACCCATACCCCTGCCCTTCTGCATGGATATCGAGCCAGTCGGTCGGATGCCAGTAAGCGTAAGGTTTTACCCGGTAGAGAAAACGCCCCTCGCTGTGACCAGGATTGAAACTGAAGTCGGGGAGCCGGAAATTACCGGCCCCCTCGCCGCGCAGGAAGCCGTTGACCCCCACCTTGTACTCGAACTCCGGCATTTCCGGCTTGGCGAGCATCGTCTCGATAGCCTCCCGCCGCGTCTGGTATCCCTCGTACTGCGCCAGTTCATCCTTCAATGCCTCGTGCAACGCGGCGATCCGCTCCAGGTCCTCGGCGGGAACCGCCTCGCGCCCCCCCAGCTCACACTTCTCAAGCACCTTCTCAATCACTGCCATCAGTGGTGCGACCAGTTCCTTTTTCTCCAGGAACGCGCCGTCGGGAAGTTTTTTCAAGGCGCCGTACTTCGCGCCAAGCTCGGCAATATCCTTGCAGGACCAGTGCTCTTTCGGCACCTTTCTCGGGATATCGCCCTGCCCCTTTTGGGCATAGACAGCGCAACACATCAGCAAGACAAAGAGAACTACGAGGAAAAGAATCACCAGGTTTTTCATATCGATCCTTGAAAAGCGAAATAATTTCGATAATACGGCTGACGGCTCATGATACCTGCCGTGGCGAAAATATTCACCCACGTTTTTTACAAAATCTTTTATGTATGCGTGAGGAGCTCGACGTGGATTACGATTTCCGGGCAAGCATCCAAGCTGTCAAGACAAGCAGAGATCGATACGGATGAAGGTAGAGAGAGGAAAAAAGCAAAACCCCGGCAGCTTTAAAAGCCACCAGGGTTCAATTCTTTGGAGCGGGAAACGGGGTTCGAACCCGCGACTTCAACCTTGGCAAGGTTGCACTCTACCACTGAGTTATTCCCGCTCAACGAGTTCTGTTTTATAACAAAAGAGGCTTGGGGAGTCAACAGTTTTTTTACAAAATTTGTTTTTTGTTCAGTAGCCCATCCTTTGCGGACCGGCCCTCTCCCGCAACCACCTCGTCGGCAAAGAGAAATTCGGGCATTGTAACGATGGTCATGGCCGTGATGACAGGCAGGATAAAGGCTTGCCGGATCACCACATCAACGAACACGCTACCACATAACCCATACAAGGGTATCGGATTCTCAAAATCCCCTCTCCCCTGGTGGGAGAGGGCGAGGGAGAGGGGGAAATAGCGCGGCCTGCAAGAACCTAATCGGATACTGCTGGCCCATGCCGGGTACTTCGCCCAGAAATTGTTTACTTAGAAAAATTTATCTTGATTTGAATATATGGATAAAATAATATCACCCCAAAATTGCTCCAGTTGATAGACGAAAATACTAAACCACCTGCGAGGGTGGGACGGAAAGCCTACAGGGTCTCAAAGAGACAGCCGGGTCGCCGAAATATCAGAGATATTCGGCCCCGGCTTTTTTTTGTGCTTTTTCCGACATTTCCGCGAACACCTGCCGTGGCTTCGGGAGTGAGCGACGGAGCCGGAGCGGCAAGCGGACGCCCGCCAGAGATTGGCAGAAAGCACCTTCGTCTGCAAACGCGTATTCAGGCACTTAACATCGAGAACGCTGCAAGGTCCGCAGCTGCGGCGGCCGAACGAACGGACGAAGTCGCGGCAGGCGGCATCCCACCGAAATTCCCGGATGGGCCACAAACAAAGGGGTGTTCAGGAGATACTGAAGAGAGCAGAACAGGCAGCCGGAATCGGTGCAAATATCGGTGGTCACAGAACGGCCACCGCAGTTGATAGACGAAAATACTAAACCACCTGTGAGGGTGGGACGGAAAGCCTACAGGGTCTCACAGAGACAGCCGGGTCGCCGAAATATCAGAGATATTCGGCCCCGGCTTTTTTTGTACCCGGCCTGCAAATCCCACTGTTCAGAGGAGGTGTCGAGACAAACTGCATAGTACGATCGTGAAGTGAGATGTTCATGGTTTCAACCAACAACCTATTCTTGAAATGATGGAGGCTTTACCATGATGAAAACCGCATTACGGTCGCTGGCAGCGATAGCTGCAACGGCCATCTTCTCCGTGCCATCGATGGCGGCCTACAAGGTCATCGCCAACAACGACCTGGGCATGCACTGCGCCTGCCCCACCTTCGCAGGGTTTCTGCTCCTCCCCCCCTACAACACCATCCGGGCCCAGGTAATCAAGACCGGCAGCGAGGATCCGAATGTCGCTTCAAGTGGCGTAACCGTAAGCTATTCCTTTGCGGAAGAAAACGACCCCATCCTGCAGGCCGACCCCTACTTCAGCCAGTGGGTCACCTATGCACCCAAGATGTTCCCCGGATACAAGCCGGTGGTGAACGGCAAGGTGGTGGGGCTGACCGGCAACGGCATCACCGGCACGATGAAGTATGACGCCACCGCCAACGCGTTCATCGCCACCGGTATCCCCGCCTATCCGGTCACCACCAAGACCAGCAAGGATGTCATGACCGATCCGCTCGGCGGCCCCAACCGCGATCCGTTCCTGACGGCCCTAATCTCCGTCAAGGATTCCACCGGCAAGGTGGTTGCCAGCACCACCACCGTCGTGCCGGTGGCTTTCGGCGGCTGCTGCACCTGCCACCTGAAGCTCGCCTCGGCCAACGGCTACCCGGCAACCCCGGCCGGTTCCTTCAAGTACCTGGGCAAGCTGCACGGCCAGAACGGCAGCAAGATCGACTTCACCTACATCGACCCTGACGGCGACGGCGTAGGCGGACCGATCCGCTGCTCCTGGTGCCATTGGGACCCTGCCATGGGTGAAAGCGCCGCACCAGGACTTTCCAAAGTATGGCCGAACTACAAGATCCTCTCCGGCGCCGGCTTTACATACTCCGACGTGAAGGTCTCCAGGTACTCCTTTTCCGACGTGCTGCACCGCTTCCATTCCCAGGACCAGGTGGTGCTCTCCCAGTACGACCCGAACATCGCCAACAACTGCTACGATTGCCATCCCGGCAACAACGTGAACTGCTACCGCGGCGCCCACAAGGGAAAAACCGCAATCTGGTGCACGGACTGCCACGGCAACCTGAACCAGAGGGTCGCAGCCGGACAGCTGACCCAACCATGGCAGCAGTCCACCCTCCCCTCCTGCTACAGCCCGGCAGCGGGCATCAATTCGGCATTCGCGTGCCACAACTCCACCACCTACGCCACCACCAAGACCTGGCCGGCCCTGTTCGGCAAGTTCATCAACGGCCAGGCACATCACGGCGGCGTGCTCTGCCAGACATGTCACGGGGAACCGCATGCGGAGAATCCGTCCACCCAGGCACTGGACAACGTCCAGAACGCAAACATCCAGGGCTTCGGCAAATTCCCGGCAGGCAAGGACAAGACCTACGCCATCGGCGTCTGCAACGTCTGTCACACCAACAGGTCCAATACCTGGGGAGTTCCGCCCCACAGCGGCGGCGATTAAGAGCTTGTCCGTAAGAACATTATGAGAGGTCGCGCCCGGATTTATGCCAGATTTGGCTGGGCCGATTGAGCAAAACCGCAGGCGTAGAAGTGCTACGTCGAGGATTTTGCGATTGAGGGCCGGACAAAGATGGCGTGAAGACGGGATGCGAGCAATGGAGGGGGGGAGCGATCCCCCCCTCACCGGCGCCATTTACCATAAACATCGGGAGAATGAATCATGAGCAAACTGATCCGCATCACCGTCGTAACCCTCTCCATCGTTGCCGCGTGCAGCGCTGCCGTCTTCGCAAAAGGTCCGGCCAGCGGGAAAGGGTTCGACTTTGCCAAGACCAGGGCCTTCATGTGCGAAATGGAAACGCGCCCCGACTTCCCCGTTTCCATCGTGCTGGCCAACGACTACGTCTACTCTCTCCTCGCCCTGGGTGACGGTATAGCCCCGGCCAGGAAGAGCGCCACCATCTCGTACATCAAGGGCGCCCAGCAGAAAAACGGCGGCTTCATCGGGGACAAGGCGGACAAAAACGCCTCGCTGCTCTACACAGACCTTGCCCTGGAGACGCTCGGCTACCTGAAGGCGACCAACGCCATCGACAGCGGGATGGCGAGGTCGTTCGTCGCCTCGCTCAGGAACCCTGACGGCGGCTTCGGCTTCAGCCGGGTCTCCCCCGGGTCGAACCTCGCCTCCACCTATTATGCGGTGAGGACCCTCAAGACCATTGGGGGGCTGGATCTGATCGACAAGACAAAGACGGCCCGTTACATCAGGGGGTTCGAACGGAGGAACGGTGGCTTCGGCTACGTGAAGGGAAACGGGGTTGCGGACCCAAAGAACACCTACATGGCGGCCTTTGTCCTGAACACCCTCGGCATGATGGACAACGCCACCCGCAAGGGCGCGCTGAAATTCCTGGCAAACACCCCCTACCTGGACACCAGGAGCAAGGAACGGCCGGAGCTTGATGCGCAACTGTACACCATCCTGGCGCTGAAGGAATTGAAAGCCGGCGCCCGGATCGACCGCAGGATCGCCACGGCTTTTCTCAAAAAGCTCTACATCCCCATAAACGGAGGCTTCGGCCCCCTCGTGGGCTACGGTTCCACCCCGGACTCGACCACCAACGCACTGCGCATACTGGCCGAGACAGGGAGCCTCGGAACCAACCGCTGACAATTACCCGGAGCTGGGAACAAGGTGCATAAGATGACCGGAAACTTCAAGCATAGATTGGGAACATGCCTGGCGATGCTGACCTTAGCCACCATGTTCGTCGCGGGCAACGCCATGGGGCTCCCCTGCAAGGGCCGGGACGTCAACACCGGCGATACGGAGGAGGAAGTGGCAAGCAAATGCGGCGAGGCGATGTTCAAGGAACAGCGTAAAGTGCGGCTGGAGACGGCGGACGCAAGCGGAATGAGGAGCAGCACGACCACGACCGTTGACGAGTGGGCCTTCGATTTCGGCCCGGACGAGCTGATGCAGTCGTACCGTTTCGAGAACGGGAAACTGGTCTGGATAGCAGACATCGGTTACGGCAGGTTGCCGGACGCAACGGACGATACCTGCCGCAACGGGGAACTCCTGGCGGTGGGGGACAGTTCCCTGGAGACGTTTCTCAAGTGCGGCGAACCGCTCTCAAAGGAGGAGCAGCCGGACAAGGTAATCGAGACGCGGAGCGGCGGCGAAACGCGCCGGACAACCGTTCCGGTCGTCGAATGGACCTACCGGTACGGCCCCGATCTCCCCGGATGCACCGTCAGGATCGAAAACGGCCGGGTCACGGAGATCAGGGCGAGGGAATTCGGGAAATGAAATGAAGGTCTGCGCGGGCAGCCCCAACTGCGGCACCCCACCCGGCCACCCCGCAGACAGCCATCACGGCCGTAATCGGCAGCGCCGTCCCGTTGTGGAATACCCCCACGAGCCCCCCGGCCGTTGCGCCGAGCGTGTACTGGATCGTCCCCAGAAGCGCCGACGCGCTCCCCGCCGCCTTTTCGAAGGGGGCCATGGCGAGCGCGGTCACGTTGGGATAGAGGAGGCCGGTCGTGCAGATGCAGATAAAGATGAGGATGACCTGGAGGGGAAAACCGCCGATCCCCGTGATCCCGGCAACCGTGAGAAGAAGCGCCGCCGCGGCATTGACCGCAAACGCCCTGTTCAGTATCCGCTCCGCGCTGAAGCGGCGCAGTAGGCGGCGGTTCACCTGGGATGCGCCGATAAGCCCGAAGGCGTTGGCGCCGAAGAAGAGGCCGAAGTGCTGGGGGGAGATGCCGTGCAGCTCTATGAAGAGAAACGGCGCCCCGGCGATGTAGGAGAAGTTGACCCCGGCGACGCACCCGAGGGCAATGGCGTAACGGAGGTAGCGGCGGTTCCTGAGGAGGTGGCCGTAGACGGCGGTCATCTCGGCAAATCCGCGCCTGCTGCGCCGCTCGGGTGGCAAAGACTCGGGAAGGAAAGCCGCTGCCGCACAGAGGGAGAGAAACCCGAAGACCCCGAGGGAACCGAAAATCCCCCGCCAGCCGGTAATCAGCAGGAGCTGCCCCCCGGCAACGGGGGCCAGGATCGGCGCTGCCCCCATGACCAGCATGAGAAGGGAAAACATCCGCGCCGCCTCGGCGGTGTCGTAGAGGTCGCGCACCACGGCACGGGAGATCACCATGCCGGCCCCGCCCCCCACAGCCATCACCACGCGCCAGAATAGGAGCCCCTCCCCCGTGCGGACGCAGGCGCATCCGACCGTCGATGCCACATAGAGCGTGAGCCCAGCCAGGAGGGGGATGCGCCGCCCCCACCGGTCAGCCAGCGGGCCGTAAAAGAGCTGCCCCGCGGCAGAGCCGAACAGGAAGGCGGAAACGGAGAGCTGCACCGTGCCGAGCGGCACGCCGAGGTCCCTGGCGATCTGCGGGAAGGCGGGGAGATACATGTCGATAGACATGGAGCTGAAGGCGGTCAGTGCCCCGAGGATCAGCACCAGCCGTGCCAGTTGGCGACGGCTCATGTCGGCCGGCTGGATAGCCGGGGCGGTGGTGGTCACTTGCATAACGATTGATGTCCCAGGGATTTGTCGAGGGTATGGAGAATTGGGGAGCGTTTCATCCGTTGCATCATAAACTTAATGAATGGTGCAGTCAACCGCGATCCCGGACGGGATGACATGAAGCGGCATTCCGCCCCTTCGCATTCACCGTTGCCACAGGATCTGCCCCGCTTCCAGAGGTACGGCAACGCCTTGGCGGTACGGCATCACCCGTGCCGTATAGTCGGAAGCCGGACGGACCGACGGCACCCGTGCGCTGTAGGCATAGCCGTTTTCCGCCCCCACCATTTCCCGGCCTAGCTTCATCTCCTGCCTCACCGGGGCACCGCCACCCTCGGCATAAAGCTCGACGCGCACAGCAGCCGGGTCGAGACCGTCGAGATAGAGCTGCACCTCAAACAGGTGCCATTCTCCCTCGGTCGCAACCTTTGTTTCCCCAAAACGCAGGTTTGCCCACTTCCTCTGCACGGCATGCCGCCATCCTGCGAGATGGGCGCCGGCAGCGCCCTTCTCCGTGGCACGCTCCCGGTAAGTGGCCGCCGCCGGCAGGTAATAGGTCTCGGTATACTCGCGCACCGTACGGTTGGCGGAAAAGCGCGGGGTGAGGCGCGCCATGCTCTCGCGCATCCGCGCAACCCACGCGACCGGTATGCCGTCCTGGTCGCGGCAGTAGAAGGCCGGCACCACCTCATTTTCCAAAAGCGCATAGAGCGCCTCGGCCTCGGCAGCGTCCCAGGCCGGGTCTTCGCCGTGCTCCCTGCCGTCGCCGAGCGCCCACCCCACCTCGGGAGCGTAGGCTTCCGCCCACCAGCCGTCCAGCTCCGAGAGGTTGATGCCGCCGTTGGCCAGCACCTTCATGCCGCTCGTGCCACTCGCCTCCCAGGGACGCCTGGGCGTGTTCAGCCAGACATCCACCCCCTGGGCCAGCCGCTCGGTCAGGAGCATGTCGTAGTCGCTGAGAAAGACCACGTGCCGGCGCACCTCCGGGCGGCGGATATAATGCATCCACTGGCGGATCATCTCCTGCCCCGCCTGATCCGCTGGATGGGCCTTTCCGGCAACGATGAGCTGCACGGGACGGTGCGGATCGGTGAGAATGCGCAGGAGCCGCTCCGGGTCGTGCAGGAGGAGGTTCGGCCGCTTGTAGGTGGCAAAGCGGCGCGCGAAGCCAAGCGTCAGCACGTTGGCATCGAAGACATGGCGGGCGCTTTCGATCTCCCCCGGGGAAGCCCCCATGGCGGTCAGCTGCAATGCTAACCGCTCGCGGACGAACGCCACGAGCGATGCGCCGGCAGCGGCCCGGAACTGCCAGAGCCGGGTGTCAGGGAGACTGCGCACCCTTTCCTCAAGCATCTCGGTCGTCCCCAGCCATGGCTCCTCGCCGCAAACGCTGCACCACAGGTCGTCGGCCTCCGCCGAATGCCAGCTCGGCACATGGACGCCGTTGGTGATATGCCCCACAGGCACCTCGTTCTCCGGCCAGCGGGGAAAGAGCGGGGCGAATATTCGACGGCTCACCTCTCCATGCAGGCGGCTCACCCCGTTGACCGCCCCGCTCCCCCGGACGGCCAGGTACGCCATGTTGAACGGCTCCGCCTGGTCGTCCCGGTGCAGGCGCCCCAAGGCCAGCAGGTCGGGCAGTGCGATACCGAGCCCGGTTTGCGTATACTCAGCAAGGTATTGGGCGATGAGGGGGGGAGAGAAGCAATCGAAACCCGCGGCCACCGGGGTGTGCGTGGTGAAGAGGTTCCCCGCACGGGTGACGGCCAGCGCAACATCGAAGGGCTGTCCGGTCTCTTCCATGAAGCTCCTGGCTCGTTCCAGCACGGCAAAGGCGGCATGCCCTTCGTTCAGGTGGCAGACCTCCGGCCTGATGCCGAGCGCCCTCAGAAGGCGCCACCCGCCGATCCCCAGCACCAGTTCCTGCTTCAGCCGCAATTCCGGCCCGCCTCCGTAGAGCTCGCTGGTGATCCCGCGATGGATGGGGAAATTGGCCGCGTCATTGCTGTCCAAAAGATACAGTCTCACCCTGCCGATCTGGACCTGCCAGGCCCGCAGCCAGAGCGACCAGCCGGGAAGCTTGAGCTCCAGCCGCAGCCACTCCCCGTTCGGCTCGCGCACCGGGGTGACCGGCAGTTGCCCCGGATCGTTGTAGGGAAAGATCGCCTGCTGCATGCCGTCCCGGTCGATCACCTGGCGGAAATAGCCCTGCTGGTAGAGGAGCCCCACCCCGACCACCGGCACCCCCAGGTCGCTCGCCGCCTTGAGCTGGTCGCCGGCAACGTTGCCGAGCCCCCCCGAATATATGGGGAGCGCCTCGCTCAACATGAATTCCATGCTGAAGTAGGCGACGCTTGTCAGTGTCCCCTCCCCGTGCGCCTGTTGGAACCAGGCGGGCGACTCCGCCCCCTCGCGCATGGCGCGCAGGAAGCGGTCCACCTTCTCCCGGAAGTCGGGATCCGCGGCGAAACGCTGGAGGCGATCCCGCGACACGGTCTGGAGGACCACCCACGGGTTGTGGGTAAGTTCCCAGAGCACGGGATCAAGCTCTTGCCAGACCTCGTCTGCCGCGTCGTTCCACGACCAGCGCATGTCGAGGGCGAGTTCGGCCAGGGCGTCGAACCCATCCACCTCGAATGGGAGAAACGCATGGACCGGGCTGCCGACTCTCATACTCTCGCTCATTTTTCCCTCCCGCCGCTCAGTTGATCGACTGCCGCCGAGACTACCTGTGTCGAAGCAGGCGGGCGGCGTCCCGATCCACGAGCCACATAAGCCGCCCGGCCGGTCTGACCAGCGCGGCCGGAACAGGGTGTGGACCGGGGGAGCCTTCCAGCACCTCCCGCAGTATCGACGCCTTGCCTCCTCCCGAAACGAGGAAAACAACCGCAGCGGCTTGGTTGATGACGGGGAGCGTCAGGGTGAGCCGGTGCATCCCCTCCTCGGCCACATGCACCTCGGCCACCCAGCGCCGCCGCTCTGCGAGTACGGGCGTTCCCGGAAAGAGGGAAGCGGTGTGCCCGTTATCCCCCAGCCCCAAAAGGATCAGGTCGAACCTGGGCGCCCCTCCAGCGAAAAAACTACGGAGCTCCGTTTCGTATCTTTCCGCGGATGCCGCCGGCGAGCGGTTGCAGCGCATGGGATGTACCTGTACCGTGGGTACCGGCACATGGTCAAGGAGCGCCTGGCGCGCCATCAGCGCGTTGCTGCGCGTGTCGGCGGCCGCCACGCAGCGTTCGTCCCCCCAGAAGACGTGCGTCTTCTCCCACGGCACGAGCTTTCGGTACGGCTCCCGGCTGAGGATTTCGTAAGTGCGTCGCGGCGTGCCTCCTCCGGCAAGGGCGACGGCAAACCTCCCCCCGGTCTGCACGGCCCGTTGCGCCTCTGCCGCGACCAACTCGGCAGCAGCACTGCTCAACGCCTCCAGGTCGACACAGACCCGGATCACGGTACTTTCCCCTCCCCCTCCTCCGGCCGGATATCGGGCTGAATCCAGCTGTGCCCCTCCTGGGCAATGAGGAGGTCGGCCGTTTCCGGCCCCCAGCTTCCTGCGGCGTAGTCGGGGAAATCGGCCGGTGGCGCTGCTTCCCAGGTATCGAGAACCGGCGAGATCACCGACCAGGCGCTTTCCACCTGGTCGGCGCGCATGAAGAGGGTGGCGTCGCCGCGGATGACGTCCAGGAGGAGCGTCTCGTAGGCTTCGGGAGGGGAGACGCGAAATGCCTCGTGATAGCTGAACCGCATGTCCACCGGCCTCAAGAGCAGGCGCGTCCCCGGCTGCTTCGCCTGGATGCGGGTGACGATCCCCTCCTCGGGCTGGATGCGCAGCACGAGCCGGTTCGGCTGCCAGCTCTCCACTGCGGCCAGGGGAAAGAGCTGGTGGGGGGCCGGGCGGAAGAGGATGGTCACCTCGGATACCTTGGCGCGCAGCCGTTTGCCGGTGCGGATATAGAATGGCACCCCCTGCCAGCGCCAGTTGTCGATGTAGAGCTTGAGGGCGGCGAAGGTCTCGGTTGCGGATTCGGGGGGCATGTTGCGCTCTTCCCGGTAGGCCGGCACCCCCTTCCCGGCAACCACCCCGCCGCCGTACTGGCCGCGCACCGCCACCCGGTGGACCTCCTCGGGGCGGATGGGACGGATGGCCCGCAGCACATCCACCTTCTTGTTGCGCACCTCGTCCGCGGCAAACGACACCGGCGGCTCCATGGCGACCAGGCAGAGGATCTGGAGGAGGTGGTTCTGCACCATGTCGCGCAACGCCCCGGCCTGGTCGTAGTATCCCCCCCGCTCCTCCACCCCCACCGTTTCCGCCACCGTGAGCTGCACGTGGTCGATGTAGCGCCGGTTCCAGATCGGCTCGAACAGGGAGTTGGCGAAACGGAAGGCGAGGATGTTCTGCACCGTCTCCTTCCCCAGGTAGTGGTCGATCCGGTAGATCTGGGTCTCGGCGAACAGGGAGGTGAGGAGACCGTTCAGCTCCCTGGCCGAGGCGAGGTCGCGGCCGAACGGCTTCTCCACCACGACCCGGTCCCGGGTGCAGTCCCTGCAAATGCCCAGGCTTTCCAGATGGCGGGCCGCGGCTTCCACCAAGCCGGGAGGGATGGCGAGGTAGAAGACCCTCGCCGCGCGGCTGTTCCACTGGTGGTCGAACTCTTCGAGCCGCCGGCCGAGGAGCGAACCGGTCTCCGCTGCGGTGAAATCGCCGGCAAAGTACGACAAACGGGAGGCGAACTCGTTCCACGTCGCCTCGTCCGTTCTGCCGCGCCGGGAAAAGAGGTCCACCCCCTCCTTGAGCTTCTGGCGAAACCCCGCGTCATCTATCTCCCGCCGGGCGACACCGACGATGGCGAACCGCTCTGGAAGCCGGCGGTCAAGGTAAAGGTCGTAGAGCGCCGGGACGAGCTTGCGCCAGGTGAGATCCCCCGCCGCGCCGAAGATCACCATCACGGTCGGTTCCAGATGTGCGTTCATCGTCATGCCCCCTTCCGACCGGATATTTCAGGGTTTCTCCCGGTGGCCGCCGAACTCGTGGCGCATCGCGGAGAGAAGGCGGTCGGCGAAATCAGCCTCGCCGCGCGAACTGAAGCGCTCGTAGAGCGCGGCGCTGAGCACATGCGCCGGAACCCCCTCGTCGATGGCGGCGGCCACGGTCCAGCGCCCCTCCCCCGAATCGGACACCCGCCCCTGAAAATCCTTCAAATCGGGGCTATTGAGGAGTGCGAGCGCAGTAAGGTCGAGAAGCCAGGAGGAGATCACGCTCCCGCGCCGCCAAACCTCGGCAATCTCGGCGAGATCCAGGTCGTAGCGGTAGTATTCCGGATTACGCAGAGGGGCGGTTTCCGCGTCCGCCTCCCGATCCTCTTTGCCGGCGTTGGCGCGGCTAAGGATGTTAAACCCTTCGGCGTAGGCCGCCATCAGGCCGTATTCTATGCCGTTGTGCACCATCTTGACGAAGTGCCCGGAGCCGCTCGGACCACAGTGGAGATAGCCCCTCTCGGCAGTCCCACCTTTCTCCCGGCCTGTGGTGCGCGGGGCGGCAGCAATGCCGGGCGCCAGGGTGGCAAAGACCGGATCGAGCCGTGCCACGGACTCCTTATCGCCGCCGATCATCAGGCAGTAGCCGCGCTCCAGACCCCAGACCCCGCCGCTCGTTCCCACGTCCAGGTAGTGGAGCCCCTTCCCCTTCAGCTCGCCGGCACGGCGGATGTCGTCGTGGTAGTACGAGTTGCCGCCGTCGATCACGATGTCCCCCGGCTCCAGAAGTGGCACGATATCGGCGAGCGTGGCGTCAACCACGGCTGCGGGGACCATCAGCCAGACCACGCGCGGCCTGGCGAGCCTGATGGCGAACTCCTCGACCGATCCCGCCCCGGCGGCACCCTCGTGGACCAGCGTGGCCACGGCGTCGGCGTTCCGGTCGTAGGCGACGCAGTCGTGCCCACCCTTCAGCAGGCGCCGCACCATGTCACCCCCCATTCTCCCCAGTCCGATCATGCCGATCTGCACAGGTCACCTCCCATGAAGTTCCAGGGCCGCCACCTTGGCCAGACGGCGGCGATGGCGCTCGGCCCCGCTGAATTCGGCGGCAAGGAAGGTCCGGACCAGTTCCCAGGCCTGGGCGTACCCCACCACCAGGCTGCCGAGGCAGATGACGTTCATGTCGTCGTGCTCCACCCCCTGGTGGGCGGAGTAGTCGTCGTGGACCAGGGCGGCCCGGACCCCCGCGACCTTGTTGGCTGCAATGGAGGCCCCCACGCCGCTCGAACAGAGGGCGATCCCCCGATCCAGACGCCCCTCCCCCACGGCTTTAGCCAGGGGGATGACGAAATCGGGATAATCGTCGCCTGGGTCCAGCTCCGTGGCGCCGAAGTCCATCAACTCGTACCCAGCCTCCCCGAGGGCTGCCGCCATCCGCTCCTTCATGGTGAAGCCGCCGTGGTCGGCGGCGATGCCGATCCGCATGACTCAATCCTTCCCGCGCTCAAGGAGCGCCACCGCACGCTCGCAGACGTTTTCCACGGTGAAGCCGTACTCGCGCAGCACCACGTTCCCGGGAGCCGATGCGCCGAACCGCTCCACGCCGATGATCTCCCCTTCCATTCCCACGTAGCGGTGCCACCCCTGCGGGGAACCCGCCTCGATGGCAAGCCTTTTGTCAACCCGGGGAGGGAGGACCGCGTCGCGGTATTCCCGGGGCTGCTCGTCGAAGAGCTCCCAGCTCGGCAGGGAGACGACCCGGGCGCGGATCTCCTTCGCGGCGAGCCTTTCCCGGGCCGCCATTGCCAGGGAGAGCTCCGAGCCGGTGGCGATGAGGATGAGGTCCGGGGTCTCCCCGGCAGCATCGGCAAGTACGTACCCACCCCGCCACAGACCGTCGGCCGGGGCAACGCTCCCCCGGTCGAGGACGGGCAAGTTCTGCCGGGAGAGGACGAGGGCCACCGGCCGGTGGCGCATCTCCAGCGCCACCCGCCAGGCGACGGCCGCCTCGTTGGCGTCGCCGGGGCGGATGACGACCAGGTTCGGGATCGCCCGGAGCGCCGCAAGCTGCTCCAC
>DAIEGL010000011.1 GCA_027356255.1 Geobacter sp. | reverse complement strand
GCGCAAAAAAAGAGGATTCCCACGGAAGACCCGGACCACAGAATCGTCGCTGCGGCTATGGATCTCCCGGTCGTGGACCAGGAAATAGTCGGCAATGCCGGCCAGTCGCTCCACCGCTTCCCCGTCGCGGTAAACGATCGGCTCGTCGGAGATGTTGCCGCTGGTCATCACCAGTGCGGTAAAATCGTCGGTGAGCAGCAGATGGTGGAGCGGCGTAGATGGGAGCATGACGCCGAAATAGCCGTTGGCCGGTGCAACCTGCCTGGCAACAGGGTTGCCGTCACGCTTGGCAAGCAGGACTATGGGACGCTCCGGTCCGGTCAGGAGACGCTCTTCGGTCCGATCGGCATGGGCCAGAACCGCGACCTGCTTGAGGTCGGCAACCATCAGGGCAAAGGGTTTTTCGTCCCGCTTCTTGCGCCGCCTCAGCTCCTCTATCGCCGCTTCATTGCAGGCGTCCGCCGCCAGGTGGTAGCCGCCGATCCCCTTCACCGCCACGATCCGCCCCTCCTTCAGCAACCGGATCGCCTCGTCGAGAGGGTCGCCTTCGACCGCATTTCCGTGCGGGTCGAGGAGAGAGAGCCGCGGCCCGCAGTCGGGACAGGCGTTGGGCTGGGCATGGAAGCGGCGGTCGGCGGGGTCTTCGTACTCGGCACGGCAGGCATCGCACATGGGGAATGCGGCCATGGTGGTCGATTCCCGGTCGTACGGGGTGGCCGTGATGATGGAATAACGGGGGCCGCAATTGGTGCAGGTTATGAAGGGATAGCGGTATCGGCGGTCATCGGGGTTGAACAGTTCCGCCAGGCAATCGGGGCAGACGTCGCAATCGGGGGATATCTGCACGCCCCCCTCGCCGACCGTGCTGGCAATGATCGCAAAGTCCCCATCGCCCGTCGGGGGAAGAGCGCTTCGACTGATGGCGGTGATCAGAGCCAGAGGAGGCGTTTCGTTCTGCAGGTCGCGATAAAAGGAGTCCAGCGCTTCCCTTTCCCCCTCGGCCTCCAGCAGCACCCCGCGGGAGGTGTTGCCCACCCGCCCCGTCAAGCCGAAAAGCCGGGCGAGCCGGAATACGAATGGGCGAAAACCGACCCCCTGGACGATACCTTCTATTTCAACCCTGATGCGCTCTCTGTCCATCAGCCATTTCACCCCGGATGCAGCGGTTGAGGTGGATTCGGTACTCTTCAACTGCCGGTTTCAGGTCCACCGGTTAACCGCTCGGTCAGCCAGCCATACCAGTCGTCCATCCCTGCTCCGGTTTTGCTGGAGACCTCGAAGATCAGGATGCCGGGACTGACCCGCCGGGCCATTTCCTTGCACTTCTCCAGGTCGAAATCCAGGTACGGGAGGAGGTCCGTCTTGTTGAGAAGCATCACGTCCGCTGCACGGAACATCTGCGGATACTTGAGCGGTTTGTCCTCGCCTTCAGTGACACTCAGGACCGCCACCTTGTGGTTTTCACCCAGGTCGAAGGAGGCGGGGCAGACCAGGTTCCCCACGTTCTCGATAAAGAGGAGTTCCAAACTGTCCAGATCGAACCCCTCCACCGCATGGGATACCATGTGGGCATCCAGATGGCAGCCGGCCCCGGTATTGACCTGCTTCACCGGCACGCCTGTCGCCGCGATGCGCATGGCATCGTTGTCCGTCTGCTGGTCCCCTTCGATGACGGCGCAGCGGAACTTGCTTCCCAGGTCCCTGAGCGTCCGTTCGAGGATGGTGGTCTTTCCCGAACCGGGGGAACTGACCAGGTTCAGGGCAAAAATCTGCTTCGCGCTGAAGAGGGTCCGGTTCCCCTGCGCCAGGCGGTTGTTTTTTGTCAGGATGTCCGTTTCAACGGCTATCCTTTTCTCTTCGTGATGGTGATGACCATGCTCGTGGTGGTGCTGATCATCCGGGCCGCAGCCACAGGTGGTGCACATATTTCTAACCTCCGGCCTTGACGGAACATTTGCCAGAAAGGCGGGCGAATGCCGTCGACTTGCAGGTAAGCGTATAGCATCGGGCGGCAAAGGTCAAGGCGCAAGCCTCATCTTAGGCCTGTCTTGCCTTGTAACCTCCGCCGCTACTTGCTGTCGTCTATCTTGACCACGTCGTCGCCGTTAACCGCTTTCTTGAACCCCCTGATGCTGCTCCCCAGGGCCTGTCCGATCTGCGGCAGTTTGCTGGGGCCTGCAACGACCAGGACAATGGCGAGGATGATAAACAATTCCGGCATTCCGATTCCAAACATGTTGATTTCTCCTGTTTTTCTATTGTGTTCCTTCAGGCGGCCCTGGCGGTTATCTCGATACCGGCTTCTTTCAGTTCATCCGCCACCATGCGGGCTATTTGAGGCAGTCCCTCTTTCAGCGGGGGGGAAAGTTCGTCCCCCGGATCGAGGGACGCCGGTATGATGCCGAAGAAGGTCAGGTCGTTCGGGCACGCCCCCCGCATCTCGCTTATCAGGAGCATCTCCTGGATGCCGATCTGATGGGGGGACATCTTCACCGGTATCTTGTTCAGCATGATGTCGTCCTT
>DAIEGL010000282.1 GCA_027356255.1 Geobacter sp. | reverse complement strand
GCGAGCCCAATGCCGACCAGCCGGCCGATGAGAAAAGTAGCGGCGGCAGCCGCCAGGCCGAAGAGCACCTGCCGCATGCCGGAATGCCAGACCGGACGGCCGGTGAATAGGGTTATGGCCGCCCCGACCAGAAAGAGGCCGACGGCGCTCATGGCGGCACTTGTCGCGATGGCGGTCGTGCCGGAAAGGAAGGCGAACGGGACGACGGGAATGACCGCCCCCACGGCAAAGAGGGCGAAGGAAGTAAGGGCCGCTTCCCATGCCGAACCGCCCAGGTCCTCCGGGTTGACCCCGAGCTCCTCGCGGACCATGGTGTCGAGGGCGTGCTCCCGGTCCCCCATGATCCTGGTGGCCAGAAGGCGCGCCGTGGGCTCGTCGATACCGCGCGACTGGTAGATCAGGACCAGCTCTTCGACCTCCTCTTCCGGCATGTTGGCGATCTCCTCCTGTTCGGTGCGGATCTGCTTCTGGTAGAGCTCGCGCGAGCTCTGCACGGATATCCACTCCCCAAGCGCCATGGAAATGGCGCCCGCCAGGAGGCCGGCACACCCGGTGAGGAGGATGTTCCGCCCCGATAGCTCGGCCCCGGCCACCCCCATGATCAGGTTGAAATTGGAGAGAAGGCCGTCGCTCGCCCCGAGCACGGCGGCCCGCAGGGCGTTCCCCCCCGACATGCGGTGCCGCCCCTCGATCTGCGCCAGCGCACTCCCCCCCAGCCCGCCCCTGGTGGTCTGCCCGATCTGGTTCAAAAGGCGCGCATGCGACCTCTCGGTGGCGACCATCTCCACCGCCTCCGGCTGGTCACCGTAATCCTGCGAAGCCGTCGTCTCCCGCGCGGAGATGGCGGGAAGCACCGCTGCCGTGCCGAATCGCCGGGCCAGCCAGATGAGGAGGCGCATGCGCACGCCCGGCCGGAACGCGGGGACGTCTGCGCCGCTCTCCTTCAGCTTCCCGGCCCACAGGCCGGCATGGGACTCCTCCATTTCGGCGAGCCGCCGGTAGACCTCCGCGATCTTCGGGTTCTGCTCAAACTCGGCAAGCGCCAGATAGAGGAAGGCGCTGTTCCGCTCCTCGTCCAGATTGGCGAGATACCGCTCGATGTCTGTTCCAGTGGGCATTTTACTCCCTTTGGTGCGAATCCCGGAGAAGAAGGCCTCGTGCCTGGCTTCATGCAGGGTTGATTCTTCTATTTCTCCGGGACCCGACCTGCCTCCGGCGGAGAGGTCCCCTTTTCGGGGAACACCTCCAACCCTGCATCCTTCGCCAACCGGTCGAGAAACTCCTGGGCCTTTTTCTGCTCCAACTGTCCCTTCAGCAGGTTCCGGATGTATTCCCGCGTCTCGTCAAGGGTGGCGGTCCGCTGTTCCTGCCGCTCATCCACCTTGATGATGTGGTAGCCGAAGGGGGTTTCAACTATGGGGCTCACCTCCCCGGACTTCAGGGCAAACGCCGCCTTTTCGAATTCCGCCGAGTTGGTTTTGCCGGGGGAGAGGTATCCCAGTTCGCCCCCTTTGGCGGCGCTGTCCGTGTCCTCGGAGTATTCACCGGCAAGCTTGGCAAAGTCTCCCCCCTTCCTGAGCAGTTCGAGCACCTTCTCGGCCTTGCCCCGCGCCTTCTCCTTTGCCTCCGCCGTGGCATCCTTGTCCGCAGCAAAGAAGATGTGGCGCACACGGACCTTCTCGGGGACGACAAACTCCTTCTCGTGCTCCTTGTAGTACTTATTCAGCTCCTCGTCCGGGACGGTCACGTCGGCTGTGACGACCCTCCGGAGGTATTCGCTGCCGATATACTGGTCGATCACATAGCTGAGCCGTTCCTTCACCTCCGGCTTCCTGTCGAAACCCTCCTTCTTCGCCCTTGCGGCGACCGCCTTGGTCAGGAGCAGCTGCCTGACGAATTCGGCCCGGGCCTGCTCAGACTGGAGCTGTTTCTGTGCCTCGGGCGTCTGGGAGGCGATGAGCCGTTCCAGGTCGGCCTGCCTGATGACGAAATCGCCCGCCTTACCCACGACCGGATTCACCTCCTCGGCAAACGCCGCTCCAACGAGGAGCGAGCCGACCGTTGCGATAACCAGCAAAACCCTGAATGCCATATTGTGCCCCCTTCGGAATCCCCTGTATATTCTTGAGCTACATGCATGCTGACGCATATTTACTAGGAAGCCTCATGGCTGTCAACTGCAAATCCTGGCCAAGGCGGTGCCTCGATCCTCGCAATCTTTCCTTTGCTGCTATACTTGTAGCATGCATGAATCCATGAAACCGGATGAGAAAGGAGAGAGCGATGACCGGAGCGTACCTGCAGATCACACTGAAGATAGCCGACGAAAACAGGCCGGCGGCGGCCAAGGTCTACCGTGATTACCGGGAACCATTCCTGAAGGGCATCCCCGGAGCACTGTCGAAGGAGCTGCTGCTCCGCGAGGAGGATGTCCAGGTGCTGCACGGGTTCGATACGGCGGAGCATGCCGCCGACTACCTGAAGAGCGCGCTCTTCCTGAACGACGTGGTAGCCGCCCTGGCACCGCTCCTGGCAGCGGAACCGGAGGTGAGGATATACACCCGTGCCTGAACGGCAAGGACGGAGGGCGCATGGTCACCATCCGTGCACTGCTCAACCGCATCCGCTGGGACTGTGAGTACGGACGGGGGGAGTTCGCCATCGGCTACTTCGACCGCGTCGCGGAGCGGGTCATCGTGGTCCCCCTCGCCGAAGTGCGGTTTGACCCGGACGATCGCTTTTCCTTTCAGCTGACGGATGCGGCTGGCGAGCCGTTAACCATACCCCTGCACCGCGTGTGCGAGGTCTACCGCAACGGGGAACTCGTCTGGCACCGTACGCCCCCATCGCGGAAGGGTGGCAGGACCTGACCCGAAGGTGAAGCCCGTCAGTGAAAGAGACCGAACAGGTTTCTGAACAGTTTCCGTACTTGCCCGGTAAAGCTCCTGTCCACCTTCCGCTGCATGCCGCCGATATCGGGTGTCTCTGCCATGGCCCGGCGGTATTCCGCCTCGCTCAGCACCCCCCTCTGCCGCAACTCTCCCAGTATCATGTCGGAGCGTTTCAGCACCCGGTCCAGGTGCCGGTACGGGTTGTAGACCTTTTGCGGGCCGGGGAGCATGGCGGCGAGGAAGGAGCATTCCCGGGGAGTGAGCACGCTGGCCGGCTTGTCGAAATAGTAGCGGGCGCCGTGGTCGATGCCGTACACCATCGGCCCCAGCTCGACGATGTTGAGGTAGAGCTCGAGAATGCGCCCCTTGGTCAGCTCCTGCTCCATCCGCTTGGCGAGGTAGATCTCCTCGATCTTGCGGGTGACGGTTTTCTCCCTGGAGAGAAAGAGGTTCTTTGCCGTTTGCTGGGTTATGGTCGAGGCGCCGCGGGCGAAACGCTTCTTTTTCAGGTCATACCTGAGGGCGTTCTTGATCGCCTTGACGTCTATCCCCTCGTGCCGGTAAAAGTTCGCGTCTTCCGACACGATGACCGCCCACTCCATCTCCGACGGGATGCTTGCACTCGGCGTCCACCAGGGGTTCGACGGGCCGACGACGAAGGGGTGCTGCCTTCCCTGCCAGTCCTTCACCTGAATGGTCATGCTCATCTCCTCGTCGGCTAGCCGTGCCACCGACGGGAGGCGGTAGAGCGCGACGCCGATCCAGCAGGCGTAGGAAAACAGGGCCGTGAGGCAGATTGCTGCCACCCATTTAATGACCTTCAAAGGTACCTCGAACTGGAGTATCTGTTGTCGGCAACAGCAAAGGCGGCCGATTGGCCGCCTTTTGGATAGTCACCGGAACCCCCTGGAATTCCCCCTGTTGTGGAGAAATTCCGGGGTCTGCCGAATGCTCACCTTCCCCGTCGTTTCTTCTCCTGCGGTGCCGGCGGTACGGCAGCGGCCCTGAACTCGGGCTCGTAGCCCACGGAAAACCTGGCGGTGATGGTGTTGCGCATGCTGAGGAAGTGGGCATTGTTCTTATCGAAGGGACAGATGGGCGCACTGCATGGTTCGAAGCCAAACCTCTTGTAATAGCCGGGTTCGCCAAGGACAAAGAGCGTCTCGCTTTTGATCGCCTCCTGGCGCAGGGCAAACCTGAGCAGTTCCGAGCCCACCCCCTCCCCCTGAAAGTCGGGCGCCACGGCCATGGGGGCCAGGTGCAGGCCGCAGATGTCGCTGCCATCATAGGCATTGGTAAAGGCGATGTAGGCAATGACCTTGCTGGTATGGATGCAAACCCACTCGTGGATAGTTTTGCCGTTCTCGTGGAGGTTCTGCACCAGCCGGGCTTCGTAGCCGCTCCCCGGAAAGGCTTGCTGCAACAGGGCGTAGACCTTGGGGCGGTTCTCGATGGTCAGTTTCTGTATTTTCATGGAGGCTCCAGGACTTTAGGTTAGTTTCGCAGGTAGGGTGATCCGGCCATCTCCACCTGGGTCAGGAACAACCGCGTGTCGAATTCCAGCTGGTGGTAGGCGGGTTCCATGTATTCGCAGAGCTGGTAGAAGGCCTTGTTGTGCTCCTTCTCCTTCAGGTGCGCCAGCTCGTGCACGACGATCATCTTCAGGAATTCCACGGGCGCGTCCCGGAAGATGGATGCGATGCGGATTTCGTGCTTTGCCTTCAGCTTCCCCCCCTGTACCCGTGAGACAAAGGTGTGGGTCCCCAGGGCGTTGCTGATCACATGGATCTTCGGATCGTACAGCACCCTGCTCAGCGGCTGGGCCGTGCGCATGAAGCCGTTCTTTATCTCCACGGTAAAATCATAAAGCGCCTTGTCGGTCCTCACATCGTGCACCTTCGGATACCTCTGCACAAGGACGCTCCCCAGTCTGTTTTCCGCCACCAGCTGGGCCACCTGGGCCGTTATCGGGGGTGAATAACCCGCCAAATATTTCAATCGGTGCATCTGCAGTTTCTTCCCTTTCGTTCCCGCATCATACCCGTTGTCGCCGCACAGGTCAATGTGAAGCCCGGAATGGGGTAAAGTTCCGCTTCATAATTCGTCCCGGATGCTTCATAATGCTCCCCATGACTCGACTGCGGCGCAATGTCCCCCTGCTCTACGCTTTTTCCTTTCTCCAGATGACCCTCTTTCCCATGGCGGTCATCACCCTTTTCTGGAAGGATCACATCGGCCTGTCCCTGTCGCAGATCCTGCTCCTGCAGAGCATCTTCGCCGTGGCGATGGTGGTTATGGAGTACCCGTCCGGGTACATCAGCGACCGGCTCGGCTACCGGACGGCCCTGACATTCGCCTCCATTCTCGGCATACTGGGATGGGGGGTCTACACGGTAGCCGCGTCGTTTCGGGACGTCCTCATAGCGGAGATCCTCCTCGGCATATCCACCTCCTTCATCAGCGGCACGGACAGCGCGCTCCTCTACGAATCCCTGAAGGTAACGGGGGAGGAACCCGCCTATGCGCGTTTCGAAGGCCGTTCGACCGGGTTCGGCCAGACAGGAGAAGCTGCGGGGGCGCTCTTCGCCGGGGTCCTCTATGCCCGGCACCCCCTCCTCCCATTCATGCTCCAGGTGGGGGTCTGGGTGCTGGCGCTCCTCCTCACGCGAGGGTTGGCGGAGCCGCAGCGTGAGCGGAACCACCAGGTCAGCCACCTGAAAGAGGCGCTTGCCTCGGCGCGCTACGTCTTCATCGAAAACCGGCGCCTCCGCGTCTCGATCCTCCTCAGCATCGTGCTGGGGATCTCGTCCTTCTACCCGGTCTGGCTGATCCAGCCGTACATGCGTGACGCCGGCGTCCCCATCGCCTCCTTCGGCCCGATCTGGGCGGGGGCCAACCTCACCGTCGCCATCTTCGCCGTCCTGAGCCATCGGGTGCGGGAACGCCTTAAGGAACCCGGCATGATTTGGCTATTGGCGGTTCTGGTGTGGGTGGGTTATCTGGGGTTGGGATGGGCGGCAGGGGTGTGGGGATTCCTCTTCTACTACCTCCTGACGGCGATGCGGGGGATGCGGGGGCCGTTCCTTCTTCACGTCACACAGGCCGAGATTCCGTCGGCAAACCGGGCGGGCATGCTCTCCCTCCAGTCCCTCTGTTTCCGGCTCCTTTTCGCGATCACCGGCCCTTTGGTGGGGAGATATGCCGACGCCCGCGGGGTGGGGAAAACCTTCCAGCTACTCTCCATCGCCTTCCTCCTGGTCCTTCCCCCTTTGGTTTATCTCTTCCTGAAGAATCGGCACATTGGTTCGAACAATAGCTGAACACCGGGGTGAGAGGTGCGCACGGGGAAGGAAACGTTTATGCCCCCGGCGTTCTGGCAGGCAATCGTCTTGATCGTATACGGCGTATCAGTACGGGCACGATGAACATCGCACCGAGGACGAGAAGCATTGTCGTGTCAGGATCTCGAAAATAAGCATTCAGGCGCAAGGTCGTGACTGCAATGACGGCAAAATAAAGCATGTCGCCGGCGATAGCGAATGCCCATCCGGCAACGAACCCGTGACCGGCGGCGAGTGCCGAAGCGCGCCCTGTCATGGGATCGACACCGAAGGCGATCATAACGAGCGCAAGCGGGCCGGCACCGGTCCCGCTGAAATGCGACACGCTCCGGGCCGCGGCAGATTTCATGAGTGCGCTGATACGAGCCAGGAACGGCACCTTCCCGCACAGCATTGCGATAAGGCGAAGGACCGGTTCGAAAGCGATTGCCAGAACGACATCCGAAACCAGGTAGAGCAGTGTGGTGACGGGCCAGGCCAAGCCCTTGGCCTGGGCGAGCAAGACACCGGCAGGTATGCCGCCGCCGACAGGCACAAGGAAGAGCTTCAGCACGGACAGCATGATCGACGGTGACGGGAACAGGCCGTACCATAGTGTGGATAGCGGGAAATTGGTCATGAAAATCCTGGTGCAGCGATAACGGTAATGATGCATAGCCGCCGGGCTACCACGGCTGACGGGACCTAGTCGAGGTTCAGGAGCGCCGGGAGCTCGCGGACAGCGTCCAGAAGCCAGCGGGCGGCGGCGAAATCGCCCCCTCGGTTCATCTGGCCGGGGACCGCGGCGACGGCCAGCCCGGCCCGGGCGGCGGATGTCACCCCGCGCTCCGAATCCTCAATGGCCAGGCAGCGACCGGGATCAAGCCCGGCGCGGGCACAGGCGGTCAGATACGGCTCCGGATCGGGCTTCGAGGCGGCGTAGTCCTCGCGGGTGAGGATGAAATCGAAATAACCGAGCAGCCCGCTTTCGCGGTGCATCTGCATGAAATTGATCTTTCGGCAGCTGGTGACGATCGCCATCGGCAGCCGGCCGTGGAGCCGTTCAAGGGTATCCCGAACGCCCGGGATCACCTGCGGCTCCTCTCCCAGAAGCCGAAAATAGATCTCATCGCGCACCCGGCGCAGCTCTGCCCCCGCGCCGTCGCTCAGTCCCGCACCGGCGGCGAGGCTGAGTACGCTCTCCCCCTGGCGCAGGGAGATCCGGCAGAACTCTTCCAGGGTAAGCTTCACCCCCGCCCGTGCCAGGGCCTCGGCATTGGCCTGATAGTAGAGGTGCTCGGTCTCCATCAGCACCCCGTCGTTGTCCCAGAAAATCCCGTCAAACATCTTCGTGCATACCTCGGCGTGTATTGTGGTTCAGCTTGCCGTAAAATTCAAGA
>DAIEGL010000232.1 GCA_027356255.1 Geobacter sp. | reverse complement strand
TGGAATGTGGGGTTTCTTCTCCGACATCTGTTCGAGCAGCAGTTGCCCGGACATGTTCGGCATGTTGAGATCGAGAATGGCCATCGCAGCGTCATGCTGTTCGAGATAGCGGCTGGCCTTCTGGCTGTCGGAAAAGACGGCCAGATTCGTATAACCTTTATGGGTCAGAAACGACTCCAGTACGGACAAAGTATGCTGATTGTCATCGACGATCACTATGGGGAATTTTTCGTAACTACTTGCCATGATTGATGCATTCCTTTTGTCCGAAGCTGTGCCTATCGGTATCCTGTTCAAAACTGCAACAAAGCTTGCAGGTGCATGGTCCGTTTATTAGCACAATTACAATGTATATTCAACATGTTCCGCCTTTTACCCCTTCACCGTGTACACTTTTGTTGCACGTAGCCGCCACTCCGCCCCCCCGGACGAGTTGGGCCTTTTACAGGCTCAACTGGCAGATGATGCAGATGATTTATTTCAAATCTCGTGTTGCATGATTTGCAATCATAGGTATGTGTATGCTCGGAAACTGTGCCGTCTCTTCTTGTATATCCTTTTGATCTCATCTTGCTGCGTAGCACGTTCTCAACGTCACCCTTACACTTAGGGCAAAACTTGACATCTGGTTGCGGTCCGGGTTGATTTGCCATTTAATTCTCCTTTGGCTGAATATCGTGCTATGGAGATGCAGTCTCAAAAACAAACCTTGAAATGTCCTTGCTGGACAACAGGCGCATAATGCTCGAATCAAAGGCCCGCTTGAACTCCGGGTCCTGGGCGTAGCGCTTGTAGAGATCCAGCTCTTTCTTGCGCTCCTTGCTAACAGCCTTGCTGATCAGGTTTTCCAGGGCGATGCGGCTGTTCTGCTCATCCTGGTTATCGACAACCTGGGTCTGATAGTTGGGGTTGTTGACGACATGCTGGGCGATGTTGATGAACTTGATCCGCTGCTCTTCCGGCGTTGCTTCCCACCCTGCGAACCATCGTTCGTTGAAGGCCTTGATGATCTCGTCAAGGGGGTCTTTCGGCTCGTCGCCGCCATGAACACCGCGCACGTTCGGGTTCTGCGGATCAACTTCCGAATCGCTGGCATCGAGGCCAATGCTCTGCTTCAGCTTGACCCGCTCAAGCCCGTAGGTCGACAGGTCAACGCTCTCCAGCAGCTCATCAAGGGCGTCCTGATCCTTATCCTTGACCTTCAGTTTCGGTATCAGGAACTTGAGGAACCAGTGCAGCTTCTCCCATTCAATGTTGTCGAACGGCATGATGCAGGCAAGCTGGGCATAGATCTTCACGAACTGTTTCGTCTTTATTTTGAAGTCGGTCTTCTCTTCGTCTTCCAGTTCCAGTTCATGATCGAAGCGGGCAGCGCAGGTGTCGATGATGGGGCTGAGCTGTTCCGCCTCGGCGTTGGAGAAATAGAGGGTGCAGAACGCCTCAACCTCGTCCCATTCATAGACGCCGACCTCGTCAAGCTTCTCCTTGGTGTCATGGAGGACATTGACGTCCGTCGCCTTGGAAAGCGAGGTTGACGTATAGAAGGGATCGAAGGCTTCCTTGATGTCGTTGGTTGAGTTGAAAAAGTCGAGGATAAATACGTCTTCGGTGCGCTTGTTCAAGGCATGGCAGCAGCGATTCAGGCGGGAGAGCGCCTGCACCGCCAGCACCCCCTGTAGTTTCTTGTCCACGTACATGGTAGAAAGCTTGGGCTGATCGAAGCCGGTCAGATACTTGTTGGCCACTACCAGCAGCCGGTATTCGTCTGAATCGAATTTCTCTTCGATATCCTTTGACGGAAAACCATTTATGGTTTCCTCGGTGTATTCGATGCCTGCCACCTTCTTTTTGCCGGAGAAAGCAATCATTGCCTTGAAGGGCTGGCCCTTGAGAGCATCGCGCACGGCATGAAAGTAGTGAATCGCCGTTTCAATGTTGCGCGTTACTACCATTCCTTTGGCCTGTCCCTTGAGCTTCTTTGACCCCACTACCTGCTCCAGGAAGTGGCTGACCATGATATCGGCCTTGACGGCGATGGTTTCCTTGTGCCCCTCCACATAGGCGCGTAGTTTCTTCTGTGCCTTGGCGCTGTTGAAGAGTGGATTATCCAGGATCGACTTTTCAATCTGGTAGTAGCTTTTATAAGTGGTGTAGTTGGCCAGAATATCGAGAATGAATCTCTCTTCGATGGCCTGCTTCATCGAGTAGAGGTGGAAAGGTTTGAACTTTCCTTCTGCCGTCTTGAGGCCGAAGCGTTCCAGGGTGGCATTCTTTGGGGTGGCGGTGAAGGCGAAGTATGAAGCGTTGTCCCGCATCTTCCGCTTTTTCATGATCTCCAGAATGGCGTCCTGCACCTCATCCTCATCGGAGCCCAGAGTCCGGTTGAGATTGTCGGCTGCGGAGCCGCTCTGCGAGCTGTGCGCCTCGTCAATGATGACCGCGAACCGTTTATCGGAAAGATCCTCGATGCCGTCAACGATGAAGGGGAACTTCTGGATGGTGGTGATGATGATCTTCTTGCCGCTCTCCAGCGCCTGTTTCAACTCCTGGGAACTCATGGCCGGTGCGACGATGTTCTTGACCTCGGAGAACTGCTTGATGGTGTTCCGCAGTTGCTTATCCAGCACCCGCCGATCCGTGACCACGATTACCGAATCGAACACCGGATGATCGCCCTCCTTGGTATAGACCTCTATCAACTGGTAGGCGGTCCAGGTGATGGAGTTTGATTTGCCCGAGCCAGCGGAATGCTGGATCAGGTAGGTCTGCCCCACACCCTTATCCCGGACGTCTTTAAGTAGTTCACGCACGACTTCCAGCTGATGGTAGCGGGGGAAAATCAGTGCTTTCTTCTTGATCGGGTCGCTTTCCTTCTCACCAACCAGCTTGGCAAAGTGCTCAATGATAGCGGTCAAGCTCTGCCGGGTGAGGATATCCTGCCAGAGGTAGTTGGTTTTATGCCCGGTGGCGTTTGGCGGGTTCCCCTTGCCGTGCTTGTACCCCTTGTTGAACGGCAGAAAGTTGGTCTTCTCCCCGTCCAGGCGGGTTGTCATGTAGACGTCGTCGGTATCGACGGCAAAGTGGACCAGGCAACGGCCAAACTGCAACAGCGGCTCGCTGGGGTCGCGGTCTTTCCGGTACTGCTTCATGGCATGATAGGTGGTCTGGCCCGTCCAGGTGTTTTTCAGTTCGATGGTGGCAACGGCAATGCCGTTGATGAAAATCGCCATGTCGATCGATTTGAGCGGATCGCCCTGCGAGTAGTACAACTGCCTTGTCACCGAGAAGATATTCTGTTCAAAGCATTTGGCAACTTCGGGATTGATCGCGTTATAAGGTTGGCTGTAGAGGAGGGTAAGGTTGGCGTCATCGATGCGCAGACCGCCTTTCAGTACCTTGAGGATGCCTTCTTTCTGGATTTTACGGTTCAACCGTTCCAAGATCAGCCGCTGCCAGTTGGGTCGATCTTTGATCTTGGCCAGCTCCTCCGCCTGGGTTGCTTCAAGAAAATTCCAGAAGTGGCGGCTGTCAACGGCGAATTCACGATCAAAATCACCCGATTCACCCAGCCAGTAGAGATGACCGCTGCGATATTGCTCGTTGGCTTCGGCGACACCCAAACCTTCGAGCTTTAACTGTTCGCGGCAAGTTCCAGTCAAGGCTTTCTCTATGCAGGCTTCCAGTGCTTGTTCGTTGGTTTTGGTGACCATGGGCCGATGTCCTTATAGTTTGATTTTTCCTGTTACGGCATCAGAGATCAATATAGTACGTAACTCTTTGATTTGATCTATTTCCTTTGCTGTCAATTCAACAACTTTGTCAATTGATACTGCGATGTCTCTAATCTTCTCAATGATCTCTTTTTGTTCGTCAACTGGTGGAACGATAGTGGAAAGCTGCTTAAACTCAGCCCAATAGAGCCGTTTTCTGAAATCTGTAATCCCTTTTGAACAGCGATCCATTTGACCAATAAACATTGAAGTGCGGTACTGATATTCGAAGTACTCTCCATCGATAAGGTTACAAGGCGATGCAATTATGTATGCAGGACTAACCTGACCGTCTGTTTTTACCACGCCGATTGCGCCCTGCCATGCCCGCATCATATTGAATGCGATATCTCCTGGATAGACGCGTCGATAGAAGGTCTTATCCTCAATTCTAACTTTCGAACGAATGTTTTCTGTCTCGTCTTGTTCGGAGTCCGAGACACCTGTGTGAAGAGAAACGGATAAGATGGGTAATGACTCAGATCCTGACTCCTTACGCTCTGTGAATAGTTCGCGGTTTTTCTTGATAGCCCAATGCGCAGGAATTGTTCCAATCCACTCCACACCACTATCGCGCATGGGTACATCAGGATTCAGTCCCTTGGTCACGGCCTGATTGATCAGAATGGTCTTCTGCTCTTTGAGCAGTTCGATCAATCGCTGCTTCTTGGCTATAGACTCGTTGATTTCTACGGTTTTTTGGTCAAGGAAGTTGGCGATTCGTTCTTGCGTAGCCATATCAGGTAGCGGAATGTGAATCGACTTCATATCCCAATACCGCGTTGTCCAAAGATCCGCCACGATTCCATGACCGTTTCGGTAGAACTCTTCGATAAATCCATTGCTCTTCAGCAAGTGCTCGGAGTATCGGGGGGCTATGCCTTTCGGCCTTAGCACAATATTGATTAACGATACCGACCCGTCTTGCTTCGCTATTCCGCTTGAGCCTTTACGATCTGAGCGGCTATTGATAACAAAGTCACCTTCTCTCACGCCTTTACGGTTGTCACCGTCATCTGACTTGGCAGCGGAGTCTAATTGAGGAACTACGCCGTTCTTGGTGACTGACAATGGGGGGAAATCTTTGTCTGAAACTTTTTCTTTTCTTTCTTCAAAGACTGTTGCTAGCCGTTGTAGTTTCCAGTCTGACGGAATATCTCCAAGCCAGTCGAAACCACTGTCTTTGTAAGATTCGTATCTTGTGAAAACCATCTCCTTGTTCATCAGTTGGTTCCCCCAAAACTCACCAACCGCTTCAATAGCCCATCTGTCTCTGTCTCCAACGCCAGAATATCGCGGGACACATCTGCCAACGACCTGAGCGGCTTATGCTGATAGAAGTACTTGTTGAAGCTGACTTCATAGCCGATCTTGGTCTGATCCAGGTTGATCCAGGCTTCTTCAACATGGGGGCGCACTTCACGCCGGAAATAGTCGTGGATATTGTCCTTCAGCGGTACGTTCTCGGTGTCACGCAGGTCTGAATCGCTCTCGTACTCGACATATTCGCCTTTGGTGTCTGTGGGCCAGTATCCGAAATCGTGCAACTGTTCCCGGCTGCATGAGAGTTCGGCCAGCAGTTCATCCAGCTTCTTGCCACTGATTTTATGAATCTTCTTGATCACCCGTTCAGCCTTCTCATCACGCCAGCTCACGGCGTTGAGGATCTGATTTTTCTCGCTGGCGGAAATCTGTATCTTCGCGGTTTTGAGGTAGGCATCGACCTTTTCCGTGAAGATGTTGAAATCCATGAACAGCTCCTGGCCGATGACCTCCATCAACTGCTGGGCCACACCCATCAAGGATCGCTGGCTCTCCCATGTTTGCGGGTTGAGCAGAACCTTGCTGTTCTTCGCCGTCAGGTTGATATCCTCTTTCTCCAGATGCGCCTCTATCACCTTGCGATAGTCCGCCAGCTTGATGTAAATCTCATCTCCCCATTTTTCATAAGCCCACTCCATGACCTCAGCTAACGCCGGTACAAAACGGAGAGTGGCAATGCTTTCAGGGGTAAACTTGGCGGCCTTGCGGCTGGGGCGCTCGACAGTGACCTTGTAATAACCGAAGTCGCTGTTGTCGAATACCTTGGAGATGCCATCATGCGGCATATTGATATAGAGTTGGGTAATCTCCTGAATATGCTCGGGAGCAAATTCACAGTTCTTGGCTCCCAGATTTTTACGCAGCTTGCGGAACATCTGGCTGGCGTCTATCAACTGCACCTTGCCACGCCGACCTTCCGCCTTCTTGTTGGACAGCACCCAGATGTAGGTGGTGATGCCGGTGTTGTAGAAGAGGTTATTGGGTAGCTGGATGATCGCCTCAAGGTAGTCGTTTTCGATAATATGACGGCGGATGTTGCTTTCACCGCCGCCAGCGTCGCCGGTAAAGAGTGAAGAACCGTTGTGTACCGATGCGATGCGCGACCCGCTGGGGCCCTTGTCCAGGTCCTTCATCTTGTTGACCATCTCCATTAAAAACAGAAGCTGGCCGTCAGATGAGCGTGGCGTGGCGGCAACGGTTTCTTCCTTGCCGCGAAAGTCCTTCAGGGGCACTTCGAAACGGCGGTCCAGCACCTGTTTGCCATCGAGAATATACTTCTGGTCACCGGCCCAAGATTTGCCGTAGGGCGGGTTGGAGAGCATGAAGTCGAATCTTATTCCGGCAAAGCTATCTTCCGCCAGGGTTGAACCGCACTTGATGTTTTCAGGGTTGTTCCCTTTAATCATCATGTCCGACTTGCAGATGGCGTAAGTCTCGTCGTTGATCTCCTTGCCGTAGAGGTTAATCATTGCATTTGCTCGGATCAGCCCTTCGGAGTCGGTGATGAAATCCTGGGCTTCGGTAAGCATTCCCCCTGAACCGCACGCCGGATCGTAGATGGTAATGACCGGCGGCAGGGCATCCTTCACCGGCTCAAAGAGGATGTGGGTCATCAGGTCGATCACCTCACGAGGGGTGAAGTGCTCACCAGCCTCTTCGTTATTCTCTTCATTGAACTTGCGGATCAATTCTTCAAAAACATACCCCATGCCCAAGTTGGTCAGCTCGGGTAGCTTGCGCCCGTCCGGGTCACGCGCTTCATTGGGGGTAAGGTTGATATTGGGAGATGTGAACTTCTCCAACACCTCCAGCAGCACGTCCTTTTCGGCCATGTGGCTGACTTGTGAGCGCAGATTGAACTTGTTGACGATTTCCTTGACGTTATCGCTGAAACCGTCCAGATAGGCCTTGAAGTTGGCCTCCAGAATCTGGCGATTGTTTGCAGCGGTATCGACCAGCTTTTTCAGCGTCCAGGGTGAAGTGTTGTAGAAGACGTAACCGGAAGCTTCCTTGAGACCTTCCGGGTCAAGATCCGTGAATCCTGCATCGTCACGCTGGAACTTGACCTCCTCCATAACCGCTTCTTTGCTCGGTTCCAGCAGGCAGTCGAGTCGGCGCAACACGAACATGGGGAGAATGACATCACGGTACTTGCCGCGCACATAGACGTCGCGCAGACAGTCGTCGGCGATCGACCAGATGAAGGAAACGATTTTATTGTGAGCGGAATGATCCAACGATGGTGCCTCCTGAGAGAATAAAATTACATAGATATTTGCTACACTCGCTACCGCAGCGGCTCCGTCCCCTCATTCAATATCTTCAAGTACTCATCGTAGACGAACATGCGATGCCGCTCCTTGCCGGTCAGTTCCCTGACAATCCCCAAATCGGTTAGATGCTTTACCGAAGTTGCCACGGTGGGGCGGGTCATGCCGGTTTCATCCGCTACCCTCTGGATTGTAATCAGCGGTTTCCTTTGCAGGTACTGGTGTAGTCTCAGCGCTGACCCTGCCGGGCGGCCTAATTGCTCGATCCGTTGCCGGTCATACTCGAATACCTGGAGTATGGCTTGTGCCGTGGTGACAGCCTGCTGTGACGTTTCCAGCACTCCCTCCAAGAAGAATAACAGCCATTCTTCCCAGGCCCCCTTGACCCGGACCTTCTGCAGGAGATCGTAATACTCCGACCGATTCGCCTTGAAATACAAGCTGAGGTACAGCATGGGCTGGGTGAGCGCACCCTGGGCGCAGAGCATCAGGGTGATCAAAAGACGCCCCAGCCTGCCGTTACCGTCCAGGAACGGGTGGATCGTCTCGAACTGGACGTGAGCCAGCGCTGCCTTGATGAGAACCGGCGTATGCTCGGCGTGAAGGTACTTCTCCAGCTCTCCCATGCAATCTATGAGCTGCTCCGGTGGTGGCGGTACAAAGCGGGCCTTGCTGGGTCGGGTGCCACCTATCCAGTTCTGGCTGCGGCGAAATTCACCGGGGTCTTTGGTGCTACCCCGTCCTTTGGAGAGGAGAACTTGATGGATCTCCTTGATCAGACGCAGCGAGAAAGGGAAACCCTCCTGTAGGCGCTTCAGGCCGTGGTTCATGGCCGCGACGTAGTTGGAGACTTCCACCACATCATCCAGCGGTACGCCGGGGGCTTCATTGTTTTCGAACAACAGGAGGTCGGATAGAGAGGACTGGCTGCCCTCGATCTGGGAGGAGAGGAGGGCTTCTTTGCGGACATAAAAGTAGAGAAAAAGGGAAGTATCGGGCAACAGCGCGGCCACACCGTCCAGACGGCCTAGCGCCCAGTTGGCCTTCTCCATCAGCTCGAAGTGCCGGGCCTGCAGGTTCAGCGCCGCTTGGGCAGGTAACGGATCAGGAACAAAGGCCTGAAACTGCTCCCCCGCCGTGGCTGTAGTAACGTAATGACCGGTAGTTTTCGCCACCGTCCCCTCCATTAAGAAAAAAAGTTCCGTTAACATATACCTTGCGAAAAGATATTACCAGAACTTTTCGTTGTGGTGGGGGTAATGAAAGTATTTTTCCCCCTTTCTCTAATTTCCAATTTCAAGATTTTGGTGAAAAGAGCCATTGCCACGAAACAGCACTTTTTCTATGACGTTTACGGTAATTATCTAGATGGAATTGAGGAGGATGCGCCGAAAATCTTGGAATTTTTCGGAAGGGATTTTGTGGAAGGAAAAAAGAAGCCCCCACTACTTCTACAAACCTTGTGAAAGTCTTGTGAAAGCAGGGGGGCAGAAAGTGTAACCAACTGATTACACGATATTTTAATGGCGGAGAGGTAGGGATTCGAACCCTAGGTACGTTGCCGTACACCTGATTTCGAGTCAGGCACCATCGACCACTCGGACACCTCTCCGGAATTGGAACTATTCTGTTTTGCCCGCTTCTTTTCCGCCCTGAGCGCCGCGAAGAATCCGCTCAGGAGGGCTGCACATTCCGCCTGCCTCACGCCGGCCACCAGGGTCACCCTGTGGTTGAGCCGCTTGTCGTCGGACAAATCGTAAAGGGAGCCGGCCGCACCACCCTTCGGGTCATAACAGCCGAACACGACCTTCTCGACCCTTGCCAGCAAAATGGCCCCCATGCACATTATGCACGGTTCCAGGGTAACATAAAGCGTCGTTCCGGCAAGCCGCCAGTTGCCCAGTTTTTTTGCCGCCTTGCGGATGGCTATCAGCTCGGCATGGGCTGCGGGGTCCTGATTTCCCTCCCGCAGGTTGTGGCCCCGGGAAATTATCTTCCCGTCCCGGACCAGGACTGCGCCGATGGGGACTTCGCCGCGGCCGGCGGCCTTTTCGGCTTCGCGGATGGCTCTCCCCATCCACCAGGCGTCGCCCTTCTCCACCACACGTTTTTTGGTTGTCGGCTTGTTTGGCAAAATATTGCAGATGCGCGGTAAAAAAAGGATATCGGCGCGAACCGCCAGGAAAACTACCACGCCGGGAAATTGATTGTCAAGTTGATTGTTCGTCGGCTTTGGGAGGGACGAAATACCGGTACTTTTCCTGGTCGCTTTCCTTGGAGAGGTACATGGCGGTATCGGCGTTTTTCAGAAGTGTTTCCGTGTCGCCGCCGTCGTCTGGAAAAACGGCTATCCCCACACTGACCCCGATGGAGCACCGATTCCCCTGCAGATCAAAGGGTGTTGAAAGGACGTAGATGATCTTTCTGGCGACGACGGCAGCATCCTCCCTCTCGTTTATCCGCGAAAGGATGATCGTGAACTCGTCCCCACCCATGCGGGCCACCGTATCCGATTTGCGCAGGCTCCCCGACAGCCGCTCCGAGACCTGCTTGAGCAGCAGGTCCCCGATATCGTGCCCATGGGTATCGTTCACCTGTTTGAAGCGGTCCAGATCCAGGTACAGAAGGGCAAAACAGATGCCGTATCTCTTCCCCTGTTCCAGCATGGCGCTCAACCTGTCGAAAAACAGTGCGCGGTTGGGGAGGGTTGTCAGGGTGTCATAGTGGGCCATCTGCTCCAGACGCCGCTTGGCGAGGGTCCGTTCGGTTATGTCCCGGAAGATGATCTGGACCGCCGGTTCTCCCCGGAAGGTGAAGGGGACCCCGGACACTTCCACGTCGATGTCCGCCATGTCGAAGCGGATGAACCTCTCCTCTATCCACGGCACGTTGTGTCCGCTATCTTCAAGCTGCCGCATCTGCGCCTTGAAGATGTCCCTGAAGTCGGGGTGAACGAAATCGATTATCGACATCCCCAGGAGGTCCTGCGCGCAGGGAGCGCCGAGCAGGGTCACCCCTGCTGGGTTGATGAACACGAACCGGCCGTGCGAGCAGATTACTATGCCGTCCGGCGAGAGCTCGACCAGCTTCCTGTAGCGCCCTTCGCTTTCCTGCATCGCCGCGAGCATCTGTTCCCGCTCGTTGATCAGCTGCTGCTTTTGCAGCACCTGGTCAACGACCAGCGGGAGGAGCTCCAGATACCCCATATCGACATCTTTGACCAGGTAATCGGTGGCCCCCAGCTTGAGCGCCTCCACGGCGACCTTTTCGTTGCCGTTGCCGGTGACCATTATCACCGGCGGGTACTTTTCCCGGGCGGCCAGTGTGCGGAGGACGTCCATCCCCCCGCAAACCGGCATGTTGTAGTCGACCAGTACGGTATCGTACTCTGTCCCGTCCACCATGGCCAGACCTTCTTCGCCGTTGGCCGCCAGGTCGATTGCGTACCCCAGCCGCTGCATGCTCTTCTGTAGGATGCGGGCCAAACCGGCATCGTCTTCCATGTACAATATGCGCACTGATTTCGTATCCGACACAACAGCTCCTTTACCGGAAACCATGCTCAAAAATGGCGGGATGACCGGCCCCGGCCGATCCACCGTCGTTCAAAACTGGCCGCTGTTTCACTCGTCTTCCGGGATCTTGACAATGGAAAGAAAGAGGCCGAGGTTGCGGATCGCCTCGGAAAACTGCTCGTAATCCACCGGTTTCGTGACATAGACGTTGCAGCCGAGTTCGTAGCATTTCGCCACTTCCTGAGGATTGTCGGTGGTGGTCAGGACCACCACCGGGATATGCCGGGTGCGCACGTCCCCCTTTATGAGGCGCAGAACCTGGCCACCGTCGAGCTCCGGCAGGTTCAGGTCGAGGAGCACGAGAAACGGCGACGGACTCGGGTCACCGGCATACCTCCCCTCCTTGAAGAGAAAATCGACCGCCTCCCGACCGTTGTCCACCCGGAGGATCTTGTTCGACACGCCGCTGCGGCGGAGGTTTTTCTCGATCAGCAGGGCGTGGCCGGCGTCGTCTTCCGCCAGCAGTATAGTGACCGGAAGCGGTCGATCCATCATGTTCTCCGTCTCCTGCCGTGCCCCTGACGGTGGATCACGGCTCGGCAATGTAATACGCCGATTTTTTCACGTATCGGCAGCTGGAAAAAAATCTGTAGTCCCCGGCCGGGGTTTCACGGAACAATATGGGCCCGCGCATTACCCAGGGGGATGGAGAAGCTGAAGGTCGTTCCGCTCCCCAGCTCCGATTCGCACCAGATGCGCCCACCGAGACGACGGATCAGGGTCTTCACATAGGCGAGCCCCATGCCATCCCCCTGCACGTCCTGCTTACCCGCGCGGCGAAAAATCTCGAAAACCTTGTGGATGTCCTCCCGGGCGATCCCGCAGCCGTTGTCGCGGACATGGAAGACCACCTCATCGGCCCCGCTCTCCGCGAATATCTCCAGTCTCCCGGAGCGATCGGGGCCGAGATACTTGACCGCGTTGTCCAGGAGGTTTCCCATGATCTGCTCCAGCGTGGTCCTGTCCGCGACCAGCTCTGGCAACGCCCCCACCACCACTTCCGTACCGTGCTGTTCGAGCTGGTGGGTCAGCGTCTTCAGGATGGTCGTCACCATCTCCTGCGTGGCGACCGGCTCCGGCTTCAGTTCCCGGTGCCCCAGGCGTGACAGCTTCAGGATCGAGTTGATCAGCGCGTCCATCCGTTTGACCGAGGAATTTATGAAATCAAGCGCCTCCGGCACATCGGTCCCCAGTATCTCATCGGCCCTCTCCCCGTCATTTCCCTCGTACCGGCAGACGCATTTTTTCTTCAGTACCTGCAGTTCTGCCAGCCCGGCGCTCAACTCCCCCGCAAAGCCCTTGATGTTCACGAGCGGCGCCCGCAGGTCGTGAGAGACGATATAGGCGAAGTTCTTGAGATCTTCGTTGCTCTCCGTGAGCTCCCGGGCATAGCGGTGCAGCTTTTCCTCGGCATGCTTCAGTTCGTTGATCGCACGCCTGGGGAGGATGCGAAGGGTGATGAACACGGTCGTCCCGAGGGCGATCCCCAGAAACGAGACGAAGATCGAGCGAATCAGAATGGGATTGAGGGAGCGGCTGATCTCGATTCTGCCCACGTCCGCCCCTGCATCCTTCAACGGATACGACCTCTTGATGATCGGCGGGGTAAGGGTGCCGACCCGTTCAGCCACCAGGTTCCCCCGTTCGTCCAGTATGCGCCTGACTTCGTTCTGACTGCCCGGCTTGCGGCGGGCCAGGAGCTCTTCCAGCCGCACCTCCTCATATCGCCACAGTTCTGGATTGGCGCTGATCACCTTGGAAATATTGTAGGCGCTGACCTCCGACTCCGTTTCGAGGCTCCCCACCATGTATTGATACGAGACGGCAAAGTAGCCGAGCGGCATGATCAGCGCCACCGCAGCGGCTACAGTTGCGGCGATCCCGGTGGTGATCCTGATCAGGTTGGTGTTGTTGCTGTCGTCACTCATGGTCAGATGCCCTGCCCGCTAAAGCGGCTGGTTGCCGTAATTCGCCAGGATCCTCCTCCCGGCGGGAGATTTCACGAATGCGGCAAACTTCCTGGCAGCGGCCGCGCTCTTCTTCATGGTGATCAGGTACAGCGGCTTGGAGAGCCGGTAGCGCCCCTTGACCATCGCCTTCACATCGGGTTTCACGCCGTTGTAAGTAAGGACCTTTACGGGGGGCTTTTCCGTCATGATCTGGCTCAGCGTCGCCCCGCCAAGGCTACCAGGCACCTTTACCACCATTTCGATACTGTCCTGGTCCGTGACGGCAAAGTTCATCCCCGTCCTTCCGATGGCGCTCCGCACGGCCTGGTCCATGGCAGGGGAAATGCTCCGCAGGAGTTTCGTGTCCGAATCCCCCTCCGGGCGGATCACGAGCCGGATTCTGCTCCCATCCGGCCACGCCTGCATCTGGCCGCCGTAGATCAGTTCCAGCTCACGGGTCGTCACAGCTGAAGCGGCGACCTTTTTGTGGGCGACGAAAACATAGGGGGTTCTGGCGTACTCGATCTCCGCCGCACCTTTCCCCTTCTCGTCATCCTTGAGGGGTCGGCCACTGAGCGCCAGGTCCAGGGCGCCATTCATCAGCGCCTTGATCCCCCCCGAGCTCCCCAGGCTTGGAAGCACCTGGAACCTTACCCCCGGGTGGGAGCGCGTAAATGCCTTTGCAAGCCGCTTCATCGTGCAGAGCGCCCCCCCGGAACCGCCGATCCTTATCACTGTTTCCGCGGCCGCGAAGGCGGGAAACAGCGCCCCCGCCGTCAACAGCAGAAACAGTACCGCCCACCTTAGACCCGATACCGATTTCATCACGTCCATTCCCTCCCTGTCAGCCAATGCGGTTCTTCGTGTTTCCATGCCGGTGACGACCGGTTCACGTCAACCTGTCTGGATGGTGAAGCTGAAGACGCTCCCCTCTCCCGGCTGCGATTCGCACCAGATGCGACCGCCGAATCGCTTCAAGAGTGCCCTTACATAGGCGAGCCCCATCCCCTCGCCCTCCGTGTCCTGCCGGCCGGCCCGGCGGAACAGCTCAAAGATCTTGGTCATGTCCTCATGGCTGATGCCGCGGCCGTTGTCCCTGCAATGAAATGTGGTATTACCGTTCCCCTGTTCGGCGGTGATCTCCACCCTGCCGGGGCGGCCGGGTTCCAGATACTTTATCGCGTTGTCCAGAAGGTTGCCGAAAATCTGCTCCAGGGCGGTCCGATCCATGGCAAGCTCCGGCAGCGCCCCCACCGTGACCGTTGCTTTCCCCCGCTCCAGCTGGTGTTTCATTGTCTTCAGGATGTCGTGGATCAACTCGTCCGTTTTCACCGGCTCGGTCCTGATCTCGCGCCGGCCGAGTTGGGACAGCTTCAGCACCGCCTTGATCATGACATCCATCCGGTGGACCGAAGAATTTATGAAATCGAGCGCCTCCGGCACCTCCTTCTGCAATATGGCGCTGACCCGCACCCTCTCTTTCTCTTCCATCTGCGGAAGCACGCCACGCATCCTGACGTCGAGCTCCTGCAAGACGTCCAACAGCTCGCTGGAAAAGCCCTTTATGTTGACCAGGGGCGAGCGCATGTCATGGGAAACGATATAGGCAAACCCCTTCAGTTCCTCGTTGTTGTCCTTGAGTTCCTCTGTATACCGGCGCAGCATCTCCTCCGCATGTTTTCGTTCGGTGATGTCCTGGGCCACGCAGACGATTCCCCGCATGGTGTTGTCGGGGTTCCACATGACAGAACCGGTGAACGCGACGGGAATGCGTCTCCCGTCCGTGGCCAGATAGGTCTTCTCCTCATTGCGTATGAACCCCCGCTCGACCAGATCGTCAAAGGGTGACTCGGGAAGGATGCTCGCAAAGGGCTTTCCCAAAGGCTCTTCCTCGTAACCGAGCATGGCGCAGGCGGCGCCGTTTATGTTCTGGATCGTGCCGTCCGGCGCTACGACGATGAGGGCGTCCATCATGGAATGGATGATGTCGTTCAGGTAATTTTTCCCGGCGACGATCTCGTCCCTCGATATTTTCAGATCCCCGACCATTTTGCCGAAGGCGGCCGCCAGGGAGCCGACTTCATCGCTCGATCCGATGTCGATGGCCGTTTCGAGATCTCCCTCGCCGATCATTTTTGCGGCCTGCTCCAGCCGTCTCAACCGCCGCGAGATGGAGGCGGAGATCATAACGCCGCTGAACAGGGCAAGGGCGAACGTGGAGAAGGTGAGCATCCCGATATTTTGCCTGGAGTCCCACATCGTGGCGTTCATCTGCTCCTTGCTGGCGGCAAACTCCATTCTGTTCCGCTCGTATTCGTCCTTCACCGCCTGGAGAAACATCTGCTCCGCATGCTCGTTTCTTTCCTTCAATTCCAGCAGTTGTTGCCCGGTGCCGTTTTTGTCCATTAACGAGACGATGGCGGCACTGGTTTTGAGCAGCGCCGCCCCGCTCCTCTCTATCGGGTCAATCGGCCGTTTCACACCCCTGGCGCGGCAGTGGCTCCGCACGAGGTATTCATAACGGACGAGGGCGTTCTCATACGATCTGACCCCTTTTGCCAATAATTTCTTTTCATTCCTTTGCTGACCATCCGCCCCCCTGTTTCGCGCCTCCAGGCCGAGAAAACCGTACTCCATGGTCGAGGAGACTATCCTCAGCCCGGCATATTTCAGCTCCTGGAGCGCCTGGTTGAGCGGCATCTCGTCCTCGGAAAAGCGCACGAACTCGTCATTGACGATCTTCGTCACCTTTATGCCGAAAAATCCGACGACGGCCGTCAACAGGGCAACCATGAAATACCCGGTTATCAGTTTTCCTCTTATCCGCATCCAATATCTCCGTCCGGATTCAGCAGGCCACCGGCTGCAGGACGTCACTGTAAAAACTGAAGGTATTGCGGCCGTTCTCCTTGGCCTGGTACATGGCGGTGTCTGCCATCTTCAGAAGCGATTCCGGATCTAGGCTGTCGCATGGGAAAACGCTTATGCCGATGCTCGTGCCGATGTTGCATTCGTGCCCGTGCAGGGAAAACGGCGCATCGAGTACCGTTATGATCTTGCCGGCGACCGACTCGGCGTCCCGCACGTCGGCAATCCTGGAGAGGATGACGGCAAATTCGTCCCCCCCCATCCTTGCCACCGTATCCGACTCGCGCAGGCAGGAGCCCAGCCTGGCGGCAACCTCTCCGAGGAGCATGTCCCCGGTGTCGTGTCCGAATGTATCGTTGACCTCCTTGAACCGGTCCAGGTCCAGGAACAGGAGGGCAAACATCTCCTGATACCTCTTGGCGTGGGACAGCACCTGGCCGAGGCGGTCGAAAAACAGCGTGCGGTTGGGAAGGGAGGTCAGGGCATCGAAATTCGCCAGATATTCAAGTCGCTCCTTGGCCAGTTTCCGCTCGGTGATGTCGCGGAAGATCGCCTGGCATGCCGGTTTACCGTTGAAGGTGAACGGGAGCGTGACTACCTCCACATCCACCTCGGTCCTGTCCAGACGAAGGAACTTCTCCTCGGCGAGCGGCAAATCCGTGCCGCTTTTGGTCAGATGGGCGAGCCTTTCAAGAAACACCCCATGAAAGTCCGGGTGGACAAACTCAAGGATATCCCTCCCGAGCAGTTCTTCGCTCTCCCTGGCCCCGAGGATCTCCATGCCCGTCGGGTTGATGAAGACAAACCGCCCCTCCTGGTGGATGGCGATGCCGTCCGGTGAAAGCTCCACCAGCTTACGATACCGCTCCTCGCTCTCCCGGACGGCGACGAACATCTGCTCCCTTTCCCGAACGAGCTGCTCCTTCTCCAGCACCTGGCCGATAATCATCGGCAACAGCTCCAGGTATCCCATCTCCACATCTTTTACGATGTAATCGGTGGCCCCCAGCTTGAGGGCCTCGACGGCGACCCTTTCGTTGCCGTTGCCGGTCACCATGATGACCGGCGGCGAACCCTGCTCCGCCGTCATGGAACGGAGCACGTCCATACCCCCGCAGACCGGCATGTTGTAATCGACCAGCACGAGGTCGTATCTACCCTTCGCCACCATCGCCAGGCCGGACTCGCCATTTTCGGCGATATCGACTCTGTGTCCCAGCCGCTGCATACTTTTCTGTAACAGCCGGGCCACCCCGGCATCGTCTTCCATGTAAAGAATGTGCGCTGTTGTTACTGCCGCCACGTCTTCAATCCTTTCGCTCGCCGCCATCTTTTGCTGTGGAGCCGTTTACGCCTCGTCGGGAACCTTGACGATGGAGAGAAACAGCCCCAGGTTGCGGATCGCCTCGGAAAACTGCTCGTATTCCACCGGCTTGGTGACATAGATGTTGCACCCCAGCTCGTAGCACCTGGCGATCTCCTGCGGATTGTCGGTGGTCGTCAGCATAACCACCGGGACGCACTTCGTCCGTTCATCCGCCTTGATCCGGCTCAGGACCTGGTAGCCATCCAGAACCGGCATGTTCAGGTCGAGCAGGATGAGGAGCGGCAAATGGTTTGCGATCTCCTCGGCAAAGAGGAAATCCACCGCCTTCTGGCCGTTGTCCAGGTGGATGATCCCGTTGGAAACCCCGGCGCGGCGCAGGTTTTTTTCGATGAGGCGGGCGTGACCCGCGTCATCCTCCACGAGAAGTATTGTGACGGCCTGATGACTGGACATGTATCCCTCCCGGTGCGCGCCCGGCCTTGGCCGGGCTTTTCCCTAACCTCATCGGCACTTTTTTCAACTACTTAAGCGTTTCTTGCCGGGGGGAGGGGAGGGGCGAATCGGGAGGATATGGGGGGGGAAGGTGCGGAGGGAAGGGCAGAAGCGTCAGAAGAGCTCTTCACCGGTTGTGGTCATCACCAGCTTGCCATGCTTGACCCCTTTCACCCCGATGAGTTCATCGGCGATCTTCTTCACATGGCGCGCCTTCCCGCGCACGACGAGCACCTCAAGGCAGTTGTGGGCATCGAGGTGAACGTGCAGGGAGGAGATGATCTGGTCGTAATGGGAGTGCTGCTGCTCGGTCAGCTTGTCCGCGAGGTCTCGCACATGGTGATCGTAGACGAGGGTCACCGTTCCGACGGTCTCCTCCTCGCCCGCCTCCCATCGTGTCTCGACCAGGGCGCCGCGGATCAGGTCGCGGATCGCTTCCGACCGGTTGATGTACCCCTTCTGCTCGATGAGACGATCAAAGCTCTCGAGGAGCTTATCGTCAATGGACATACCGAACCTGACGGTTTCTCCCATGTTTTACCTCCGGGAAACTTCATTTTCTGCGCACCGAATATTAATGCAATTTATTCTGGAGATAAACAAAAAAGTCCGGGCAGGGGACTGCCTCTAGGAGAAAAAAATACGAGGGGGGAATCAACGCCGTAAGTGCTTCAGGGCGAAGGACAGGGCAAAGACCGCGAAATTGGCCAGAACGATGGTCGCCCCGGTGGGAAGGTTCATGACGAAAGAGGCGCATATGCCGACCACTACGGTTCCAGCGCCGATCAGCGCTGCCGACAGGATCGCCGTCTTGAACCCCTTGGCCAACTGCAGGGCCGATACCGCGGGGAGTATCAGGAGCGCCGAAATCAGCATCACCCCCACCACCTTCATGGCCAGCACCACGGTGAGCGCGGTCAAGAGGACCAGGATCGCATTGATCCGCCCGGTATTGATGCCGGCGCTCTTGGCCAGTTCCTCGTCGAAGGTGATGGCGAACAGCTCGTTGTAATAGACGGTCACGGAAACCAGGACCACGACGAACAGCCCTGCGGAAATCAGCAGTTCAGTTCTGCTGATGGAGAGAATGTTGCCGAACAGGTAGCTGAAGAGATCGACGTTGAACCCACCGGCCATGCTCGCCAGCAGCACGCCGATGGCTATCCCCAGGGAGGAGACTATGCCGATGGCCGTGTCGCCGTAGATTTTCGCCCGTTCCGTCAGTCTGAGAATCCCCAGAGAGGCGAGCAGCACGCAGGGGATCGCGGCTATGGTCGTGAGGGCCGACTGGAAACCGAGGAAGAGCGCCAGGGCCACGCTGCCGAAGGTGACATGGGCCAGGCCGTCGCCGATCAGGGAGAGACGGCGCAACACCAGGAAGACCCCCAGAACGGAGCAGAGCACGGCAATCAGCGAGCCGGCGACCAGTGCCCGCTGTAAAAATCCGTAACTGAGAATTTCACCGATGTCCATCAAACCCTCTTAAAACATGTTCTACGTTCTAAGTTCTATGTTCTACGTTAAAACCAACCTGGAACTTAGAACTTAGAACGTAGAACCTTTGTCAATGCCTGTGGCAGACCACGTGCTGGGCGTGCTCGCCGAAGAAACCGGTCATTTCCGCGGACTTGCAGAAATCGTCGAAACCGCCGTAA
>DAIEGL010000226.1 GCA_027356255.1 Geobacter sp. | reverse complement strand
CGGTTGGCTTTCACTTTTTTCAATAGAACACGGTTGTCCCCTGTCCATACTGTTTACAGCGCCATGGCATTTTGTCAAGTAACGGCGGCGACTTACGGGCAAAAAAAGGTTCATCGGGAATTCCGGGGAAGGCCGTCTGCCGCGACTTCGTCCGATCGTTCGGTCGCCGCAGCTGCGGACCTTGCACCGCCTCCCGATGTAATTGACCGAATATCCGTTTGCAGACGAAAGTGCTTCGTTCGATCTCGGGCGGGTGTCCGCTCGCCGCTCCGGCTCTGTCACTCACTCCCGAAGCCACGGCAGCCGTCCACGGTAATGTCGGAAAATCAAAAAAGGCCCCGATTCCGGGGCCTTTTGCAGAGACAGATACGAGATGCGGGAGCGCTAGAGCACGCCGGCCACCTCTACGGAGACATTTGCCTTGAACTGCTCGAAGTTCTTGCGGAACCTCCCCACCAGATCCATGGCGGTCGCATCATAAGCGGCCTTGTCCGCCCAGACGTTACGCGGATTTAGCACCTCGGCCGGAACGCCGGAGCAGGACTTCGGGATGTCGAGGCCGAAAACGGGGTCCTTCTCGAACTGGCCGGCAGCCAGGGTCCCGTCGAGGGCGGCGTTGACAAGGGCGCGCGAATAGCCGATCTTCATCCGGCTTCCCACACCGTAGGCACCGCCGCTCCAGCCGGTATTCACCAGCCAGCAGTTCACCTTGTGCCTGGCGATCTTGTCCTTCAGCAACTCCGCATAGACGGAGGGATGTAGGGCCATGAACGGGGCGCCGAAGCAGGTGGAAAAGGTCGCCTGGGGCTCGGTGATGCCCGCCTCTGTCCCCGCCACCTTGGCGGTGTATCCGGACAGGAAGTGATACATGGCCTGCTCGGGACTGAGCCGCGCGATGGGGGGCAGGACACCGAAGGCGTCGCAGGTCAGCATGACGACGTTGGTCGGATGCCCCCCCATGCCGGAAGGGACGATGTTCGGAATGTGGGTGAGTGGATAGGACGCCCGGGTGTTTTCGGTGAAGGAATCGTCGTTCAGATCGATGCGGCGGGAGATGGTGTCGATGGCGACGTTTTCCAGGATTGTGCCGAATTTTCGCGTGGTCTCATAGATTTCCGGCTCCGATTCCTTCGAGAGGTTGATGATCTTGGCGTAGCAGCCACCCTCGAAGTTGAACACGCCGTCGTCGTCCCAGCCGTGCTCGTCGTCGCCGATCAGGGAGCGGTTGGGAGCCGCGGAAAGAGTCGTCTTGCCGGTGCCGGAAAGGCCGAAAAAGACCGCCACATCCCCTTTTCCCCCGGTGTTGGCGGAGCAGTGCATGGACATCACCTTGCTGTGGTGGGGGAGCAGGTAGTTGAGCACGGTGAAGATGGATTTCTTGATTTCACCGGCATAGCTGGTGCCGCCGATGATGACCATCTTCCTGGCGAAGTTGATGATGATGAATGTTTCTGAGTTGGTGCCGTCGACTTGGGGAACGGCATGGAAGTTCGGCATGTCGATGACGGTGAACTCGGGATTGTGATTTTCCAGCTCTTCCACCGTCGCCTTGACGAACATGTTTCTGGCAAAGAGGGAATGCCAGGCCTTTTCAGTGATGACGCGGATCGGAAGACGGTGCTTCGGGCTGGCGCCGGCAAAGCAGTCCTGGACGAAGAGATCCTTGCCGTGCATGTAGGCCGTCATTCTATTGTACAGGGCGTCGAATTTTTCGGCGTCGAACGGACGGTTGACCTTCCCCCAGTTGATATGTTCGCGGCTGGCCGGTTCATCGACAATGAACTTCTCGTTCGCAGCACGGCCGGTGTAGTGGCCGGTCTTCACCGCCAACGCCCCCAGATGCGAAACAAGCCCCTCGCCACGCTCGACGACCTGCTCATAGAGCACGGCGGTCGGCGGTGTCCAGTAGATAAGATTGGCATTGACGATGCCATGCTTTTCGAGCCCAGTGCCACGGGTTACATCGTTTAATTTCATCTTAATACCTCCCGTCGAAAATGATCATTTACAGATTATACCGGAAAACTGCCTTATATCGACTCATGAACGGCATTTTATAAAAAAAGCTGGGCGAAACCCCGGTGTACCGAAATTTCGCCCAGCTTTATTTGAGAGTTATACTTCCCGCCTATCCGTTGCCATACAGCAGAATGGCATCGGGTCGGCCTTATTCATTCCAGCCTTCTGCACCTGCCTCGCCGATCTGCTCCCAATGCTCGGGCGAACGCCACAGGCCGGAAAGGATGAGCTCGCGGATGAGCATGAACTCCTTGGGGAGGCGGTCGTACATCTTGATGAACAGCTCCTCGTGGGAAAGGATTTCATCCTTCCACAGGTCCCGGTTGACGGACATCAGCTCGTTATACTGCTCGCGGTTGACACTGTTCAGACCACTCCACTCCAGGTCCTCGTATCGCGGCATCCACCCCAACGGGCTTTCGATGGAGGAACCCCGGCCGTTGACCCGGTCCACTATCCACTTCAGCACCCGCATGTTCTCGCCGAAACCAGGCCAGAGGAACTTGCCGTTGGCGTCCTTGCGGAACCAGTTGACGCTGAAGATCTGCGGCGGATTCGGATTGGTGCGCCCCACCTGCAGCCAGTGGTTGAAATAGTCGGCCATGTGGTAGCCGCAGAAAGGGAGCATGGCAAACGGGTCGCGCCGGACGTTGCCGACCTTGCCGACAGCGGCGGCCGTCGTCTCCGACCCCATGGTGGCGGCCAGATAGACTCCGTAGCTCCAGTTGAAAGCCTGGTACACCAGGGGAATGACGTTGTTGCGCCGGCCGCCGAAAACAAAAGCCTTTATCGGCACCCCTTTGGGATTCTCCCATTCCGGGTCGATGGAGGGACACTGGCTGGCCGGGGAGGTGAACCGGGAGTTGGGATGGGCGGCGTTCCTGCCGCAGTCGGGGGTCCAGGGGTTTCCCTGCCAGTCGGTCAATGCGGCCGGGGGAGTGTCGGTCATCCCCTCCCACCAGATGTCTCCGTCAGGGGTAAGGGCCACGTTGGTGAAGATGGTGTTGGCGGCACAGGAGGCCATGGCATTGGGGTTGGATTTGATCGAGGTCCCGGGAGCCACGCCGAAAAAGCCCGCTTCCGGATTGATGGCGTAAAGCTGCCCGTCGGAACCTGGCTTGATCCAGGCGATGTCGTCGCCCACCGTGGAGATTTTCCAGCCGTTCTTTTTGAAGCTCTCGGGGGGCACCAGCATGGCCAGGTTGGTCTTTCCGCAAGCACTGGGGAATGCGGCGCCCAGATAGGTCTTCTCCCCTTCAGGAGATTCGATCCCCAGGATGAGCATGTGCTCGGCGAGCCACCCTTCGTCCTTGGCGATCTTGGACGCGATCCGCAGGGCAAGGCATTTCTTCCCGAGGAGGGCGTTCCCACCGTAACCGCTGCCGAACGACCAGATGGAACGTTCTTCGGGGAAATGAACGATGTACTTTTCCTTGTTGCACGGCCAGGGCACGTCCTTCTGCCCCGGTTCCAGCGGAGCCCCCACCGAATGAAGGCACGGGACGAAGTCGTTGTCACCCAGCACATCCAGGACAGCCTTGCCCATCCGGGTCATGATCCGCATGTTGGCGACAACATAGGGCGAGTCGGATATTTCCACGCCGATCTTGGCGATGTTCGACCCGAGCGGCCCCATGCTGAACGGGATAACATACATGGTCCTGCCTCGCATGCAGCCGTCAAACAGTTTCCTCAGGGTTTCCTTCATTTCTTTCGGGTGAACCCAGTTGTTGGTCGGCCCGGCATCCTCCTTGGAAAGGCTGCAGATAAAGGTGCGGTCTTCAACGCGGGCCACATCGCCCGGGTCCGACCAGGCCAGATAACTGTTGGGTCGTTTTTCCTGGTTCAGCTTGCGGAATGTGCCGCTCTCAACCAGGAGGTTGCACAAGTTGTCATATTCCTCCTGCGAACCGTCGCACCAGTGTATCTTTTCGGGCTTGCACAATGCCGAGACTTCTTCCACCCATTTCCGTAGCTGTTCGTTTCTGACTTCGTAAGCCATTCCCCCGCTCCCTCCAATGTAGTTGAGTTTCTTGCCTATAGTGGCAAATTCCCCGGAGGAAGTCCGTCTCTCGCTTCCAGCCGGGATATGGGCCACAGGCACGGTTTTTATTCTGGATCAATCCCCTTAATGAATAAAATAAATGATATGCGGAGTAAGTGAATGAGCACCAAAACAGGTGGAAGCACAGAAATGGCCGTTAAATCAATCTTGGCCACCCCATGAGGAACCTTTCTTTGAATTAATTCTCCTTCTTCCCGCCCCCCAAATATTTAATTTTGCTAAAATAGCACAACTCGCTGTAAAATCAAGCCAAAATTAAACATTTTTATCCACCCTTTAAAATTGACAGCAGCCCCCTTCCTGCTAAAATATTTCGCGTGACCGTCGGATGGGCAAGAGAAGTGCTTTTCAGAAATTATGGCCAAGGGGAAAAGGGGCGAGGCGGCGGAAATAAAGGCGCACCTTCTAAAAAGCATCTGGCATTTGCGCTGTGTGACTGAATTTCTGACGGGAATTTGACTAGAGGAGAGTCTATTATGGGAAGCTACATCTGCACCATATGCCAGTACGTGTACGACCCGGCCGCTGGTGACCCTGAAAACGGCGTTGCGCCGGGGACACCCTTTTCCCAGCTACCGGACAGCTGGGTCTGTCCGGTATGCGGGGCGGGCAAGGATCTGTTCGAGCCGGTCTGAAGCGCCGCCAGACCGCATGGATGCTGCAAAACGGAAAAGTTAGGCCGGCTTTCGCAGGCCGGCCTATTTTTTATCGGCAGGCTTGATGATGTCGATTTCGGTTTTGTTCCCCACCATCTTTACCCGCCAGACAAGGCCGCAGGCACCGCATTCCTTGACAGGAGATTGTTCAGCCGAAAAACCGGATGAGTGAATATCTATCTCCACCGACTTTCTGTCACCACAGTTAGGACATTTCATTGTATTCTCTCCCTTATGAGTTTTACGGCTGAAAAAGCGCGTCGCGCATCTCTTGATTCAGTCTTATCTCTTTGATCCGCGTTTCCGCTATCTTCTTGTCGCCGCCATAGTTGATGATTCTGAAAGGAAACCGTATCCCTTCCACGCTGCGGTAGTCGAAAAACTCCGCTGCAAGCTCAGTGCCCACATTACCGAAAGAAAATATCCCGACGACCCTGACGATGAGATGGGTCTTGGCATCCAGGTAGACCCGCATGGGGGGGCCTTCGGCGTCAGAAAGAGACAGGACGTCCGCAGCTTCGCCATGGACCGTTTCCGGGGGCAGCAAGGTAATTTTGTAATTATTATCCAGAAAACCGTAGGGCAAGTCCAGATATTTGTACTGATAAACCATGCCGAGCAAGGGAGGACCGATCACTTCGGCCATAGGCCTGTCGTCGGAACGCCGCCATCCGCGAGAGCCGTTCAATATCCTCGTTTCCGCGGAACGCTTGTACGTAAGTTCGGCCCGCAGCTTTCCGGGACGCTGGAAATATCGGGTTGAGGTGCCTTCGTCTCCCTGCATGAACGCTTCGATATGGCCTGTGGCGAAAACGGTCCTGACCTTCCGCAGCGCCTGTTCACCGCCGTAAGCCTTGATGCATTCCGCAACGAGGAGCCTTTCGGGAGCAGGCGCCCCCTTTTCCTCACCGATTGCAGCAGAAGCGGTAACTACCAGAAAGACCCCGATCAACAGCAGAGCGCCCCGCATGGTTTCCTCCGGAATCGTTGAACGTCAATTCAGGCCAGACTCTTCATGATATCGTCTATCTGCCCGGTAAAATCCTCCAAGTCAGCCAGTTGCATGTCACCCATATGGGCGATACGGAATGTCTTTCCCTTCAGCTTGCCGTAGCCGTTGTCAAAGGCGTAGCCCCGCTCCCCGAGACGTTTTTTCAGCTCGGCCAGATCGACATCCCTGCTGTTGACCGCGCAGGTAAGGGTCATGGAGCGATACGGCTCAGCTGCCAGGAAGTCGAACCCCCGCGCCGCCACCCAGCCCCGGACGTACCCGGCCAGGTCCCGGTGCCGCTGCCAGCGTTTTTCGAGCCCTTCGGCAAAAATCCGCTCCAATTGCAGGGCCAGGGCATAAATCTGGGAGATGCAGGGGGTTGACGGTGTATTGTCCTTCTCGTCGGCAGCGGCAAATTCGAGGAAGTCGAAATAATAGCCGCGCCCTTCGATCGTTTTGCACCGCTCCAGGGCCTTGCTGCTCGCGGTGAACACGGCGAGCCCCGGCGGCAGGGCAAAGGCCTTCTGTACGCCGAATATGCAGCAGTCGATGCCGAGCTCGTCCAGGGGAATCTTCACCGCGCTCATGGAAGAAACCGTATCGATGATGGACACCACCTCCGGATACTTGCGCAGCACCGCGGCAATTTCCGGCAAAGGAGACATGACCCCAGTGGAGGTCTCGTTGTGGATCAGGGTTATCGCATCATACTTGCCGCTGGCGAGGGTCGAGTCCACCAGCTCAGGGGTAATCGGCTGCCCCCACTCCACCTTGACGGCATCGGCCTCTTTGCCGCAGCGCTTTGTGACATCGTGCCATTTATCGGAGAAGGCGCCGTTGCAGAAGTTCGCGCAGCGCTTGCTCACCAGGTTTCTCACCGCACCTTCCATGACACCGAAGGCGCTGGAAGTGGCGAGGAACACCTTTTCCCGGGTGAACAGCAGCTCTTTCAGCTTGTCAGTCACCCCTTTGTGCAGTTTTGCGTATTCCGGCATCCGGTGTCCGATCATGGGAGTGGCCATGGCCTGGAGGATCTCCGGCGCAACCTCGATCGGCCCGGGAATAAAAAGTTTTTTCGACATAGGCGCTCCTTGGGAAGTTATCTGAACGGGACCCCGCAAAGGGATACCATGAGGAGGCTAGCAGAAGAGGATGGTGTTGTCAAGGAGAGCCTATTTCCGGGGTTTTCTGTCCCGACCGGCTGTGAAAACCGCGCATTACCCAGCATTAATCGGAATCCTTCGTGGGAAACAACGGCAGGATTCTGCTCACCAGCCAGAAGAGGATGAACGGCATTATGCCCACAAAAAGGGCGCCGAACAGCCCCTCCTTGAAGGTCTCCATGTCGTGCGGCCAGACGGGAAGGCGGTAGTGCATGAAACCGGCAAACGACGAAGAAAAGGACTGTCCGCCGATGACCACGTTCCAGCGCATCATGAATACGCCGACGAGTACGAGGAAGGAGCCGAACGCGGCCCTCCTGATCGTAAGACGCGGCAGGAGGAAGATGATGAACGGGACCAGGTTGCCGATTCCGTACTGGAGAACGAAGATATCGACGAAATCCCTGCCATAAATGACGCTCCTGAGGATATCCCACGATTTGACCGCCGTATAGCCGCGGAAGATTAAATCGAGCAGCTCCAGGGTGATGGCCAGGACGAGAAACATGACGAGGTAGCGGGCGGTCATGGTCACTACCTGGATTTCCGCGCTTCCGAGCTCTTCCCCTGAAGTGACGGTGAGATCGTGCTTTCTTTTCCAGGCAACGATCAGCTTGCGTATCTCCATGGTGGCGATGTAGGTGAGGATACAGAGGGCGATTCCGGAAACCACCGCGGAACAGATGAAGATGACCGGCATGAGCGGCGTCATCCACAGGGCATTTGCCTTGACGGAACCGAAGATGAATCCTGCATAGCCGTGGAGAAAGCAGGCTACAGGTATCCCCGCGGCAGCCAGCACCTTGACCGCCTTTTCATCCTTCTCCAGCGCTTCTGCGCCGACGTCCCGCGCACCCAGGGTAAGCACAGAATAGAGGAGGCAGAGGAGCCGCACCCCCACCCCCTTCTCCTCCATGGCCACCAGCGCGGCCGACCTTTCGACGAAATGCCTGCGGTAAACGAACCAGAGCTCTGAGGCGACGATCATCCCGTAGGTGGAGAAGACGATGCCGAAGGCGGCGATAGCCGAAGTGAAATGGGGGGTGAGCATCACCTCGATCCCGCGCTGCGGCTGTTGCAGGTGCATCAGGAGCGGAATCATCGCCACCGGCAGAAGGGCAAAGGAGAAGACCAGGGAAAAACGGGCGATCTCCTTGAGCGCCTTCACCCCGAAGACGTGGTACAGGGAGGAGAGGACAAAGGCACCGGCCACGAGGCCGGTCATGAACGGATACATGACGATCTGGATGGTCCAGTAGATGTATTCGTTGGGATAAACGAAGAGCTCCTTCACGGTCCATGCTTCCCCGTGCACCATGGTTACCTCACCTCCTTGGAGAGTCCCAGGTAATAGACCTGCGGCTTGGTGCCGTACTCTTCCTTAAGGACCCCGACCCGCTCGGTCATGACGACCCTGGTCACAGGGTCGTCCGGGTCCCTGATGTTGCCGATCTGCCTGGCCCCGAAGGGACAGGCGTCGACACAGGCGCTCTTCAGCCCCTTGGTGATCCGGTGGTAGCAGAAGTTGCACTTTTCGGCCACCCGGTAGACCGGATGGAAAAAGCGGACGCCGTACGGGCACCCCATGATGCAGTAGCCGCAGCCTATGCACCA
>DAIEGL010000107.1 GCA_027356255.1 Geobacter sp. | reverse complement strand
CCCGCCTCCAGGGCGTACCAGGCATCGGAACCCTCCTTTTCGAAGAGGTCGGCCACATGGTGCATGATCCGGCCGTCGGCCAGCGCCTCGCCGCATGACTTGCAGTAGAAGACGGTGATCGGCACCCCCCAGTTGCGCTGGCGGGAGACGCACCAGTCCGGCCGGTTCTCGACCATGCCGTAGATCCGCTCCTTGCCCCACCGGGGTATCCAGTTGACGTTGTTTATCTCGCTGAGCGCCTTGTTGCGCAGTTCGTTCTTCTCCATGGCGATGAACCACTGCTCGGTGGCGCGGAAGATGATCGGCTTCTTGCAGCGCCAGCAGTGGGGATAGGAGTGGGTGATTTCCGCTTGGCCTACCAATGCCCCCACCTCCAGGAGCTTTTCGATGACCTTCGCGTTGGCGTCGAAGACGAACTGGCCGGCGAAGAACTCGACGTTTTCCAGGAAGCGCCCCCGGTTGTCCACCGGGTTGTAGATGTCGAGGCCGTATTTCAATCCGATTTCGTAGTCTTCCTGACCGTGACCCGGGGCGGTATGGACGCAGCCGGTTCCTGCCTCCAGGGTGACGTGCTCGCCGAGGAGGATCACGGAATCCCGATCGTAGAACGGATGCCGGCAGAGTTTTTTCTCCAGGATGCCCGCCTTGAAGGTGGCGATGACCTGGCCGGATAGGGCGACCGCCTTGAGAAAGCCGTCCTTAAGCCCTTCCGCCACGATCAGCAACTCGCTCCCGGTGTCGAGCGCCACGTAGTCGAATTCGGGGTGCATGGCCACGGCCAGGTTGGCCGGGAGGGTCCAGGGTGTGGTGGTCCAGATCACCAGCGAGACCTTCTTCCCCGCCAGCGCCGGGATCTCGCCCGAGAGGTCGTCTTTCAGGAGGAACTTGACGAAGACCGACGGGGACTTGTGGTCCGCATACTCCACCTCCGCCTCGGCCAAGGCCGTGCCGCACGAAGAGCACCAGTGGACCGGCTTCTTCCCCTTGTAGAGGCCGCCGTTTTCGGCGAACCTGGCCAGCTCGTGGGCGGTTATTCCCTCGTAGCTGTAGTGCATGGTCAGATAGGGATTATCCCACTCGCCGAGCACGCCGAGGCGTTCGAACTCATTCCGCTGGATATCCACGAACTTGGCGGCATATTCCCTGCAGAGCTTGCGCATCTCCAGTTTGGAGACCTCGTGCTTTTTCGAGCCCAGGTTCTTTTCCACCTGGAGTTCTATCGGGAGCCCGTGGCAGTCCCAGCCGGGGATGTAGGGGGCGTCGAAGCCGCTCATCCGCTTGCTTTTCAGGACGATGTCCTTTAGGATCTTGTTGAGGGCGTGGCCGATATGGATGTGGCCGTTGGCGTACGGGGGGCCGTCGTGGAGGATGTATTGCGGTTTCCCTTTGCCGGCAGCTTCCAGCTTCTTGTAAAGTCCGCTCTTTTCCCAGTTTTCCAGGATCTCCAGCTCTTTCTGGGCCAGGTTGGCCTTCATGGGAAATTCTGTGACCGGCAGGTTCAGGGTCGATTTGTAATCCATGGTACATCCTCCGCAGGGCGTGGTAAAAACGCCTTAAGCTACTAAGAACCCATGGGAAAGTCAAGGGGAAAGGGGGATATCGGTTGAGTTGTTGTGGTCTAAATGCTATAAGGTATCCGGCTGTTTTGGGAGGCTATTGCTATGAAACATGGCGGCACTGATTCATTTCTGGGCGGCATCGTCAAATCCATGGGGCTCGTCTTCGGCGACATCGGCACCAGCCCCATTTATACCCTGACCGTTATCTTCGCCCTGACCAAGCCTACCGAGGCGAACGTCTTCGGCATCCTTTCGCTGATCGTCTGGACCCTCATCGTCCTGGTTAGCGTCGAGTATGCCTGGCTCGCCATGAGCCTGGGGCGCAAGGGGGAGGGGGGAACCATCGTCCTCAAGGAGATCCTGGTCAGGCTTTTAAAGCCGGGGCGGCAGATCGCCTTCGTCGGTTTCCTCTCTTTCCTGGGTGTTTCCCTGCTGCTCGGGGACGGGGTCATCACGCCGGCCATCAGTATCCTGTCGGCTGTGGAAGGTTTGGTGCTGATCCCCGGCTTGGCGGGGATGGCCCAGGGGACCCTGATCTCCATTGCAGCCCTGATCGCCATCGTCCTCTTCGTCTTCCAGTTCAAGGGGACCGACAAGGTGGCTGCTGCCTTCGGACCGCTGATGGTGCTCTGGTTCGGCGCGTTGACCGTTTCCGGGGCGATCTCCATCGCCACGTATCCCCGGATTCTGGCTGCGGTCAGCCCCCACTTTGCCATCGACTTTTTCCGACAGAACGGCGTATCGGCGTTCTTCGTCCTATCGGAGGTGATCCTCTGCGCCACCGGCGGCGAGGCCCTCTATGCGGACATGGGGCATCTGGGGCGGCGTCCCATCATCAGGGCGTGGTACTTCGTCTTCTTCGCACTGGTCATCAACTATCTGGGGCAGGGGGCCTTTGCCCTGCAGCACGGGGATGCGAAAAACTTTCTCTTCAACATGGTGCAGGGGCAGTCGCATATCCTCTATATTCCCTTCCTGATACTGACCATACTCGCCACCGTCATCGCCTCCCAGGCGCTGATCAGCGGGGTGTTTTCCATCGTCTATCAGGGGATAACGACCCGCATAATGCCGCTGATGAAGGTGGACTATACATCGAGTCATCTGAAATCCCAGATATACATAGGTTCGGTCAACTGGTTTCTGATGGTGCTGGTCATCTTCATCATGCTCATCTTCCAGAAGTCGGAAAACCTGGCGGCGGCCTACGGTCTGGCGGTCACCGGCACCATGACCATCACCGGCATCATGATGACCATGATCTTTTCCCACACCACCAAGAAATGGAAGGTCCCCATTGCGGTGGTGGTGACCATGGTCGATTTCGTGTTCCTCGTCTCCAACCTGAACAAGCTTCCCCACGGCGGCTACTGGTCGCTCATCCTGGCCTCCGTCCCCTTTGCCACCATCCTTGTCTGGACCAAGGGGCAGCAGGCGCTCTACCGGGCGTTGAAGCCGCTCGACATGGAGACCTTCCTCCTGTCGTACGAACAGATCTACGCCAAGGGGAAGAACATCACCGGCACCGGGCTCTTCTTCACCAGGGAATGGAACGTCATCCCCCCGTATGTGGTGCACTGCATCATTCGCAGCAACATCATCTACGAGAGGAACATCTTCATCTCCATCTTCAGAACCGACGAGCCTTTCGGCGTGAAATCCGAGCTGAAGACGGGGTTTGGCCCTGGGCTGGACGCTTTCGAGGTAAAGGCAGGTTACATGGAGGTGATCGATATAGAGCGGCTGCTGAAGAAACACGATATCCAGGAAAAGGTCATTTTTTACGGTATCGAGGATATCGCCACCATCAACCCGGTCTGGCGCATCTTCTCAGTGATCAAGAAGCTCACCCCCAATTTCGTCCAGTTCAACAAGCTCCCGGCCAGCAAGCTGCAGGGGGTGGTGACGCGGGTGGAGATGTGACGCGGTGCGGTCATTCGGCGAAGACGTCTTCCGCATGCCTGGCGAATCTCTTCGCCAGGTCGGCGTCGATCACATAGACGCAGACCTCCCTTGCTCCGTGCTTGTTGTAGCGGTACTTCTTGCCCAGATTGTTCATCAGGAAGGTGACGTCGTCCCGGATCTTCTTGTCGTAGGCCTTGAACTCCTCCTTGCCGTAGTCCTTTATCGCCCGCCGGAAGTTGGCGTTGTCCAGGAACGGTTCGAGCACCTTTTCCTTCAGGTTGAAGATGTACCGCTCGCGCAGGGCCTGGAAGAGCGCTGATTCAGTGATCTTCTTCCCCTCCGCCATCATCTCCTGGGTCAGCGTCCTCGCCGCATACTCTTTCTGCGTCTCCCTGCGGAAGGTGAGGCGCTTCTCCGGGGCCGTCACCGGCCCCAGCAGCCGGTTCTCGATCCCCTCGAAGAAAGCCTCGCTGATCTGAAGTTTGTCCCCGGTGAATTTGCAGGTCTCGACCCTTCCCGGTTCAAAGTTTATGGCGAAGAGGTAGTTCATGATCTCCCGGGCGATCTGCTCCTCGTTGTAATAGTAGAGGGATTCCTTCACCTCCTGCAGCACCGTGAAGTTGTAGAGGCGCAAAAGCGAATCCGTGAAACCTTCGGGGATCGACTTGCCCAGCTCCTGGCGGACCTTGGTGAAGTAATTGCACAGGATCGACATGTTGATCAGCTTGTCCTTCCTGGCGTAGGTGGAATAGAACTCGTTGAAGATATTGATGGCATCCCGGCCCGAAAAGCCGTGATTGCCTTCGTTTTCCGATTCGGCAATGATCTTACGCCGCCGCTTGGCCGTCAGCCGTTTCCGGTCGTCTTCGGAAAGCCAGGGGGGGATGTGGCCGGTGTAGATCTCCATCTTGAGGAGTTGCAGGTGCTCGTCGCAATACATCCCGTACCTCTCCGGCTGGTAGATCCATTCCTGCATGGCCTCAGATGTGGGATTCAGCCGGGTGGAGATGATGATACGGGCGAAGTTGTGCAGGACCCTGGGGAGAAAGCTCTCGTCGATATGCTTGCCGAAGATGTTCCGGTAGATCTCCACCTCGGTGTTCAGGTCGAGCACGTAGGGGATCTTTATATACTGGATGCGGTCTGAGAAGGAGGCGAACTGCTCGATGTTCTTCTTGTCCTCCGGGTTCATGAGGGCCATGAAGAGCGAGTCCACGTTTTCCTCCAGGTCTTCGACCTTGTGGACCCCTTCGCTGATGATGTTGTGCAGCTCTATGAGCCGTTCCGTGTTGTGTGACTTGATGTCCATGAGGGCGTAAATGCCGTTGTTGGTCTTGGTGTACTGGGAAAAGACGTATTTGACCTGGTTGCTGTTCCTGAGCAGCGCGTTGATGCGGTTTTGCAGCATCTCGTTGGAGAAGACGGTCTGCTTCGTCGGTTTGTCGCCCGGGTTGAAAACGCTGATCCCCTCGCCGAGGCGCCTGTTGAAGCGGTAGGGGTGCGCGTACACCATCTTGAGCACCTGCGCCGGGTCCTTCAGTTTTTTCAGGAGCGCCTGGTAGAGGGAGCTGCAGATGGTGCAGGGGTTGCTCTTGAAGACCCATTCGTATTCCTTTTCTGTGAACAGCCGCCACTTCACCTCGTCGTTTTTGAACAGGTCGTCGAAGAACTGCCGCCGGAAGTCCTTGGGGATCATGAGGATCGGATTATCGTGGCTGGGGCACGGTATTTCGACGAAGTCGTCCATGCCGTGCAGGGCGCCCTTTGCCTCGATGATCTCGTTCTGATCGAATTCGTATTCGTCGATGAGCTTGGACAGCTTGTCGAGAAAGTGGGCGGTCTCGTGCCTGGCGAAGTTGCCGAGCAGCTGCCGGTCGAGCCTCCAGACCGTTTCGAAGCGCAGCCCCTCTTCCGAGTTGGCGTATTTCTCGAATCTCATGAGCAGATCGTTGAGAAAGGTGCTCTTGCCGCTGCCGGGCGGCCCCTCGAAGATATAGATCTTGTTCTGCTGCGCCCCGCGTTTCCAGGAGGCGACCAGATTGACCAACCGGTTGGCGAAGAGGCGGTCGGCGAAGAAGGGGTGGTCCGTATCCTCGACGAAGAGCTTGGTGAAGTCGTATGAGACGTAGTGGATGGATTCCGGGTCTTCCGGGTATTCGTCCGCCTTTTCGCCGATGTGGCTCATGATCATGTCATGGAACACCTGGAATACATTGCGGATCACCCTGGTCGGATTGGCGGTGAGCTGTTCGAGAAACTCTTCGAACGTGATCGGTTCGCGTTGGTTCCAGCCGGTTACGCTCCGGTTTATGCGCTGCATTGCCTTGGCGATGTCATCCATGTGTGCTGTCCGCCTGAACAAAGGTTTTCGATAGCTTGCGGTTCTTCATCGTGTACAGGACCCGCTGCCAGACCACCTTCTGTTCCCCGGCGCCGGCTGCGGCATAGGTTTCCATGTCCTGGGTGGGCGGTTCAACCTCGCTCGTCTCCAGTTGGACCTCCCCTCCCCACAGGTATTCTATCCCCATCATGGTGTTGGCGATGAATTCCTTCACCAGCGGCTTTTCCTCGAAACGGTGGACGAGATAGAGCGCGTTCTCCTCCCCCTTGGCCGGGTCGATGTCGATCCGGGGCGGATGGTAGAGTGTGTCGCTGAGCATCCGGCGGTAATCCTCCGCCTTGCGGCTCTTGACGTAGTATTCCCAGACCATCTTTGCCTGGTTCAGTCTCTTGTCCGCCACGAACAGCTTGTAGTCGTTGACGAAATCCTGATCGATGAAAGTGTCGATGAGCGTGAAGTCACAGAAGTTTTCCCTGACCCTGAAGATGTAATCCAGACCGGAGCCGGTCGCTTCATCGAATTTTCCCCGCGCATGGCTGTCCTTCAGCATCTGGTACCTTATGGAGATCTTCCCCCTGTCCGCCATCTCCTCGATGGTTGAGAAGAGCCTCATCCCGAGCGCATAGGGATTGAGCCCCACCCGCGGCATGGAAGTGACGCCGGCGTGGACCCGGGCAAAATCCACCTCGTGCCCCTTGATCCGGTCATCCTGGAGGAAGAGCTTTTCGTGCCAGTAACTGGCCCACCCCTCGTTCATTATTTTCGTCCTGATCTGCGGCTGGAAATAGACGGAGGTCTTGCGCACCACCTCAAGCACGGACTTCATCCACTTGTTTTCGTCCCTGTTGAGGAACGGCGAGTTTTCCATCAGGTGCTGCATCAGGTCGAGTTTAGGCGCCGGCTTCGCATGCAGACTCTTGGTGTAGACCGTCTCCAGTTCCGGGTACTTTTTCTGCGCGTCCGCAAAAAAGGATTTTTCCCCCATCTCGCCGTATCTGGCCTTGCAGTCGTTGTAGCGCTCGATCTCGTGCACGTATTCGTGGATCTTCACCTTCTTGACCGACTGGAGAAAGACGTCGAAGTAGTAATCGAGGCGCTTTGAGAACGGCGGGAGGTCGGCGCGGTGCAGGCGGGAGAGCTCGTCGAAGTAACCGACCAGATTGTCGATGCTCCGGCCGAATTCTATGACGTAGTCCACCCAGCGCCCCTTTTCCGATCTCAACCTGGTAATCAGCCGTTTGTCGGCGAGTGCCTGGCCGGTGAGGTCGTAGTCCCATGTGTGGCGGAAGAAGAGGTTGTTCTGGAAAAAATCGATGTGCGCCAGCACGTGGTAGAAGATCATCACGTTCAGCCAGTCGGGGTTGTTGTCGTTGTAGAACGATATGGGGGGGTGGGTGTTGATGACCGTTTCGTAGGGGTTGTGCGGGTAGAGTTCGTACTTCCCCTTACCCTTCAGGACCTCCACGTCGTTGACCCAGTAATCGTAAAGGGTGGGTATCATGACCTTGGGAGAGAGCTCCAGCATGTCCCGGTTGGTGACGATGTACTCCAGGGTCTCGTCCTGAAAGCGCAGCCCCGCCTCCCTCGCCCTTTCCTTGCACCCTTCCATGATGCTCTTTGTATGCTGGTTGATCAGTTCCATAGCTCTCACGCAGGATAGATGTTCGAGGAGCGAGGTTAAGGTTTTTCCCTCGGTCCTTTTCCCTCGTTCCTAAGAAATAAGTTTCTTGATCCCCTCGATGAGGCGCGCCTCTTCGGCGTCTTCACCCATGACGTCGAGCCTTAACAGCTCCGGTCTTTCCTTGAGAAGCCCGGAGTGGTTCAGGTACCGTTCCACCTCCGTGTTGCGCGACTCAGCGTACCCGTGTTCGGCGATGGTTATCCCCACCCGGTTGGAATAGGCGAGCATCTTCTTCAGTTCCGGGATCGCCTCGCTCCCCTCCGTATCCCAGTCGTCGCCGTCGGTGCCGTGGAACACGTAGATGTTGTAATCCTTTGCCAGCCCTTCCTTCTCGACGATCTCGTTGACCAGCCGGTAGGCGGAGGCGACCTTGGTCCCCCCAGCGACTTGCAGGTTGTAGTATGTATGGAAATCGGGCACTTCCCGCGCCTGGTTGTCGTGGAGGATGAAGCGCGTCTCCACCTGCCTGGCGAACTGGTAGAGGAGCCAGCTGTAGATCATCACATGCTGGGAAGCCACCAGTTGCGAGGCCTTTCCTTCCATGGAGCCCGAGTAGTCCCGGACGAAGAAAACCAGTGCCTGCGATTCGTAGTCGATCTCCCGTGAGAGGATGCGGTAGATCCTGTCCTTGGGGGAGATGAGAAAGCGGGTCGTGTCGATGTCGGCAATGTCCGGTACATTGCCCAGGTTTATGTTGGTTTCCAGGATTTTGCGCAGAGTGGCTTTCTTGTCCAGGAGCTGGCCGAAGCCACGGTTCTTGTCGGTCAGATGGTAGGTGTAGCGCGTGAGGGAACTCTTTTTCCCCTTGGTCTTGAGGTTGGGAAGCTCGAACTTCTCCGTGAGGATTTTCCCCAGGTCGTAGGCGCTCGATTCCATTTCATGGGATTCCCCTTCCCCCCCGCCGGCCGCACCTTCCCCCGCTCCCCCCTCGGGGCGGACCGGCTGCTCGCCGATCACCTCGCCTTCCTCCCCCTTGCCGGTCCCGCCGGTCGGCTCTCCCTCACCCGAAGGGAGGGTGACCCGGTCATGGAGGAATTTCTCCTCGACCGTAGTCGGAACCACCACGAATTTTTCCTTCCCGCCGCGGGCCGGTTTGACCAGCTTTCCCACCTGGATCTTGCGCGGGAAACCGTCCATTACCCGCAACTTGTCCCGCTCCAGGAGCTCGTCGATGGAGCGGATCCTCATGGTATAGGTCCCTTCACGCGACGGCGCTCCATCCAGGGCCGAAATAACGCAGTGGTCGGCAGGATGCTCCGGGATGGGCTGATCTTCCGTTGCGGCGATATGTTCCTTCGGATCACGCATAAAACCGTCCCTTTGACGGATCTAAATTTCGTCCTCCTGGGTGCAGAAATATTCGATGGTTTTCTGCGCGCAGGTCCTGCAGTAATTGAGCTTTTTCAGCATGGTGTTGATCATCCGGTCGTAAAGTTTCTGGTTTTCCTCGTTGGTGCGGTTGGCCAGGGCGCCGATCAGGCTTCCCGCCCCGGCAATGTCGGATTTGAGCCGCACGTCCGTGACCGCCTTGACCAGTTCCAGGTTGTCCATGAAGTCGTAATTGGGTTCGACGGAGATCTTCTGCCCGTAGATCTTGCGGATCGACGTCCTGAAAGCCTCGCGCTGCTCCTCGGTCTTGAGCCCCAGCCGGTCTTCGATGTTCTTCACATAGCGCTCGTCTATCTTGAGCGCCTTCAGCTCCCCGGTCTGCGGGTCCTTGTATTTCCACATCTTGTCCGGCCCGAGGTTTTCGGCGTCTATGCCGATAATCATGTTCACGTAGTTCATGAC
>DAIEGL010000216.1 GCA_027356255.1 Geobacter sp. | reverse complement strand
TCAGCTTGACGCCTATATCGTGATCTTCCGTTTATCGTTCCCTTTCATCAGCTTTTCCGTTCACCCTGCCGCCGTCTTTTACCAGCTTGCCTCCAACGGTCACCCATTCATCCGAACGGTGAAAACCGACTATTTTCTTTTCAGCTATCAGGGCATCCAGACGTTCCTCATCGACAACGTCGTAGACATTGTTGTTATAGAGCACCAATATCCCCATCGGTGGATCTCCTCACGTCCTGCAAATTTAAAACATTTTTATTATATCACGTTAATTTTATTTGCAAGAGGAGACGTATTTTTTAGCCTCTGCCTATCCGCATCTGCGCTTCCGCCGCTGAGGACACAAACGAGTACCGCGACAGGCTTTGCGCTTATTGGATGTAATGCTATAGTTGAAAGCACCCTGAGCCATTGAAGGAACCATATGAAGAACCTGTCGGATCTGTTCCAGACCTTTGGAAAGCGTGGGGACGAGACCTCGCTTATTTACCGCACCGGCGTGCGGCGGCTCGTCTTCTCCTATGGGGAACTGGCCACACTGTCACTGAAGATGAACCGCTGGCTGGCAAAGCGGGGGATCGGAGCGGGGGACCGGGTACTCCTCTGGGGGCCGAATTCCCCCTGGTGGGTGGTGGCGTTCTGGGGAATAATCATCCGCGGCGGGATCGTCGTGCCGGTCGATTTCATGTCCGGCCGGGAGCGAGCCGAGACCATCGCCGGACTGACCGGCTCCCGGCTCGTCATCCAGAGCCGGTATAAACTGGACCGGATGACGGAACACCCCGCGGTCCTCATGGAAGAGCTGGAGTTTCTCCTCAACGGGGTTGAGCCTCTCACGGAGATTGCCGCGCCGGAGCCGGACCAGGCTGCCCAGCTCATCTACACCTCCGGCACCACCGGCACACCCAAGGGGGTGGTTCTCACCCATCGCAACCTGCTCGCCAACCTGAGCCAGGTAAACCGGCACATTCCCGTGGTCAATCAGGGCTTCTCCTTCCTGTCGCTCCTGCCGCTCTCCCACATGTTCGAGCAAATGGGGGGATTTTTCATCCCTCTCTACCATGGCGCCGCCATCGTCTACCTCCGCACCCTGAAACCGTCCGCCATCATGGAAGCGCTTGCCGAGGAAGACGTCTATGCCGTCATCGCCGTGCCGCGCCTCCTGCAACTACTGAAGGGGTCCATCGAGGGTGAGTTTGCGGCCAAACACCTGGACGGCGTTTTTCACGCTCTCATAAAATCGGCAGAGGGCTTGCCGCGGCAGGCGAGGAAGATTCTCTTCTCACCGGTGCAGCGGAAGTTCGGCCGGCATTTCACCCTCTTCGTATCTGGCGGGGCGCCGCTCGCCCCGGACGTATTCCGTTTCTGGGACGCCTTGGGGTTTACTGTTCTGGAGGGTTACGGCTTGACGGAATGCGCGCCGGTTTTGACCGCCAACACACTGGAGCGGCAGCTTGTCGGCTCCGTGGGAAAAGCGCTCCCTGGCGTGGAGCTGAAAATCGACCGCGGCGAGATATGCGCCAGGGGAGAGAACGTCTTTCCAGGCTACTACGAGAATCCGGTTGCCACGGCGGATGCATTCACCGGGGACGGCTGGTTCCGGACCGGAGACATGGGAGAGTTGGACGCGGTGGGATGGCTGCACATCAAGGGGAGGAGCAAAGAGCTGATCGTCACCGGCGCCGGGATCAACGTCTACCCGGACGAGATCGAAGGCGTCCTCGACAGGACCGCCGGCGTCAGGGAATCGTGCGTCATCGGCCTGGACAGGGGGGCGGGAGACGAGGTGCACGCCGTGCTCATCCTCGACGGAAGCGGCAGGAGCGCCGAAGAAATCGTTGCGGACACCAACAGCCGCCTGGACGAACTGCACAGGATAACGGGATTTTCCCTCTGGCCCGAGGCCGACTTTCCCAAAACCACCACCATGAAAATCCAGAAGTTCAGGGTGAAGCAGCGGATCAGGGAGGGGCGGGAGAGTGAAGCCGGAATATCCACGGACCAGTTGCTGAACCTTCTCGCCCGCATCACCGGCGTAAACAGCCGCGATATCCGAGAGGACTCCCTGCTGGTCGCAGCACTGGGGCTCACCTCCATCGGCAGGCTGGAACTCATGAACCAGATCGAACAGGAATTCAGGCTGGACCTGGAGGACTCTGCCATCGACCAACTGACGACGGTTTCCGGCCTGCGGCGGACGATCGCCGAGCGAAAAAAAACCGGCAGACGCCGGCAGCTGCGGTTCTGGTCCAACAGCCTGCCGGTGCGGGGCATAAGGGGGCTCTGCGACCTCCTCATCCATTACCCCCTCCTCCGCTGTTTCGTCAGGCTTGAGACGGTCGGGTTGGAAAACCTGGCCAAGGCGGATGCGCCGGTCATGTTCATCGCCAACCACTTGAGTTATTTCGACCAGCCGGCCATCATGTTCTCCCTGCCGCGGCACTGGCGCTATCGCACTGCCACTGCCGCATGGGAGGAATTCTTCTTCAGGAACTTCAAAAACCTTGGCCAGCACATCTGGAAGCGGTTCACCTACGAATACGGAACGATCGCGCTCAACCTCTTCCCCCTCCCCCAGTCCGGGGTGTTCCGCCGCTCGCTGCAGTTCATGGGAAAGCTCGCCGACCACCGGATCAACATCCTCGTCTTCCCGGAAGGGGAAAGATCGGCGGATGGGGAGCTCCTCCCGTTCCAGCAGGGGCTCGGCATAATGGTGAGGGAGCTGGGAATACCGGTCGTGCCGGTAAAGATCGCGGGGATGGAAAGGGTGTTCCCCCGCGGCACGCTCTGGCCTCGGAGGGGGCTGGTAACTGTCACCTTCGGCGAACCGCTCCGTTTCCGGGGGGAATCACCCGGGGAGATCGTCGAGAAGGCACGCAGGGCGGTTTTGGAGCTGTAATGCCCGCTTCATCTTCAGCAGACCGGATACTCCCCCCTGGCAAGCGCAGTGCAGAAGGCGTTTATCCCGGCAAATTCCCGTTCAAAGATATCTTCCACGGTCTTTGCTATCTCGTCTATCTTCCGTCCCCGCTCAAGGAGAAGCTGGGCGGTGGCCATCTGCGGCCGGTCGATGGGGGTACCGATCCTGTTGAGGAGCAGCACGTAGACCTCTTTTATGCCGTCGATGGTTTCGAATATCTCCCGGGCGATCTTGTGGGCAAGGACGTTGTAGATCTTTCCCACGTGGCTCACCGGGTTTTTCCCGGCGGCAGCCTCGGTCCCCATCGGCCGGTTCATGGAAATGAGGCCGTTCACCCGGTTGCCGCGCCCCACCTGGCCCGAATCCGCATCCTCGGCCGAGGTGCCGGTAAGGCTCAGGTAGACGCCGCCAAGCCCCCGGCCGGGCGCATCGAGGCCGTTGAAGTGGACCTCCCGCCTCCTGAAGCCGGTATAGTCGCCGAGAAATCCCTGCATCTCCTTGAGTATCGCCCCCTTGCGGGCAAAATACTCCTCTTCCGACCTGATGAAAGTCGCCAGGAGCGGCATGGCCACCGTCAGTTCCAGGACGTTCACCCTTCTCAGCCCCATGACCTTCACGTCCTCACCGGTCTCCGGATAGCGCCCCTTGAACGCGGCCGAGTTGAGATGCCGCTCCAGGTCCAGCACGGCCCGTTCCGTCGGGCTCAGCGGGTAGTAGCCGACGGCGGCCGAGGTGTCGTTCGCCACCCGGACCTCGCCGGGGCGGGCGAAGATGTCGGTCAGTTCCTCCGACCCGGGGGCGAGCACGATCCTGTAGTTCAGGTGCCGCTCCGGATCGACGAAACGCATGTTTGCCCCGAGCCATTTCCTAGCGGCGTCCACGGCAATCTCTGCGACCGGGATCTCCCGCCCGGCGGCCCGGAAGGTGGCCCGGTCGCCGATAATCAGCTCCATCGGCTGCACCACATGCCCCCCGCCGAAAAACTTCTCGACCCTGCCGGCAGCAAGGAGGCTCTTGTCGATGTTGTGGTGGAGGATCGTGCCGAATTCACGCAGGTACGCCTGGGACAGGGCCACGGATATGGCGTCCATGATCGAGTCGCAGATCTGGTCGGGATGTCCCGTTCCCTTCCGCTCGACGATCTCCACCCGGTGCTCGGTGATCGATTTTCCCTTGTAGGTCTCGACGACTATCATGATGAAAATTTTACCATGATTATCCGAAACCGGAACCATCCCAAGATCTCTTCACAATTGCATTTTCCCCCTCTTTTCTATAAACTTCCCTTTCTGTAATAATCTTTCGATCCAGGATGGAATATATGCTGCGCAGATTACCCGCCGAATGGGAGGAACAGGACGGCGTCCTCCTCGCCTGGCCCCACGAAGGAAGCGACTGGCTCCCATGGCTTGATGCAGTGGAGCCGGTTTTCGTTGAAATAGCCAGACAGATAAGCCTCATCGAGCAGGTGGTGATCGCAGCCCCGGATACGGTGCCGGTGAGAAAAAAATTGCAGGAAAGCGGTGCGGCTCTTGAGCGGATAAGGCTCTTTGAGATGGACACCAACGACACCTGGTCCAGGGATTTTGGTCCCGTTACCGTATTTGAGGACGGCCGACCGCTCATCCTCGATTTCGGCTTCAACGGCTGGGGGTTGAAATTCGCCGCTGACCAGGACAACCAGATCACCCGCCGTCTCCATAAACTGGGTGCGTTCGGCGCCACGGCGCTCAAGACCGTCGGACTTATCATGGAAGGGGGGAGCATCGAGAGCGACAGCCGCGGCACCATCCTGACCACCGCCGAATGCCTTTTGAACGGGAACCGCAACCCGCACCTGGGCAGAACCGAAGTGGAGGATGCGCTGAAGGAGCTCTGCGGGGCGAGGCGCTTCCTCTGGCTGGAAAACGGCTTTCTCGCGGGGGACGACACCGACTCCCACGTTGACACCCTGGCCAGACTCTGCCCGGACGACACCATCGCCTATGTGACCTGCGACGATCCCGATGACGAGCATTACCAGTCGCTCCAGGCCATGGAAAGGGAGCTTAAGGCCTTCAGGACCGCGGACGGCCGCCCCTACCGGCTGATCCCGCTCCCCTGGCCGGAAGCGAGATACGACGAAGAAGGTGACCGCCTTCCGGCAACCTACGCCAACTTCCTCATCATCAACGGGGCAGTGCTCGTCCCCACCTACCGGGACAAAAACGACTCGGTGGCGCTTGCGGCCGTTGCCGAAGCATTTCCCGACCGGGAGATCATCGGCATCGACTGCCTCCCCCTGATCCTCCAGCACGGCTCGCTGCACTGCGTAACCATGCAGCTGCCGAAGGGGATTTTGAAACCGTAGGGAAAATATTTGAGTTACAGGGGTATACTT
>DAIEGL010000205.1 GCA_027356255.1 Geobacter sp. | reverse complement strand
TCGGTTTTGCCGCGGCGCTGGCCATAGGGCTCCCCGCCCTGGCCACGGGGTGGGCGCAGTCGAAGATCGGTTCAGCCGGGGCGGGCGCCGTTGCCGAGAAGCCCGAGCTGACCGGGACAATGCTCATCATGCTCGCCATCCCCGAAACCATGGTGATCCTCGGTTTCGTGGTGGCGGCCATGATCCTCTACCTGTAACGGGGGCGCCGTGGGGTACGCGGAACTCATAGAGGCGCTCCGCCGGGAGGGGGAGGAAAAGGTCTCCGGGATCAGGAGCGACGCCGAGGCGGAGGCGGACCGGCTGCAGGGGGATGTCGCGGCCGCGATCGGACGGCTCAAGGCGGAGTATGCCGAAAGGCGGGCATTGCTGGAAGCGGCCCGAGCCAGGGAGATCCTTGCCGATGCCGGGAGGAGGGGGGCATCGGTCCGGCTCGTGGCGGAAATAGCCCTGGCCGACCGGCTTTTCCGGCTGGCGTGCTCTTCCCTCCACCTGCTCAGGGTTGAGGGTTACGACGGACTCTTTGCCGGCCTGGCGCGGGAGCTCCCCCCGGGCCGGTGGCGGCGGGTGACGGTCAATCCGGCGGACGTGGCGTTGGCGGCGAGCCACTTCCCGGATGCGGAGATCGTCCCCGATCCGGCGGTCGTCGGCGGAATGGAGGTTTCGGAAGAAGGCGGGGGGATCTCTGTCGTCAACACCCTGGAGAAGAGGATGGAGCGGGCCTGGCCCGAGCTCCTCCCGGAGCTCCTCCGCGACATTTACCGGGAGCTGTGAACCCATGGAAATATTGCGCCCAGTGGCAGGGAGGGGATATCCCGCGGATTACCTCGTGGCGCGGCTCAGGGTGCGGCGGAGCCTCCTTGTTGCCGACTGGTGGCGTCTCCTCTCCGCTGCCGAGCCGCTTGAGGCCGTGTCCCCATCGCCCCGGCGGGGCAAGCTCGGCGCCGGAAGCGAGCAGGGAATATGGACTCCCCTCCTTGAAGAGACGGCCTGGCTCTACGGCCAGATGGATGAAAGACTCAGGAGGATATTTTCCCCGGTATTCACCTGGTTCGAGCTGAATACCATCGTCCTCTGCCTGCGCAGCAGGGGAACGGGGGAAGGGGCGGAAGCGGAAGGGCTTCTGGCGCACACCCTCCTGGCCGATAAAGTGAGGCGCACCTTGCTGAAGGGGGGGGAGACGGCCGTGGCGGCGGAGGAGACAGGCGCGCTCCTTGCCCGGGAAGACATGCGGTACGTGCGGCTCCAAGGCGTTTACGGGAAGGATGGGATGGCAGGGTTCGAGCGGCAGCTGGTCACCCTGTTCCTGGAGCAGGCCGGATGCGGGGGGCTTCATCCCGCTGTGGGGAGGTTTTTCCGTTACCTGATCGACATGACGAACGTCATGACCCTCTACAAGGAGCTCCGCTGGCGCATCAGGCTTCCCTCCCCGTTTGTCGGCGGCGGCCGCCTGAAAGGATCTACCTTCAGGGGACTCCTTGAGGGGGATGGTCTGAGGGGACTTCCCCAGTTGGTCCGCTCCATTACCGTCCTGCCGGAGGAGCTTTCTCCCGGAGCTTCGCCGGAGCCGCTTCTGCTCAAGGGTTTGTCCAAGATGCTTGGCAGGGAAGCGCGGGAGCCGGACGGCATCGGCCTCATCCTGGATTACCTCTGGCGCTGCCGCATGGAGGCGCGCAACCTGAGCATCCTCGCCCACGGCGGCGATGCGGACCGGGAAACGGTGAGAACGGAGCTTGTCCAGTGAAAAACATCACCTTCATCACCCCGAGGGACGCCCGCTACGGCTTCAGCCTGAGCGGCGCGGTACAGCACTGCGTGGCCCCGGACGAGGCGGAAGGGGTGCTGCGCCAGGTCCTGGCCGATCCGGACAGCGGGGTGGTGGTCATCGACGAGCGGCTGCTGGCGGGGATCGATGAGGCGCGCTTCAGGGATATGGAGGCGCGCTGGTACGGCATCCTTCTCATCCTTCCCGCACCGGGAAAGGCGGAGGCGGAGGAGGAAGACTACGCGCTGCGCATCATCAGGCGGGCGATAGGCTATCACGTGAGGTTGCAGGTATGACGGGTCGCATAGTGGCCATATCCGGGCCGACGGTCACCGTCGATCTGAAGGGGGTGAAGCTCTACGACATGGTCCGGGTGGGCGAGGCGATGCTCATCGGCGAGGTGGTGAGGCTGGAGCGGGAGCGTGCCGTTGTCCAGGTCTACGAGGACACGAGGGGGCTCGGCGTCCATGAGCTGGCCAGGGGACTAGACAAGCCCCTGACGGTACGGCTGGGGCCGGGGCTTCTGTCCGGCATGTTCGACGGACTGCAGCGCCCCATGGAGCGGCTGTTCAGGCAATGCGGGCCGTTCATCTGCAGCGGCAGCGACCTCACCCCACTGGATCAGGAGCGGCAGTGGCGATTCTTTCCGCTGGCACGGGTCGGAGAAGAGGTTGCACCCTTCGACGTCATCGGCTACGTGGAGGAGGGGGCGTTCCGCCACCTGCTGACCGCCGGCGCATCCGGCACCATCGGCCGTCTTGCCGACGGCGAGTTCAACCTCACCCAACCGGTCGGTGCCTTTGCCGACGGCCGGGAGATCACTGCAATAAGGGAATGGCCGGTGAGGAAGCCGCGCCCTTACCGGCGGAAGCTTTCCCCGGCCCTTCCCCTCGTCACAGGTCAGCGCGCCGTCGATTTCCTCTTCCCCCTGGCCCGGGGTGGGACCGCCGTCTTTCCAGGCGGCTTCGGCACAGGGAAGACGGTCCTCGAACAGGCGGTCGCCAAATTCTCCGCCGTTGACCTGGTGGTCTACGTGGGGTGCGGCGAGCGCGGGAACGAGATGGCGGAGCTTCTCGACGAGTTCACGGCAATGAGCGACCCGTGGAGCGGCAAGCCCCTCATGGAGAGGACCATCGTCGTGGTCAATACCTCGAACATGCCGGTGGCTGCGCGGGAGGCCTCCATCTATACCGCGGTCGCCATGGCTGAGTACTACCGGGACATGGGATACCACGTGCTCCTTCTGGCCGACAGCATTTCCCGCTGGGCAGAAGCGCTCCGGGAGATATCCTCTTCCCTGGAGGAGATGCCGGGGGAAGAGGGGTATCCCACCTATCTCGCCTCGCGCCTCTCGGGGTTCTTCGAGCGGGCAGGGGTGGTGGAGACCATGAACGGCGGGATCGGCTCGCTCTCCATGGTCCTCTCCGTTTCGCCGCCGGGCGGCGATTTTACCGAGCCGGTGACCCAGGCATGTCTCAGGACGGCCGGGGCGTTCTTCATGCTCGACACGTCGCTGGCCCACCGGCGGCATTTCCCGGCCATAAACTGGTTTCAGAGCTATTCCCTCTATGAGCGGAATATCGTCAGGCATTTCACCGCCGAGGTTTCACCCCGCTGGGAAGAGCTGCAAAGGCGCTGCCGGGAGATGCTGCAACGGGAGGAGTCGCTCCGGGAAGTGGCGGAGATTGTGGGGATCGAAGGGCTCCAGGATGCGGACCGCCTGCTGATGAAGGTTGCCGAGCGGATACGGCTTGAGTTCCTCTGCCAGAACGCCTATACCGAGGACGCCTTTTCCACGCCGGAGCAGACCGCGGCAAAGATCGGCGAGATCCTGGAGTTTCACGACCGGGCGGCGGAGAGGCTCAAAGAAGGTATTCTTCTGGACGAGGTGCTGAAGGGGTAAACAAGGGGGGATTGCATGCGGCTTTCGGAACATATCTACCGCACCATCTCCTCCATCAGGGGGCCGCTTCTGTCCGTGGAGCGGGTGTTCAACGCCAGGGCCGGCGAGATCGTGCGGATCGTCCGCCCCGACGGGGAAGCGGTGGACGGCGAGGTGCTGAAGATCGAAGGGGAGAGCGTGCTGGTCCAGGTCTTCGGCGAGACCCGCGGCCTCGGCATGGACGCGCCGGTGGCGTTCACCGACGGGGTAAAAATGGCCCCCCTATCCCCGGACATGATCGGCCGGGTCTTCGACGGTTCCTTCCATCCCATCGACGGCTCTCCCCCATTCATCCCGGCACGATGGACGCCGGCGACCGGACAGCCGATCAATCCGACGGCGCGTGCCAGGCCCGAGGAGTTCATCGAGACCGGAATTACCGCCATCGACGCGCTCAACACCCTGGTGAAAGGGCAGAAACTCCCGGTCTTTTCCTGCGCCGGGCTCCCGTCCAGGGAGGTGGCGGCCGCTGTCCTGCAAAACGCACGGCTGGCAGGGGGCGGGGAGTTCGTGGTGGTCTTCGTGGCCCTGGGGCTGACCCACCATGACTACTCCTTCTACATGGAATCCCTGGCGGAGATGCGAACCGGCTTTGTCGCCTTTGTCAACCGGGCCGACGAGCCGGTGGTGGAGCGGCTTCTGGCACCCCGTTTCGGCCTTGCCGCTGCCGAATACCTGGCTTTCGACAGGGGGATGGACGTGCTCGTGCTGATCACCGACATGACCAATTACTGCGACGCCCTGCGCGAGGTCTCCACGGCACGGGAGGAACTCCCCGGCAGGAGGGGGTATCCCGGCTACATGTATTCCGACCTGGCCTCCCTCTACGAGCGGGCCGGACGGATCAAGGGGATGGCCGGTTCGGTCACCATGCTGCCGGTGGTGACCATGCCGGAGGACGACATCACCCACCCCATACCCGACCTTACCGGCTACATCACCGAGGGGCAGATCGTCCTCTCCCGGGAACTGCACCAGAAGGGGGTCTTCCCGCCGGTGGACGTGCTCCCGAGCCTCTCCCGGCTGATGCAGCGGGGGATCGGCGCCGGTCACACCAGGGGGGACCACCGCGCCATAGCCGATCTACTTTACCGGCATTATGCGAAGGGGAGGGAGCTGCGCCGCCTGGAGGCGATCGTCGGGAGGGAAGGGATGACCGCAGGCGACAGAGTCATGCTCGACTTGGCGGAAGCCTTCGAGCGGGAACTCATCCACCAGGGGGACACGAGGCGGGACATAAGCGGCAGCCTCGACCGGGGTGTCGAGCTCCTGAAGCGGTTTTCCCTGGAGGGGGCATGATCCATCCGACCCGGACAAATCTCCTGCTGCTCAAGGAGAAATCCCGCTCCGTGACCAACAGCGCGGCAATTCTCAAGGCGCGGCGCCAGGCGCTGATCCGGGAATTCCTTGCCGTTTCCATGCCGTTCCTCCGTTCGCGGGAAGAGGTCAAGACCCTTTACGGGAAAGCTCTTGCCGAGCTGCACCTGAGCCTCGGGCACGAGGGGGAGACCTTCATAGGCTCCCTCCTGTCGGCAGGCGGCCGGGACCTGGGGCTGGAGATAAAGGAGCAGAGCGTCATGGGGCTCAGGTACCGGGATGTGACGGTACGGGAGCAGCCGGTCAGGTCACCTGCTGAGAGGGGGTACGATTACCGGACCACCACCCCCCACCTGGAGGAGGCGGCCTACCTGTTCGAGAGCATCGTAGCGGCGATGCTGGAGATGGCGGCCTTCGAGAGCCGCCTGAAAAGGCTGGGGGACGAGATCGTCCGCGTCACGAGGCGGGTCAGGGTGCTGGAAGAGCGGGTCCTGCCCCAACTGTCACGGGAGATCAGGTCCATTGCCCAGTATATCGGCGAACGGGAGCGGGAGGCGTATTACCGCCTGAAGCGGTATAAGGAAAAGCAGGGAGCGGGTGGAAATGAGTGTTGCTGATGCTTTTTTAATGGTTGGCAGCCGGGTTTCACGACTATTGTTAGAAAAGTGGGGGATTGAGAGAGGAAACTTTTCCCCGCAAGGTTCATCCAAGCATGGTCAACTGTTCGGGCTTGCTTTCTGCTTTCAGGTCGGGAATCAGCTCTGCAATAGCCGTAGCATCCACATTGGCAAGCTCCTTTGGTTCAAGCTTGAACATTCCACCGCCGTATACCCTTCCTTCACTGAGAAGCTGGTCAGTGCTGATCGTATTGAGAACGCGCCAGACTCTGTAAATAAGGGTCTTGTCATTTTTCAGCGCC